>CALWBE010000020.1 GCA_944375955.1 uncultured Clostridia bacterium | reverse complement strand
TTCTTCTACTTCTTGGAATTGACGAGTTCTTTTTTCCTCGTCTTTCGTTGTTCAATTTTCAAGGTCCCTCTTCCGCTCTTTGCGGAAGGCTTTATTAGATTACCACATTTCTTTTACTTTGTCAAGTATTTAAATGAAAAAAATACTTATTTGTCGCTTTTTACCAAAAACAGTCAATGCACTTAATCTTTATTTATTTTTTTAGCTCTGTTGTTTATCTTTACCCATATTTTTTTATTTATTCACTCAATTCGATAATTTAATCATTTTTACAACATATATTTTTGTGATTATGAAAAGCTTTCATTCATTAGCTTTACATGTCATATCTTCTACTGTAATTTTAAAAACACATACATCTAAAACGCTTTTTTCATCGAATTCCCAATTATTTTTTCCTGTATTTTGTTTCATTATTGCAGTAAGTCCGGCAATTTTTTCATCATATGTCTTGACTATCTCTGCTTTACCTTCTCCTACTATACTTGAATATTTTGCTGTATATCCACAGGCTTTATCTGATATAACCAATTCTTTAAATGTGTCCATTTCAAATCCTACTTGCGGACTTCTGGATATCAAATCATACTTTCTTCCGGCATTTGCTCCGTGAAAATACAAAAAAATATTATTGTTATCCCAAACAAATCCGAAACTCACCGGAACTATATATACTTTTCCGCCGTCATTTATACCTATTCTACAGCACTTAAATTCTTCAAGTATTTTTAATATTTTTTCACGATCGGTTATCTCCCTATCTTTTCTTCTCATAAATCCGCTTCCTTTCAAAATATGCCTTATTATCACACAACGCCGAAAAACTACTGTTTCTCGGCGTCTTTTATTTTTCTGTTAAAATATTTAAAGGTTTGTCTTTATGGCGTCCAACAAATCGTCAAACGTATCAAATGCAGGTAAATCAGGATTCTCGCTCTTTATTTTTTCAGTACTTTTAAACAGAAATCCTGCCTTTCCTCCGCGTATCATCCGAAGGTCGTTATAGCTGTCTCCTGCAGCTATAGTGTCATATCCTACCGACTGCAATGCCTTTACCGTACTGTATTTTGAATCTGCCGTGCGCATCTTATATCCAGATATACTCCCGTCTTCTTCTACAACAAGAGTGTTGCAGAAAATTGTAGGCCAGCCCAACTTTTTCATCAACGGCGCTGCAAACTGTGTAAAAGTATCGCTCAGTATTATTACCTGTGTTAAAGTCCTCAGCTCATCTAAAAATTCCTTTGCTCCAGGCATCGGATCTATAGAAGCTATAGTATTCTGTATCTCACGAAGTCCTAATTTATGCTGCTTTAAGATATCAAGACGCCAGTGCATAAGCTTATCATAATCCGGCTCATCGCGTGTCGTGCGCTTTAGCTCCGGTATGCCGCTCGCATTTGCAAAAGCTATCCATATTTCCGGGACTAATACGCCCTCAAGATCCAAACATACGATGTTCATTATTTCCCTCCGAAATATACTATATAAAATCCAGCGCATTTCTTTTGCCGTCGTTGTAATTTTATCATTTTGATATATAAAAAGTCAATAGATTTATAAAAAATAAGTAAAATTTTGTCGCAGAATAATCTTAGATTTTCTCTTTAACCATAGATTTTATCGATTTTGAGTACTGAAGCGGTGACATTCCTGTCTTTTGTCTGAACTGCCTTGAAAAATAATGAGGTCCGGAATAGCCTAACAGTTCCGCTATTTGAGTTATATTATAATTATCCTCCCTAATATATTGTTTCGCTGTTTCTATTTTCATATCAATAAAATAATCTATTACTCCACGGGATACGTTGGTTCTGAATATATCTCTAAGCGTTGATACACTTATGTTTGCGACTCCAGCTATCTCTGCTAAAGTTAAACATTTGTTAATATTTTTCGCCATATATGCCTCTATCTCAAAAAATGTCGTATCCGTAATATGACTTTTAAACGATGTCATCTGCATAGTGTCATCATTTCGCATAAATAGTATTAAAAGCTCTGATATATATTGTTTTATAAGCTGTTCAGATCCTATCGGTGCTGTCTTTCTTCTTACAAGCTTTACGGCATACGGATCTCCTAACGGCGGCTCAAATGTATTTATTCTTTCTGCTATTATCTTTGAGATTATCTTTTTCTGTATATTGCCTACTGTAAGTATTTTATTCTCAAAAAAACGCATTGCTGGAGAATGACACTCAAATGATACTATAACTGAGTTTGACGGCGCAGACGATTTTATATTATGCCATTCACTTGGCTTATGAAATATTACATTGCCGTGAGTAAGAGTTAATTCCCTTTCTCCCGCAGTGACTGTCGCTTCTCCTTTATCTATATATACAAACTCCCAAAAATCATGGCTTTCGCCTTTAAAGCTAAAATCTCTCGCGTATTCAAAATAGTGTATTGAATACACTTTTTGTATAACAAGCTCATCTTTAAGTTCAGTACCTATATACTTTCCCATATTTTTCTCCGCTTTTCTTACGTTTACTCAATTATATACTTTAAATATTTGAAAATCAATATATTTTTGACATATTATGCATTTTTAATGACATTTTGTGCAAATAAAATGCGGATAATTTGATATAGAATATTGTTGACGAATATAATGAAAATTTGCAGTTTATATTATCGGAATTTAAAATTTATTTTGAAAGGCAGGAAAAAAATGAGGATCAGCATTTGTGAAAATTATTGCGAAATGTCGAAAGAAGCCGCAAAGCTTATTGCAAGTCAAATAAATCTAAAGCCAGACTGTGTTCTCGGTTTTGCCACCGGATCTACTCCTATAGGAATGTACCACGAGCTATGTGAAATGTATAAAAAAGGCGAAATCGATTTTTCTTCTGTAACCTCTTTTAATCTTGACGAATATTATCCGATAAAAAAATCAAATCCCGAAAGCTACAACTATTATATGTGGGACAATCTTTTTTCTCACGTAAATATAAATCCCCAAAAAATACATATTCCCGACGGAGAAACACTTGATCCCGACAAGGAATGCGAAGATTATGAAAACGCAATAGCCCACTGCGGAGGAATAGATCTTCAAATTCTCGGAATTGGCAGAAACGGACATATAGGCTTTAATGAACCCAATGACAGTCTTGACACGAAAACCCATGTCACTTATCTGACGGAAAGTACATTGAGCGCAAATTCAAGATTTTTCGCCTCGATTGATGAAGTTCCTAAAAAGGCTATAACAATGGGCGTATCCACTATTTTAAAATCAAAAAAAATAGTTATGCTTGCAAGCGGCTCAAGCAAACATCATGTAATTAAAGAACTTCTTTCCGAAAAGGTAAATACTGCCGTGCCGGCAACTCTTTTAAACATTCACCGCGATGTTGTTGTAATCTGTGACAAGGAGGCATACTACGGAAATGATACTGAAAAATGCTAAAGTTCTTAACGACAAATTCATATTTGAAAACTCTGATATTGAAATATGCGGCAAAATAATCAAGTCCGTTGGAAAAATATCCGCATCCGAAAACAATATCCTTGACTGTTCAGGAAAAATAATCGTGCCCGGACTTGTGGATATTCATACTCACGGCTGTATCGGTTTTGACAGTTCAGATAAGCTTTCCTTGGATTCTATCGACCGCATGTCAAAATTTTATGCGCAAAACGGTACTACAACATATCTCGCAACAATAGAATCCAATACTCCTGAAGATACTTTGCTCGCTGTAAAAAATATATGCTCTGCAGAGAAAAACGGCGTTTCCGGCGCTTCAATAGGCGGTATCCATCTTGAAGGACCTTATTTTTCCGAAAAATACAAAGGGGCTCAAAATATCAACTGTCTGCGTCTGCCGGATATAAATGAATTTTTAAACCTCTGCAAAGAATCCGATAATACTATCAGGCTCATAAGCCTTGCGCCGGAACTCCCCGGTGCCATAGATTTTATCGCAAAAGCTTCACAAGTCTGCTCGGTCGCAATGGGACACACCGATTCGGATTACGCATCAGCAGTCAATGCCATATCTGAAGGAGTCACAGTAATGACTCACACCTTTAACGCAATGCGCCCTCTTCATCACCGTGCTCCCAATGCCGTCGGAGCCGCACTTGACAGCAATATTTTTTGCGAATTCATATGCGACGGATTTCACATTGACAAAACCATAATAAGAATTATGTATAAGTTGCTCTCGGATGAACGTATGCTTTTTATAAGTGATTCAGTGCGAGCCGCCGGCATGCCGGACGGCAAATATACTCTTGCTAATCTTCCTTTCTTCGTAAAAAACGGTGAAGCAAGACTTGAAGACGGCACAATCGCCGGAAGCACGGTTACACTTTTTAAATGCGCTGTAAATGCTATATCCTTCGGCATTCCTCCAGAAAGCGCATTTAAAATGGCTTCTATCACCCCGGCAAAAGCCTGCGGTATCGATTCTGTTTGCGGAAGCATAACTCCCGGCAAACGCGCCGATATCCTTATTCTCGATCAAAATTTTAATATAGAAAAAGTAATAATACGTGGAAATTTATTTGAAAAAGGACTGGTGTAATGTAATATGTATTTCGGCATAGATATAGGAGGCACAGCCGTAAAATACGGCATCATTGACGAGAATTTTAATATTATAGAAAAAGCTTCTTTCCCAACGAAAAAAGACTCTGATTCTGAACTTCTTAACGATATATGCTCCGCCGTAAACAGTTTTTCTTCAAAATATGATTTCCCTTATGTCGGTATTGGTTCTCCCGGATATGTTGACAACAAAAACGGTATTATATACGGCACCAGCAATCTGCCTTTTAAAAAAACAAAAGTATCAGAATACATAACAGACCATACCGGCAAAACCGTGTATCTCGGAAATGACGCTAATTGTGCAGCATACGGAGAATTTATGTGTAATCCCTTAGCTTCAGAAAAAATAAACAGCGTTACTTTGACATTAGGAACCGGAGTAGGCGGCGGTATAATAATAGAAGGTACAATATATTCCGGAAGCAACGGCATGGCAGGCGAAATTGGCCATATGGTAATTGAAAAAAACGGACTTCCGTGCAGCTGCGGAAAACGCGGATGTTTTGAGCAGTATGCTTCGGCAACCGCGCTCATAAGATTGACCCGTGAAGCCATAAAAAACGGCTCAGGAACAATGGCCTGCGAAATGAAAGACAAAATTGATAAAACAGACGGGAAAACAGTATTCAGATATGTTGAAAAAGGATGCAGCGACGCAGAAAAGGTTATCAGAGAGTATGCAAAATATTTATCAGTCGGTATAGACAATATTGCTGACATATTTGCTCCTGACGAAATAGTTCTCGCCGGTGGAATTACAAATGAAAAAGATGTTCTTTTAAAATACGTATCCGAATATTTCAGCGGAAGATGCTCCCTTAGAATCGCAAATTTAAAAAATGACGCCGGATTTATCGGTGCTGCCCTTCTCGGCATCAAAAAAAAGCAAAAAAACGTTAAGGATTTTTAATACTTGCTCAAAGTTTTATAAAAAAATGAAAACAAATGAGGCTGCGTAAAATCTATACGCAGCCTCATTTTTATATAATTAAAAGTTTATTTCCGTAAGTCCGTCTATACCGGCAATATAGTGTTCTATAACCCCTACAGAATTCATATATTCATATGTATTCTTTATATCTCTGCTTTCTCTCGTCAGCACATTTGAACCGTCAGGCCATATTTCTTTGCATGTCGGCCAAAGGCATATGTCCGGTGATATCATTCCATAAAGCTCGTTTGAAACCCCGTAATATCCATGATGAGACATCTGCAGAATATCGCATTTCAGCTCGTCTTTAAATGCCGTCATAAGAGACAATCCCGCCTCATTACCGATATCTCCCAAAAACAAAACCGACGCTGTTTTAAAATTGAATTTGTATACAACTCCGGTATTATTTATATAATTTCTGTCAGAATCCAGCATTTCCGCGCCTATAATCTTGACAATATTTTTCCCGAACTTGAGTCGGTCTCCGTTTCTCACTCTGACTGACGGAATTTTTGAAGTTTTTACAGCATTATTAAAATTTTCAACATCTGAAAAGCTACTTGGTTCATATTTTAACGCCAGCTCCGGATCAACATAGGAATAAATGATCTTTTTTACTATTATCATTCCTTTTCTGATGATTTCCGCAAAAGCTGCGGTATGCGATTTATGTGGATGAGTTATAAACCAAACATCTACTTTTCCACCGAACTTTTCTTTTATAAATGCAGATAGATAACCCTCTTCAGGTAAATCTCCCCCATCAATCACAAAGCTCTGATTGTCTGCTGTCTTTATGCAATATGACATGCTTTTAAAGCTGCCCGTTATAGGCAGCTGCCACAATGTATAGTCCTTTTCTGCTTTGTCAGGCATATATAAAACCACTCTCAAAAATTATTTAAAAACCCATATAGACTGAATGCAGCGGACAATACGCTGATGCGTCTTTCTCCGCTGGTGCCTTTATACTATCAGTGAATTATATTGTCAAAACCAAAACTCAGTAATATGTTGATCGTATTATATCACTCATTATAGGTAAATGCGTTAACAAAAATAAAATTTTTATTAAAAAAAGACTTATTTTAATATTTACTTACAATATATTCTTGATTTATACATATTTTTTTATCATTTTCTGTGATTTTAAATAATAATTTATCATAATATGATATTTTTTGTCGACTTTTAGTAAAATCTTATTGAACTTTTAAAACATTGGCTTTATAATATAAATAGTAAAAAATGTTATTTTCAGGAGGTAATTATGTTTTATAGTAAATGTAAAATTATCGTGATGCTTATGATGATTTTGGCTGTGACTGTCGTTTCTGCAGCTTCATGCTCAAAAACACATAATACTGAAAAATATAAAGAGTCTTCCCAAGCATCTTCTGGAACAGACAAACGAGAAGAAGACATTAATGATTACCAAAAATCTGAAGAAATCACATATACAATAAAATATTATGATGTCATTGAAGATTCTATAAAAGAATTTACCGAAACCAAAACTTTTGAAAATAGTGTTGAGCCGGAATTTTTTATAGAAAAGCTTTCAGAACTTATCAACACAAAAATAATTGTTAACAGTATAAAAATTGATGGGAACAAAATGATTATCGACTTTTCATCAGAATCCGCTCCCCTAAACGGTACAGGCTCATACGAGGAAACAAGCATTCTTGACAGTATTTCTGATGTCCTACTTAATGTCTTCAAAGACATTGACGAAATATACATAACGGCAGACGGTAAAGATTATGACAGCGGTCATACCTCTCTGCCGGCAGACACTCCATATGCGACAAGAAAAAACGAAAACAAAGGTTAAACGCAAAAGCGTTACCGGTAATAAACTAAAAAGCAAACGGCACAGCCGTATAACTTACGATTCATCAACATCAGCATATTCCGGCATAAGTAAAATGCCTAAAATATATATGACGGAAATCGATAAGACTTCTTCGGACAAGCAAAAAGTTTATAACGATCTTACTAAAAAAGGAATTGTAAAAGATCGCCCCGACGATATAAATATCGGTCTTGCTGATGAAAGAGGCCGTGAGATGATAGTAAACTCCAAGCTTGAGAAAAAGCGTATGATCGTAAGAAAGTTTGACAATATATGTATTGTACTTATGCTTTCAGCCGTTTTTATTATTGCTGCCTCTGCCGCAATCGACGTATTTTTAAAATCAAAAGCCGCTGATACATTCCTTTTAAATACCAATCGCTCAGCTTACATATCAGAATCCGGCGACTATATCTTCGGCAGCTTTGAAAATTACGTTACTATTGGAGACACTCTTGAATATGCCTTTGATATTTTAGGTTTTCCGGATTTTTATATAAAAGAAAGCGGTCAATTCTTTTACGGAGATTCTTATATAATTGTTGAAAACGATAAAGTAGTAGGCTATTACAAAGACGGCAAAGAAGAATTCCATGTTACGGTAGGATACAAAGACGAAGGTATCTCAAATGCAATAGGCATCGGAGACAGCGCCGGTAGAGTGGTTAAAAAGCTCGGCTCACCTGATATTTATCTAAAGCAAAAGTGGATATATAAAAATTATAATGAAAGATTTGAAAAGAACATATACGATTCATCCGAAAAAAATCTTATCGTCATCTTCGATGATGATTATACCGTCAGCGCTTACGAATTTACAGAATAAAATTTAATTTAGAAAAAAACAGCTTTCCATAGCAATTAAAATGCCGGAAAGCTGTTTTTTCTATTTTCTGTACATGTGCTTTAGTTGCCAAGTTCAACACTTATATCTTCAAACGTCTTCAAAAGAGCCTGTGTATCAAGGTTCTCCTTTTCCTTTCCGGCGTGATCCATTATGCATTTTCCCTCATGCATCATCACAAGGCGGTTGCCGTATTCTACGGCATATCTCAAATTGTGCGTAACCATAAGTGCCGTCAATCCCCGCTCTTTTACTATTTTATCGGTAATCCGCATTATTATTTCCGAAGTTTTTGGATCAAGCGCCGCTGTATGCTCATCTAAAATAAGGCATTCTATCGGAGTCATTACCGACATCAAAAGAGACATTGCCTGCCGCTGTCCTCCTGACAGACTTCCAACCTTTACAAACATTTTATCTTCCAGTCCTAAGCCAAGCGTGCCAAGCATTTCCCGGTAATAATCAAGCTTTTTTTTGTTGACTCCCGAAGAAAACCCGAATCTTTTTCCCTTATTATCAGCAAGAGACATATTCTCGAGTACATTCATATCCCCGCATGTGCCCAGCGCCGGATTCTGATATACCCTTCCTATCTTTTTATACCGTTCATAATCAGGCTTATGCGTCATATCATGTCCACCTATGATAACTTTTCCCGAGTCTGCTCCAATAGTTCCGCAGATTATATTAAGCATTGTGGTTTTTCCGCTTCCGTTGCTTCCGATAACAGAAATAAAATCGCCTTTATTTACCTTGAAATTGAAATTATTAAACAATACAGTCTCATTTACCGTTCCTGAATTGAATTTCTTACAAATATCACACAACTGTATCATTTTTTGTCACCGCCTTTTTTTGACGAAAAATTAAGCGTTCCAATCTTAACCTGCCCCAAAACCAATACAAGAAGAAACAAAACCGCAGTGACAAGTTTCATTATATTTGCAGGGAATTTTGCAAGAGCAAGCGTCACACATGCTGTATATATTACAGCTCCTATCATTACCGCCGTCGTAGATGCAATATGCCGTATTTTACCGAAAATATTTATTCCGATAATAACTGCGGCAAGTCCTATAACCATCTTGCCTGTACCGTCTGTCAGAAAAAACGTCTTATTATACTGGCAAAACAGTGATCCTGAAACTGAAACAAAGGCATTTGCTATCGCAAGTCCCATTATTTTTACATTTCCTCCGTTTTTAGCTAAAGTCGCCACAACCGTCGGGTTGTCACCCATTGCCTTAAGCAAATACCCTCTTTTTGACTTCATAAATAAATCAAGCAATACCTTTAATACTATAAGAAAAATAACTACAGTTATCAATTCTTTAAAGTCAAACAGGCTGTGCAGCGGTGCATTATCCGACGCTTTTTCACCAAACAAATTACGGGTAAAACTATTTGAAAAAACAGTGTCCTTCCCTGTTACCGGCAAACTAGCTTTACTTCCTACTATAATAAAATTGACCGAATAAAGAGCTGTCATCATTATTATTCCCGAAAGCAAATCTCGGATCTTTAATTTTACATGAATAACTCCGGTAAGAAACCCAGCAAAGGTTCCTGCTATCGCCGAAGCCGCAATCGCTGCTGCAGGATTGCCTCCGGCGTTTATTATTGCCGCGGTTACCGCTCCTCCGAGCGGAAAGCTTCCGTCGACTGTGAGATCCGGAAAATCAAGTATTTTATATGTTATATATATTCCAAGAGCCATTACGGCATAAATGCTGCCCAAATTTAATGCTCCTATTACTGTTTCAAGATTCATTGCTCTTCTCCGATTTTTAAGCTTTATTCTTCTCCTACAAATTCGGCGCGTTCATTTACCGCGTCAGTAAGCTCTATACCAAGACTTTTTGCAACAGCCTTATTCACATAAAGATGATTTTCTGTCACTGTTTCATACTCTATCTCTGATGCTTTTGCTTCTCCTCTTAAGATCTTTGCAGCCATTTTTCCGGTTTGTACTCCAAGATCAAAATACTCAAGACCTTCTCCTGCTATACATCCCTTCTTTATTTGCTCTATCTCACTTCCAAATATCGGTTTACCGGCATTACCTGCCTTTTCAAGCATTATATCAAGCTGCCCGACAACAGTGTTATCAGTGAGGTTTGAAAAACAATCTACTTCATCCATTATCGATTCTATCGCAAGAGATACCTCTGACCCATCGGATACCGCCTTTGTAACAATCTCAAAACCGTAGTCCCCCGCAAGCTCTTTATAAAGGTTTATTGTATATTCTGAATTTGTTTCGCTTGTAGTATACAATATTCCTATCTTTTTGGCTTCCGGCATCAATTCTCTTATAAGCTGAAGCTGCTCCTCTACCGGCAATGCGTCGCTTGTTCCAGTAACTTCTCCTTCCGTAAGCTTTGCTCCTTCCGGATCGGTTATAGCCGTAAAGACAACCGGTATCTCTTTCTCATACGCCTCGTTATAGCATGTGACTGCTATCGGTGTTGCCACAGCACATATAAGATCAGGATCCTGAGCTACAAAATTTTGTGCAATTATAGTACAGTTTCCCGTATCAAATGATGCGTTCTGATAAATGATCTCAATATTCTTTCCTTCTTCAAAACCTTCCTGTCTTAATCCTTCGATAAATCCCTCGCGACAATTATCAAGCGAGCCGTGTTCTCCGAACTGTCCTATGGCAACAGTCAGCATCTCATCATCTTTTTTTTCGCATCCTGCAAGCATTGCCCCGGAAATTAACATTGTTCCCGCTGTAATTAAAGACACGATACCTTTTGTTTTTTTCATTTTTTCCTCCTCCGAACGCTTTGCGCTCATATAAAAATATTTTTTTGGCTGAGGCTGTTTATTGCGGTTTCAAATAAGGCTCTGACACAACAAAAAACGCTCTTGCCCATAAACTATGGGACAAGAGCGTAAAACTCATGCGATACCACCCAAATTCAGCCTTAAGGCTGCCCTCGCTGCATACACAACCATATGCCTTCACTATAACGGGTGAACCCGTCTTCCCTACTGCGGATAAATCCTGTTCAGGTTGCCCTCGCAAGACCATTCACTGCGATTACGCTGCCGCGGTCACACCTCTCCGCAACTCTCTTTAAGCTTCATACTACAGCTACTATTCTTGCTCATCGGTTTTTATATAATATACTTATATCATATTATTTTATTTTTGTCAAGATGTTTTTACATAAATTTTTTGCCGCTTCTTTTTTCAGTTCCTTCTGCAAATACCTTATTTATTAATGCACCTGTCAAAATTATATTATTTATTATAAAAAGCCACAGCATTAAAACTATAAAAGCTCCGATAGAACCGTATATAGCTGAATAATTTGCTATGTTATCAACATAAAAAGAAAACAATACGGAAACAATCAGCCATGCAGCAGTCGAAAAAACCGCTCCTCCCAATACAGACCTGAAAGACAGTCCCCGTGACGGAATAGTCTTATAAGTTAAAAGCAGCAATATAAACACATATATACCGATTGCTATAAAGCGCAGTGATAACCAGCTGCTTATAAAAGTTTCTGAAATGAGAAATATTCTTTCCGACAAAAAATCTAATATTCCTTCTCCTACAATTTGAAAGAAAAACGTCAAATACATACCTACAACAATAAAAAAAGAAAAAACAAAAGACAAAAACCACTCGTGCAGTATTCCTCTATTTTGATTTGATGAATATATTTCGCGTATTTTCATCTTAGTACAATTGATATATCTCGTAATTGCGCACAAGGCAAGAAACAATCCCATTGAAAAAAAAGCCGTATTATTCTGACTTGCAATATAATTATAAAAATCTGTCAAAAGATCGTACACGACATTTGGAAACAAAGATTCAAAAAGGCTTATCACCTCTGCTTCATCTGTGCCTCTCATTAAAGTGACTGCGCTCGTAGCCATTATAAGTGGGAAAACAGAAAAAAGAAAATAGTACGACATTTCCGCCGCGCTTCCCCCTATATGCAGTTCAAAATATCTTATAAAGCACTCTTTTATGTCTGAAAAGAAATTCTTTATTCGTGCTGAACAGTATTTCATTTGCCGTCACCATATTCCTGTTATTATTTATAAATTGTTTTGAAAAAACAGCTGTTATATAAGTTGAAATCAATGCAAAACTATGTTATACTATTAATATTATAGCAAACTATTCAGGAGAAATTATGTCTGATAAAATTGAAAAATATAAAAAATACCGCAGTGAGATTTTTCAAAAAGCATATTCATTTCTTAATGAAAAACAAAGAGAAGCGGTTTTTACTACCGAAAATCCTCTTCTTATACTCGCCGGAGCAGGAAGCGGAAAAACTACCGTGCTTGTTCACCGTATAGCATTTATTATACGTTACGGAAACGCTTTTTATACCGAAAATATCCCTGATGAAGTCCTCACCGACGAAAATCTTGCTGCGCTTGAATATATAGCTGAAAACTCAGATGCCGCAAGCGAAGAAGTCTTTGAAGCAATGAACTGTTTTGCAGAATCTCCGGCAGCTCCATGGCAAATACTATCTATAACTTTTACCAATAAGGCTGCAAACGAAATGAAGGAGCGGCTTGAAAAGCTTCTCGGCGCAGACGCTAATGATATTTGGGCAGGCACCTTTCATTCTATTTGCGTCAGAATCCTGCGCAGGCACATAGAACGTCTCGGTTATGATAAAAGTTTTACAATCTACGATACAGATGATCAAAAAAGATTGATAAGTGCTTGTATAAAAGAGAAAAACCTTGATGAAAAGAACTTTCAGCCACGCTCTGTTTTAAGTGAAATAAGCCGTTCAAAAGACAAACTTGAAGGCTATTCCCTATATGCGGCAAAAGCCGGCGCAGATTTTAGAAAATCCATAGTCGCTCAGCTTTTCGAAATGTATGAAAAACGAAAAGCTGCTGCAAATGCTCTTGACTTTGATGATTTAATTTTCTTCACCGTAAAACTTCTCGTTGAAAATCAGGATATTAGGGAAGAATATCAGCGGCGCTTCAGATATATACTTGTAGACGAGTATCAGGACACCAACATTTCTCAGTTTAATCTTGTAAAACTCTTATGCGGTACACACAATAATATTATGGTTGTCGGAGACGATGATCAGAGTATATACAAGTTCCGCGGGGCTACAATAGAAAATATACTTAATTTTGACAGAAGCTTTAACAATGTAAAAGTGATTAAACTTGAGCAGAATTATCGTTCCACCTCTAATATCATCGCCGCAGCCAACGCTATCATAAAAAACAATAAAGATCGAAAAGGCAAAGAATTATGGACCGGTAATTCCGAAGGCGACAAAATTATATTGAAAGAATGTGGAGACAATAATTCGGAAGGTTTATACATAACCGATACCATAACAAAACTTGTTTCTGAAAAAGGGTATGCTTATTCGGATTTTGCCGTATTATACCGTGTAAATGCTTTATCAAACAATCTGGAAAAGGCTTTTGCCAAAAGCGGTCTTCCTTACAGGATACTTGGCGGAACACGTTTTTATGACAGAAAAGAAGTAAAAGACATTATGTCTTATTTATGCGTTATAAATAATCCCGCTGATAATCTCCGTCTAAAACGCATAATCAATATGCCAAAACGGGGAATCGGAGACGCAACCGTAGATGAAATTGAGCGTCTTTCCATAAGCGAACAAAAAACAATGCTTCAAATTATGGCGTCTGCATCCCTATATCCCAGTCTTTCAAGAAACGCAGCAAAGCTCGCTGCATTTTCAGATCTTATAAATGATTTAAGAAAAACCGCCGAAAATGAAACTCTGCCGGTACTTTTTGAAAAAGTAATTGAAAAAAGCGGCTATATGCAAATGCTTACTGACGGCGGTCCCGAAGATGCAGACAGAATAGATAATCTTAAAGAACTTATTTCAAATGCCGTACAGTATGAAGCTTCAAATGAACAAGCTCTATTGTCAGGATTCCTTGAAGAGGTTGCCCTTATATCGGATATCGACAACTATGATCCGGCTTCCTCCGCTGTGGTCCTAATGACAATACATAGTGCAAAAGGTCTTGAATTTCCTGTAGTCTTCCTTCCGGGATTTGAAGAATCCATCTTTCCCGGCATACAGTCCTCCTTTGATCAATCTGAACTTGAAGAAGAACGTCGGCTTGCATATGTCGCCGTTACAAGAGCAAAAAAAGATCTTATAATCACTTATTGCAAAAGCAGACTTTATTTCGGCCGCACTGTTTGTAATCCTCGCTCAAGATTTATTGATGAAATCCCTCCGGAATTGTGTGACATTCAAAGCTATTACGAAGCCACTCCTTACGGAAGTTACAACTCTTTTTCCGGCAAGGAATTCTATTTTTACAAAGAGCCGGGCACAAAAAGCCACATTTATCAAAGCAGCGGTATTTCAGGCATTAGGGAGTCAAAAAATTCAAATTATTCATTTAACCATACGCGTAGTGCACCTTCTGTAATATTCCAAACCGGCGACAGAGTAAAGCATTCGAAGTTCGGTTATGGGCTTGTGATATCTGCGAAACCAATGGGTGCCGATATAATGTATGAAATAGCTTTTGATGATTTCGGGACAAAAAAACTCATGGGAACTTATGCAAAATTATCTCATGAGTAAAAATTAAACCCCTGAAAAACTGTTTATAATATTTGTATATTTTATGCGGGGACATAAGTACCCCGCATAAAATTTACCTTTTTTTTTTAGAAAAATCACAACAGTCAAGCATTGTTCTTTTTTCGCTCGACAAATGAATATATCCAGTAAATCATACATGATAAGAATCCGGCAGCTGCAAAAACGAGCGCGCGTACGGCAATGCAATCCCTTAAGGAATTTGTGTATGATATAATTACGTCAGGTATATTAAGCACTACCGGGACGACCACAATAAATCCAAGAACTATGAGCAAAAATACCGCTACCGTTATCATTACTCCGCCTATATCCCCGAGAGTTCTTGCTATTCTGCGTTTATTTGCCAGCCATACAAGTATGCCTAAAATTACACATACAAATATCATTGCTGCATACAAATACCATTCGGCAAACATCCGAGCAAAACGCGGAGCTACTCCCGAATACTCTTTGAACGACTGTTCCGACAGCCCGGCAAAAGCCATTTCCGCTTCATTTTTTATGTAATCGTAATCATCATCATCAAGCCTGCGGTCCAAAACCTCTTCTATTACATCCTCGTTGCTTTCGATGATGCCGACAATATCTTGCGCGCTTATTTCCGGAAATTGCGCCGATTTTCCGCTGAAATAATCCAAATAAGGCATTACGATAACATTAACCGCTTCCTGTGTGTCAATTTTTTTAAGAAGCCTGTCTATATCATACTCACTGAGATTATATTTATTTATCGTATCTTCGCTGCAGTTCTCATAAATAATTTGAGATATATCTTTTCCGTTTATTTTTATATCGGAAATATCAATCTCGTATATAGCATTTTGAAGGTTGTCAGACAATATCCAGCTTCTGAAAGCTCCGTACAAAGATGTTGAAAAAACCGATATGAAAAGTATAATACATATAAATGCGGCAAGTATCCTGAAACCTATTCCTATCTTCTTTGACTTAGTGGATTTAGCCGCCTTTTGTTCACCCGAATAACTTTCCTCAGATTTTAAAACTACTACTCCGTTATCAGAATTCGTTAAAGTTTTTGTTTCTTTTTCAACAGCTGTTTCCGTGGTATTTTCTTCACTGATATCCTGCAAGTTTTCATTTTTCGAATCAACACCGCCTAAGTTGTAATCATTCAAAACAGCTGAAGATTCAAGATCTTCGGATATTTTATCATTATCTTTGCAAACATTTTGTTTTTCATCTTGCAAATTATTTTCAATGTTGCAGCAGTTTTCAGAGATTTCCTGCTCAGAAGATTCTGATTTATCGTTTTCAAGCACCTCATTGTTTTCGCACTCTGAAATTTCAGCATTGACATCTTCTGCCACAGGCGAATCCCCAATTTCTGCACTGCCGCCGATTTGATCTGCTTTTTCAAGTTTTTTTTCATCCGATGGTATTATATCATTTTCTGAGGATTCAATTTCAATCTTTGAACCGCATTCCTGACAAAATTTTGACCCATCCGGAATTTCTTTTCCGCAATTGCTGCAAAACATTTTATTTTTCCTCTGCTTTCTCTATCTTGCTTCCACACTCACCGCAAAACTTTGTATCCGCCGGCATCTGCTTGCCGCAATTAGGGCAGCGTATTAACGGCGTCTCAGTTCCAAAATTGCCCTCGCTTCTTGATTCCTTCAAGCCGCGGAGCTGCTCGCTGTAATCAGATATTCTTTTTTCTGCTTCATTTATCTCCGATACAATAAAAGAAAATTCACATTCATTGTCTGCTTTATGAGCTTTATAATATTGTTCTCCGAGTGACAAATATAAACGACGTATATTCTTTTCCTCATCGCTGATCTGCCCATGGATCCTTGCACTATCCGCAGCATTCTTTGTCTTTTGAACGGCATTGTCAGCAACGCTCTTTGTCTTCTGAACGGCGCTGTCAGCAACATTTTTTGTTATATTGACAGCATTCTCGCCGACTTTCGTGATCTTTTTTCCTAAATCTTCAAAAAACATTTAAAATCACCTCGTATAAATTTTATATATTATCTTTATTTATTATATCGTCATGTTATAAATATGTCAATACTGCCGTAAATATTAAAAATTTTTTGCTCAGAATTTGTTATAAAAAAATGTAAAAAAGTACTTGACATCGAAAAAATGAAATGATATAATAAATGTTAAATAAAGGCTTTGACGAAGAGTTCGTATAAAGTTTTACCAAGCAGAGAGATGGCGGGCGGTGAGAGTCATCAGGTAACAATTTTTGCGTTTGTAGCTTCTGAGCCGGGAGGAAGAACGCTTTTTTCGCAAGTAGAACCTCCCCGTGATTGCTGCGTTAATGTATGGGGATTGTTTGATCCTGAGAGAGGCGGTATATTTATTACCGCAATTTGAGTGGTACCGCGGGTGAATATAGTTTACACTCGTCTCAAAGTTATTATTAAGCTTTGGGACGATTTTTTTGTCCCGGAACGGAGGTTTTTATGGAAAATTTGATAGGACTTGATCAAAAAATCAAAGAAATGTCAGGCCGTATACGAGAGCTTCGAGAGATTGAAGGCATTTCTCCTCAATCCATGGCAAAAAATACCGGCATTACCGTTGAAGAATACCTTGCGTGTGAAAGCGGAAACGGTGATCTTAATTTTGCTTTCATATACCGCTGTGCCCTGGCTTTGGGCGTAAACGTAACTGATATAATCGAAGGTTATAGCCCCAATTTAAAATCATATACAGTTACAAGAGCAAATTCAGGTCAGCAAATAGCAAAAGCTCACGGCATGACTTACTACAATCTTGCTTATGCGTTTAAAAACCGCATTGCAGAACCTTTATTTGTTATCAGCTCATACAATGAAAATGCTCAAAACAAGGATATAGAGCTCACTACACATGCCGGTCAGGAATTTGATATTGTTATTGACGGAAACTTAATGGTTCAGGTAGGCGAACACAAAGAAGTTTTAGGTCCCGGCGACAGTATTTATTACGACAGCGACACCCCTCACGGAATGATTGCCGTTAATGGAAAGGACTGCCGTTTTTACGCCATAGTTTTAAAGGCTGACGAGGAAGATACTGAAGCCTCTGCAAACGCAGACATGATAACACAAAAAATTATCGGCAGAGTTCATAAAGACGAGAAAGACAGAATTTACCATAATTTTATTGATGTTATCGAGGATAAAGACGGAACTCCCACATCTATTACATTCAAAAATACCGAACATTTTAACTTTGCGTTTGATCTTGTCGATAAACTTGCCGAACGCGAGCCGGACAAACTTGCCATGCTTCATATTTCAAAAGATAAAACAGAACGCCGTATAACATTTTCCGATATGAAAAAGGCGTCCTCTCAGTGTGCTAATTATTTCCTGTCACTTGGAATAAAAAAAGGCGACAAGGTAATGCTTGCACTTAAACGCCACTATCAGTTCTGGTATGCAATGATAGGCTTGAACAAAATAGGCGCCATTGCGATTCCCGCCGTAAATCAGCTTCAGGAACATGATTTTGAATATCGTTTTAAAGCTGCAGGAGTAAATACCATTATCTGCACCTCAGACGGTGATACTGCTCATCAGGTTGATATAGCCGCGGAAAAATGCCCTGAACTTGTAAACAAGCTAATAGTTGGCGGTAAACGTGAAGGGTGGCGCTCTTTTGATGAAGAATATACTCGCTTCAGCACTCATTACAACCGTCCCGCTGACGCTCCCGGCGGTGATGACTTGATGCTTATGTATTTTACGTCTGGTACTTCAGGCTATCCAAAAATTGCAGCTCACAACTATAAATATGCACTCGGACATTTCCATACTGCAAAATACTGGCACTGTGTAAACCCTGACGGACTTCATTTTACAATTTCAGATACCGGTTGGGCTAAAGCCATGTGGGGAAAACTTTACGGTCAATGGTTATGTGAAGCCGCTACTTTTGTATACGATTTCGATAAATTTGACGCTGCAGATATACTTCCTATGTTTGCTAAATATCATATAACCACTTTCTGTGCTCCCCCTACTATGCTCAGAATGATGATAAAGCAGGATATATCAAAATATGATTTCTCCTCAGTTGAACATATGACAACTGCCGGCGAAGCTTTAAATCCTGAAGTATATAAACAATTTGAAAAAGCTACCGGACTTCAGATTCTTGAAGGTTTCGGTCAGTCTGAAAGCACTATGATTATAGGAAACATGATAGGCAAGCCGCATAAAATAGGTTCTATGGGCAAGCCTGCCCCTATATATGACGTTGAGCTCGTAGACAGTGACGGAAATCCGGTTAAAACAAGCGAACAGGGTGAAATAGTAATAAACGTTAAAAACGGTGCTCCTTGCGGTCTTTTTACCGGTTATTACCGTGATGAGGAAAAAACAAAAGAAGTATGGCATGACGGATATTATCACACCGGAGACGTTGCATGGCGTGATGAGGACGGATTTTATTGGTATGTCGGCCGTATTGACGACGTTATAAAATCGTCAGGATACCGCATAGGGCCTTTCGAGATAGAAAGCGTTATTATGGAACTTCCTTACGTTCTCGAGTGTGGTGTCTCGGCTGTTCCGGATGAAGTACGCGGTCAAATCGTCAAAGCCAGCATAGTTCTTGTAGAAGGTACTATGCCTTCTGAAGAGCTTAAAAAAGAAATACAAAACTATGTTAAAGAAAAGACGGCTCCTTATAAGTATCCGCGTATAGTAGAATTCCGCGACAGTCTTCCTAAAACCGTAAGCGGAAAAATACAGCGCAATAAACTGTAATAATTGTTTATATAAATATATCAAAAGAGGGCAGCATGCTATGCTGCCCTCTTTGCTATGCTATTTCATTATTATAGATTTAATGTGCGAACAATAACCTGAAAAGGCCTGTCTTTAATATTTAATTTTTAAGGCTATGTATAGGTGCAGGAATTCTTCCTCCACGGTTTATAAACTTTTCACATGAATACTTATTTACCGGTATAATCGGCGCATATCCCAAAAGTCCGCCAAACTCGACACTATCACCGACTTTTTTACCATATGCAGGAATAAGACGTACAGCCGTCGTTTTGCTGTTGATCATGCCTATCGCCGCTTCATCGGCGATGATACCCGATATAGTCTCGGCAGACGTATCTCCCGGGATAGCTATCATATCAAGTCCGACAGAACATACGCATGTCATCGCTTCCAGCTTTTCAAGCGTCAATGACCCGCGTGTTACGGCGTCTATCATGCCGCGGTCTTCAGACACAGGTATAAATGCTCCAGAAAGTCCCCCTACATGAGACGACGCCATCGATCCGCCTTTTTTTACTGCATCATTGAGCATCGCAAGTGCAGCAGTTGTTCCCGGCGCTCCACAGCTTTCAAGTCCCATCGCCTCAAGTATATGCGCTACTGAATCTCCCACCTCGGGCGTCGGAGCAAGAGAAAGATCGACAATTCCAAACGGAACTCCGAGCCTTTTTGAGGCTTCTACAGCAACAAGCTGTCCCATACGGGTAACTTTAAATGCCGTCTTTTTTATAATATCGGCAAGACCGGAAAAATCACAGTCTTCCGCACGTTCAAGCGCACTTCTCACGACTCCAGGACCGGATACACCGACATTTATAACCGTCTCCGGCTCTCCTACTCCATGAAATGCCCCTGCCATAAAAGGATTATCTTCAGGCACATTCGCAAAAATGACATGTTTTGCGCATCCGATAGAATTGTTTTCGCGTGTAAGATAAGCAAGTTTTTTTATGTTTTCTCCGCATATCTTTACTGCGTCCATATTTATTCCGGACCGCGTAGTTCCGACATTAACCGACGAGCATACCTTTTCTGTCAAGGCAAGCGCTTCAGGAATCGCTTCAAGCAAACACCTGTCATTCGCTGTTATTCCTTTATGTACAAGCGCAGAAAAACCTCCGAGAAAATTTATGCCTATACTGTCCGCAGCGCGGTCAAGTGTTTTTGCTATCTCAACATAATCGTCTGATGAGCCTGATCCTCCTACAATAGATATAGGTGTGACAGATACACGTTTGTTAATAATTGGTATTCCGTATTCCTTTTCTATTTCACATCCGGTCTCTACAAGCTTTTCTGCACATTTAGTGATCTTGTCATATATTCTGCGGCATGTTTCTTTATTTGAACCAGTCTGGCAATCAAGCAGAGAAATACCCATTGTTATCGTTCTGACATCAAGGTGTTCCTCACGTATCATATTAATAGTTTCAAGGATATCTTTTGTATCAAGCATTTTTGACTACCTCCGGAATCTTATATCCTATGCATAGAGTTGAATATGTCTTCATGCATAGCCTGTATAAGAAGTCCGTTTTGTTCGCCAAGCAGTTTAAGCTCATCTACAAACTGGCCGAAACTTATTGACAGTTCGTCTATCTCCACAAGCATTATCATTGCAAAATATTCTTTAAGTACACTCTGTGATATATCTATAATATTTGCCCCGAAATCTGCGCACCGGGAACTCACTTTTGCAATTATTCCTTTTGTGTCTTTTCCAGTAACGGTTATGACTGCTTTCATTTTTTTCCTTTTACCTTTCGTTTAATGCTTTATTACAATTTGTCAAACAAAGCACTTTTTATATATTCTTTATATTATTATTTTGATACCAACTCAAGCGTATCACGCGCAATCATAAGTTCTTCAT
Organism: uncultured Clostridia bacterium; assembly: GCA_944375955.1. GTDB lineage: Bacteria > Bacillota > Clostridia > Oscillospirales > CAG-382 > UMGS1052. The sequence continues at coordinate 34,939 of CALWBE010000020.1, read as the reverse complement.
TCGTAGGAATAACAAGAGTTCTTACTTTTGCGTCCTTTGCCGAAATATCATATTCAACACTTGTGCGCTTTGCTTTTTCATTGATCTCTTCATCTATGGCAACTCCCATAAATGCAAGCTTTTCTGCGACTCTTGTTCTGTAATGAGGATTATTCTCGCCTATTCCGCCGGTAAATACAACAGCGTCAAGTCCTCCCATTGCCGCAGCATAACCTCCTATATATTTAGTAAGCTGATGACACAACATCGATTCTACAAGCTGATAGCGTTTATTTCCGTTCTTAGCTCCTTCCTCGATATCACGATTATCACTCGTAACTCCTCCGGTAACTCCGAGTATACCTGATTTTTTATTCATTATCATATCGATCTGATCGGGGCTTAGATTTTCCTTCTTCATGATTATAGGAATAATTGCAGGATCTATACTTCCGCATCTTGTACCCATTATAATTCCCTCAAGAGGCGTAAGTCCCATTGTGGTGTCATAACACTTTCCGTCTTTAACAGCACATATAGAAGAGCCGTTGCCAAGATGGCAAGTCACAATTTTTAAGCCTTCCGGATCTCTTCCCAGCATTGCGGCTGCTCTTGCACTGACATATCTGTGTGATGTGCCGTGAAAACCATAACGGCGTATCTTATACTTTTCATAATATTCATAAGGCAGTGCATACATATACGCATAATCGGGCATAGTCTGATGAAATCCAGTATCAAAAACAGCAACCTGCGGAACTCCGGGCATCAGTTTTTCACATGCAAGTATTCCGGTCAAATTATGCGGGTTGTGGAGAGGACCTAAATCAAAACATTCTTTTATAGCCTCAACTACATTTTTGTCTACTATTACAGATCCGGAAAATTTTTCCCCGCCGTGTAATACTCTATGTCCTACGGCATTTATTTCTGACATTGATGAAATAACTCCATACTCGGCATCCGTGAGAGTCTTTATCACAAGATTCATTGCCTCTTCGTGATTCTTCATGTCTACTTCTATCTTATAGTCTTCTCTTCCCGGAACTTTATGCTTGAAATTTCCTCCTGATATACCGATTCTGTCACAAAGTCCTTTCGCAAGAACTTCTTCTTTTTCCATGTCGATAAGCTGATACTTTATCGACGAGCTTCCCGCATTGATCACAAGAATTTTCATTTGATTTGTTTGTCCTTTCTTTATCACAGTTCTCGACAGAGCTTTTTGTAATTTTTTCCTGCCGTTTAATTTCTGTTTTATATTATATAATACTTTTATACAAAATTCAAGGGCTTTGATCCATTTGTAACATGGCTTAAAAAATATTTTCATGTTTTTTCATAGTTTATTTTTTTAAAAATTCCGCAGAATATTTCTCGGAGGTGAAAAAGTTGCGAAAAAAATTTTTAACAGCAGCACTTTCGTTCGCAATTGCCGTCACATCCACTCTGGTATGCTATGCTTCAAACCAAAGCGATTTGTGTTTTTCATGGTATACCGTTCCGACAAAAAACGAACAACAACCTAATTCTTTTGAGGCGCGTGACATTATAGACAACTATGACACCATTTATCTCGGAAATCCTGATCAAAAGAAAGCTTATCTTACTTTTGACGCAGGTTATGAAAACGGTAATGTTGAAAAAATCCTCGATACTCTTAAAAAACAAGATGTTAAAGGAGCTTTCTTTGTGCTTCCTCATTTTATTACCGCAAATCCGCAGCTTATTCAGCGTATGATTGACGAAGGCCACCTCGTATGCAACCACTCTACTACTCATGGAGATATGACAAAAATAGCGGATTTTGATAATTTTAAAAAGGAAATTGAAGGTGTTGAAAATATTTACCGTGATCAAACAGGTTTAGAAATGTCTAAATATTTCAGACCGCCTGAAGGTAAATTTTCAGAAAAAACTCTTGAGTACGCACAGAAATTAGGTTATAAGACAGTTTTATGGAGCGTCGCTTATGCCGACTGGGATAATAATAAACAGCCTGATACCCAAAAAGCAAAAGAGCTTGTTCTGTCACGTATTCACAACGGTTGTGTCATACTTCTTCATCCGACATCTGCGACAAATGCCGCAATTTTAGATGATATAATAACCGAAATGAAAAACCGAGGATATGAATTCTGCTCTCTTGATGAATTTGAGTAAATTATGAAAAAAAGGTTAAAAACAGTATTTTTGTTTTTCGCTTTCATCCTTGTTACCGCTACCACTTTATCAGCTTATGCTGATAAAATAAGCGATTATGAGTTCGAAGCGGGAAAAAGCAATTTAATAGTCGCGAACCGTTCGGCAGAAAAATGTATCGCTATCACATTTGACGACGGACCTCATCCTCAATATACAATGCAGATACTCGATATCCTTGACAAATATGATGCGAAAGCAACATTTTTCGTAATCGGTGAAAACGCTGAACAATACAGAGATATTGTAAAGGAAGAGTATGACCGCGGACATGAAATAGGCAATCACACGTATACTCATCCTGATCTGAAAAAAATATCCGCCTCCCAATTTCTTGACGAAATTCAAAAGACTAGAGACATTATTGAAGATATAACCGGTGAAGCCCCTGTCCTTTTTAGACCTCCCGGAGGTTATCTCAGCAACAGCATAGTAAGCGAACTTGAACAAATGGACGGTATCGCAGTTCTTTGGTCTTGGAGACAAGACACCCGAGACTGGGCTTGTCCTTCTGTAAACTGTATTGTCTCTTCAGTTCTTAAAAACCTGAAAGACGGAGATATTATTCTTTTTCACGACTATAACGTAAACAAAAGCCCGACTCCTGAAGCACTTGAAAAAATATTGTCGGAACTTTCCGATAAAGGCTATAAATTTGTAACCGTTTCGGAACTAATGAGTATGTAAAATCGGCCATATTGTTTTAAATTTGTAAAATATCATGTTTTGCATCCAACAAGCATATATTCATGATATCTTGCCTTTAATACGCTTCTTTTAATTACTGAAGCATTAAGGCAAAAAACTAAGGAGAGAACAGCGTAGCTGTTCTCTCTTATGTTTATGCATAATAAAAAACGGTACGGCAAATTATGCCGTACCGTATAAATCACTTTTTTAATAAACAAAGCTTATACCATTTTCTATTTTTACGTTTTATACTTGCTTAAGGTCTATATATTCCGGTCCATCCATCTTCAGGATATGTGTCGGGATCTACAACGCGAAGTATATTATTATATACATATTCTCTAATATATTCTGTATTGCTTTCATCCTCAAAAACTGCCTTTGCAACTTCAAAAATACTTGTAGAATATGAGTCGCCGTACAAAGTCACTTTTTTTCCTTCGTCCATGTATGTTACATAAGGAACAACTGTATATTCTTTAGTGTAGTTTTCTTTCTTAATATCTACCATGCATGCTGTATAAGTTACCGCAGTATCAGTCGGAGCTTCGAAAAGCCATACTGCCGGAACAATTGCCGCATTCTCTGTTTCCTTTGTAAGACTCTCACCTGCAGGTATCATAGATGTAGGAAGCACAACTGTTCCAAATCCTACGCCCTTATCACTGCTTGTCTGAGGAAGCGAATCGGTTTCTTTAAGTATGTTATAAAGATCTGGTGTAATAGTGCTTACAAACCTAATGCCCTGTTCAGGAAGATTTCCGACAGATGACGGAACACGGATCTGAGCTCCTTCAACATTCAGTCTCGGATCATTTTGAGATATTTCAGAACCGCCGCTTACTTCAACTTTTGCAGTGCCGAATGTTATAGAAGGAACAGCAACTGACGGTCCTTTCATAGAAGAACAGTTATTTTCATCAACTATAACTTTTATATCATATATTCCAGGCTGAGCGTCATCAGCTATATTAAGATAGATAGTAAAGAAGTCACCAGTTGCGGTTACATCGTCTGTATTGCTTTTTCCTTCAATAAGAAATGAACTGCGGTCTTTTGTTATCGTAGGATCTACGCCAGACTGGATTCCATATATATTAGGAGTTACAACACCCATATTCTGGAGATATTTTACTATATCACCCTTAAAGAATTCAAAAGGTCCCTCGCCCTGTCCGGCAACTACTTGTTCTCCGGGAACAAATGAAAATACATCTCCGTTAAATTCAACATAGCATTTAAATATGCCCCAGCCTTCATTCTCGGTGATAGTCCATGTAACCTCTACATTTTTATCTCCGGGTTTTACAACAATGGTATCTGCCGGAGCGTCAATCGTAACTTTCTGAATGACTGCTTCTGCACTTACCGGCATTGATACGGCAGTTATACATAAAATGATTATTGCCAGGACAAAAGAAATAGTCTTTTTCATAAAATCCATCCTCTGATTTACTGATTATTTATTTACATTATACAATATACAATAAGTACTTGTCAATAAGAAATTACAAACATTATATTATTTTCGTCGTTTGAAACAATATTGGTCTTAATATATTATTCAGAAATAACTAAAAGCCCCGCTATGATCTTTCTAAGCATAACAAGATCGTTTGTACTTATTCCCGGCGTGCCGTCTATATCAGCCGCTTCGGTATTTATTGCCTCATCGTTTATAAGTCCTCCAAGATATGCCCTCATAAGCACTATATCGTCTGTATTTACTTTTCCGTCGGAATTAAGATCCCCAGGAACAGTATCTCTTGATACCATCATTTCTATTTCAACTGTATATCCACAATATTTTACTTTTACAATTAAAGAACTTACAAAATTATATTCATATTCTGGTGCATATCCAAGATCGGCAATATTTATGCTTTTTTGGGTATCGTCAAGAACTGTGTTTAATTCTATAACCATTCCGGATGGATCAAACTGTTCATCTGAATCGTATTCAACCTTATCAGGCATCTTTGACACAGAAATTCCGGTTATATATCCGACTTTAATATTTTCATTCTCAACTTGTTTTCCCTGGGGGATATAAACAGTTCCTGCACTTAATCCGGAAAGATCCTCATATACCTCGTCTGCAGTCGCAAAAACGTATATTTCAGTCGATTCGTTTGACGGGATACTGTCAGCGTATATTCTGTCAAGCGTTTCGGGAAGTACAAGCAGTTCCAATGAATCCGCGTTGTATAAAGCATATGGAGATACTTGCTTTATCCCGTTTTCAACTATAAATTTTGAGATTTCAGACTCTTCCGTTTTGTATAATGCACTTCCGACAGTTAATGCTTTTCCTCCAGCTTCGGAATATATGCCTGTACCATCAAAAGCTCCTGTTCCAACAAACTCAACTGATTCGAATGAGCTCTTGTCATAGAGTGCAGAACATCCGCGGAAAGCATTGTAGTCGACAGATTTAACTAAAGGAGCCGATACTGACGAAAGTGACGTACAATTACTGAAAGCTGCATATCCGATTGATACGGCACTCTCAGGAAGATATACTGCTTCAAGCGCCCCGCATGAATTAAAGAGGCAGTTTGATACACAATTTATTCCTGTACTTGAAAGATCTGCAGAAGTGATACCGCATCCTCGGAAAGCATATCCTCCTATATATTTTACCGTTTCCGGGAAAACAATGTCTCCGGATATGTTTGAGCATCCGTCAAAAGCCGAATCTCCTATATATTCAATTTTGTCGTTTATCGGTAAAGACGTAAGTGAAGTACACCCTCTAAAAGCACCTGTGCCTATAATTACTACATTGTCAATATTCACATTCAGCAAATATTTTCTGTTTTCAAAAGCATATGGGGAAATAGATACCGTACCGCTTTTTATCGAAAAAACCGACGGTGAATCAACTCCCAAATAGCGGTAAAGGCTTTTCCCGAGATAAACCGGCACGTTGCTTCTTGAGCTGTTCCTATACCATATTGTACCGTCAAGCGCCCCTGCGCCTACATAAATCACATTGTCTGCTCCGGAAAATGATGCAAGCTCACTGCACCCGGAAAAAACTTTATTTCCTATAGAAACAGTTCCAAGGTTGAATTCAACGCTTGACAAATTATAGCATTCTGCAAAAGCTTCATCTCCAATTTTTACAATGCTTGCCGGAAGCTCTGCAGATTCTATAACTGATCCTTTAAATGCTTTGGCAGAAATTTCAGTTACAGAATATGTTTTTCCGCCTATTTCTACACTTTCGGACACTGTAACAGAACCGACCGCATTATGCCCATTGACAACTACAGCGCCGCTGCCATCTCCGTTTAGTGCATACTCTATGCCGTAAATATCCACCGCTGTATTTACTTCAGATCCCAGAACAGTTATCGCCGTAATGGCAGAAAAAACAACCATTAGGACTGCAATAACAAAAGCGCTGCACCTTTTTTTCAAAAATCTCACATCCTATTTTAAAATTATATTGATTTGTACTGAAAACATATACTTTATCAAAAAATATACAATAATATGATATCATTTAAGACGCTTTTTGTCAATGCCCTTAAAAATTATTTAAAAATTACCATAAAGATATACTATTGATTTTATATCTAAAATATTTTATAATAATTTAAATATATAAACTGTAAAAAATAAGAGGATTGATCTATGGAAAATATAAATGTCGCGCTTTTGCAGATGACTCCGTGTCAATCGCAAATTGAAAACATGGCAAAAGGTGAAATATTTTGCAGAAAAGCGAAAAATGCTGGCTGTGATATAGCATTATTTCCGGAAATGTGGAACTGCGGATATCAAATTTTCCCAGACGTGCAAAAAAATATGGAAAATTCCGTATCTGACGGCAGCGCTTTTGTAAATAAGTTTAAAGAACTTGCGCACGAGCTAAATATGGCAATAGCTGTTACATATATGGAAAGCCATGACCCCCTTCCCAGAAATACCGTCTCAGTGTTTGACCGCCGTGGAGTTCAAATCTTAAAATACTCTAAAGTACACACTTGCGATTTTGATGTTGAGAGATATCTTACCCCTGGAGATGATTTCAGCGTATCCGAACTTGATACTGAAAAAGGTAAAGTGAAAATAGGCGCTATGATCTGTTATGACAGAGAGTTTCCTGAAAGTGCTCGTATACTTATGTTAAAAGGTGCAGAAATAATTTTAGTGCCAAACGCATGTCCTATGGAAATAAACAGATTGTCTCAGCTAAGGGCACGCGCGTTTGAAAACATGGTAGGGATAGCTACGGCAAACTACGCGTACGGTCAAACTGACTGCAACGGTCATTCCTCCGCTTTTGACGGCATCGCATACCGTGAAAATGAAGCAGGTTCAAGAGATACATTGATTATAGAAGCTGGCGAAAGCGAAGGAATATATATTGCCTCTTTTCCTATTGATGAGCTGCGCTCTTACCGTTACAATGAAGTACACGGCAATGCATACAGAAAACCAAAGCTTTATTCAGAACTTATATCGGAAAAAGTTTCTCCTCCCTTTATAAGGCCAGACAGGAGATAGCTTATAAAAAAATCCCTTTATTATACTAAAATATTTAGAATTTGGAGAAAATCATGAAAATAAACAAAGGTGAAAAATTTGATATTATCATATGCGGATGCGGCTGTGCCGGTTTTTGCGCCGCAGTAGCTGCTGCAAGACTCGGCATGACAGCAGCTGTAATAGACAGATATTACGCTCCGGGCGGAATACTTACGGTTTTGGGCAACAATTCTATTGATCAGTTCAACAACCCTTTTATAAAAGGCAACAAAATGATAATAACCGGTATCGGATGGGAGTTTGTGCGCAGACTTCAAAAAGACGGTTTTGCCGTCATACCGGATATGGATGCCGAATATCAAAATCACGCTCAGTACGGCGTTAAGGCAAATCCTGTAGCTGCGGCAAAAATCATGGACGATATTCTCATTGAATCACGCGTTAAATTATATTACGGACAGCCTGTAGTAGATGTTTCTTTGAACGGAAATGAAATTTCAGGAGTTATCATATCAACAAAGTCCGGACTTAAGGAATTAAATGCAAAAATATATATAGACTGCACCGGAGACGGAGAACTCGCATATTTTGCCGGTGCCAGCTGCACTGCCGGAGACGGCAGAGGAACTTTTCAACCGGGCACTTTAAGGTTTTATCCGGCAAAAGAATCGCAGGAAAAGGTGTGCTGCTTCGGAGATAATATGAATCATGTAAAAATGGATCCCACAAACAGCGACAGCCTCACTTTGTCTGAAATAGAAGCAAGGCGGATGATATACTCCCAAATGGCAAACGGTGAATCTATTATGGCAACAGCTCCCGCCTCAGCTCCAAGAGAAGGAAGAAGGATTGCCGGCCTTACAGAAATGAATTCTGAAGATTATTGCTCGGGAAAGGTCTTTGAAGATTCGGTGTGCTATTCATTTTGGTTTATAGATATACACCGTGACGGCGAACCCGCAATCATAAAATATATAAAACATGACAAAACCCCTACTATAAGGCTGTCTTCAATGATATCAAAAGACCTGTCAAACCTGATGATGGCGGGAAGATGCGTATCTTCTGACAGAGAAACAAATTCAGCTCTGCGTGTAAAGGCAAGTTGTATGGCAATGGGTCAAGCAGCAGGAACTGCCGCAGCAATATGCATAAAGGATTCTGTGCCGGCAAAATATTTCCCTATTGATAAAATCAAATCAGTCCTTGACATGTCCGGTGCGATTGTGCCGGGGCTTTCTGAAATACCTTCTTTTACAAATTCAATGAAATGAATTTGTAATTAGCAAAAACTCGCCTTTTATTTATATAAAGAATAAAGAATATCCGGCAGTGTGTAACTGCCGGATATTCTTCTATTTATCTCCTTGCAAGTTTTCCGATTGCGTAAAATACCGAAAAAAACAAAGCGTTAACTATTACTATGCTTGCTCCTGTCGGCATTTCAGTATAGTATGAAACGACAAAGCCTAAAGCAAAAGCAGCAACCGCTACGGCCGATGAACAAATGACCACTCCTTTAAAGCTTTTAAAAATGCGCATGGCAGTAAGAGAAGGAAAAATTATAAGGCTTGATATTAAAAGAGTTCCCATTATGCGCATTCCTATAACAATTACAAGCGCAGTCAGCAATGACATTACGGTTTTATATACTCCCACATTTATTCCCGAAGCTTTTGCAAAATCCTCGTCAAACGTAACAAGAAATATGTCATTATAACATAGCAAAAATATCGCTATCACTGCCGCCGCAAGCGGAATGCATATATAAAGCTCTTCCATTTCAACAAGCCATATGCTGCCGAACATATATCCATCTACCGACTTTGTTACTCCTCCAAGACTCGCCGCCGCTACGCCTATCGCCAGTGATGTACTAGAAATAAGCGCAATTGCCGAGTCCCCTTTTATACTGCTTGACTCTGATAAGCGCAACAGAAAAAACGCTGAAAGCATAACTATCGGTATTGTAATGACAAGCGGCGCAAAATTCAGCGCCACTGCTACACTGAGAGTTCCGAATGCGACATGCGAAAGACCGTCGCCTATCATTGAACACCGCTTAAGAACAAGACACACTCCTAAAAGAGCGGCGCACAGAGATACCAAAAATCCTATTGCAGCTCCTCTTATAAACAGCGGATTTGTAAATACTACCTCTAAAAAACCCATTATTATTAAACATCCTTATAAAAGCGTAATTTTTATGAAAGCAATCTTTTTGAATACGGCGACAGCAGATAGTCTTCCTTGCTGCCGTAAAACAGCAGAGTTTTATCAAGATGAAGTATCTTTGTTGCATATCTCAGCGCGCTCTGCATATCATGCGATATCATTATTATAGTTATGTTCTTTTCCTTATTTATTTTTTCAAGACAGTTGTAAAGATCCTTGGCCGCATTTATATCAAGCCCGCTTACAGGCTCATCCAATACAAGTATTTCGTCCGCTGCGCACAGGGCTCGCGCAAGAAATACCCTTTGTCTCTGTCCTCCTGACAACTCACCTACCGATTTTTTCCCGAGCTCGTATATATCCAGATACTTCATATACTCTTCCGCTGTATCTCTTTCCTTCTTACCATAGATCTTTGGAAATTTCATTCCCGAAAGACAACCTGAAAGTACTGTCTCTTTTACAGATGCCGGAAAATTATTTTGCATAACATTTTGCTGCGGCAGATATCCTATTCTTTTTCTGCCGTTTTTTAAGTTAAATTCTGCCTTGCCGCAGCATGTGGGAACAAGCCCCAACATAGCTTTTACAAGAGAACTTTTCCCCGTTCCGTTCTCTCCTACTATGCAAAGATAATCCCCCCGCTCAACTTCAAAACTTACATTCTCTACAACTTTTTTTCCCTCATATGCTACACATATATGACTTGCTTTTAGTATTACGCTCAAGACAGAGCCTCCTCGATCTTTACAAGATTTTCCTTCATTATAGACAAGTATGTTTTTCCTTCCTTAAACTCTTCTTCCGCAAGGTTATGACATGAATGAAGCATAACCGGTTTTGCCCCTGTCTCTTTAAATATCGTCATTGCCGCTGCCGGCTCGCTAAGCTCAGGGTAAAATATCGTGCTTGCTTCGTTTTCTTTCATTTCTGATATCATGTCATCTATCTTTTTTGCACTTGGCTCTGCATGCTCTGAGCATGAATCATACAAAGACATATATTCAAAGCCGTATTCCTTTACAAGATACAGAAAAGCAAACTCTCCTCCAAAATACAGCTTCTTTCCATTTGCTTTCTCTGCCACTTCTCTGTAATCTTTATCAAGCTCTTTCAGCTCTGATATATAACTTTCCGCATTCTCTTTATAATATGATTCGTTAGCAGCGTCCACCACACACAATGCATCGCGTATTTCCTCGGCAATTATTACCGCATTCGCCGGACTCGTCCATATATGAGGATCAACATTCTCATGACTGTCTCCCGATTCTCCTTCGTGGGCTATTCCTTTTAATTCTATTCTTTCAGATACATTTAAAATGGTACATTCTGATCCGGCATTTTCAGCAAAAGATTTTGACCATGGTTCCATGTCGTCGCCAGTATATATAAAAAGATCTGCATCGCTGATTTTTAACACATCCTGCATCGACGGATCAAAAGAATGACTGTCTGTTCCGGGAGGAAGCAACAGCTCAATATTCGCTTTATCCCCTGCTATCGCTCTCGCAAAATCATACTGCGGAAACAATGTCGCTACAATTTTTATTTTTCCTTCATCTTTAATCTCTTGCTGAGAACATCCGTACAATAAAAATGACGATAGCAATATAACTATTGTGAAAAGAGTTGCTAATATTCTTTTCATTTGTTCTCCCCCTATCTACAATCATCTAAATGCGAAAAAAAGGCACCTTTCCTAAACCTTTTTTTCGGCATTCTCTACATGTCCCGTAAAACACAGTCCTTGATCCGTCTATAAAAAAATCATGTTCCTCGGAAATGTGTTCTGTCAGCTTCTCGAGAAAAGCACAGTCCGCATGTATAAGCTTTCCGCATTCTATACATTTCAAATGAAAATGCTCGCACACTTTTTTTCCGGTATACTGATAACACGCCCCGATTTTGTCTCCGAGCATATATTTTCTTATTTCACCTTCTGCAAGCATTCGGTCAAGCTGCCGATATACCGTAGTCTTACCTACATGGCTACCTCTGCTGTCAAGCATTTCCACAATATCTTCCGCTGTAAAATGCTTGCCTTCTGTTTCAACGACACATTCATAGATAAGACTTTTTTGCTTTGTCTTATAATTTGTTTGCGTTATTTGCGTATCCATTTTCTTCCTCAAAATGAAATTGATTTTCAGTTTCAAATTATAACACCTTTTTTTATATTTGTCAACAGTTTTAATTCCTTCTTAAAAAAACGCAGCTTTTGTTTAATGTCCGGATCTATTATTAATTATGTATCCGGATAAAACCAAAAATCTGCGTTTTTATATTTTTTATAAAACAGTTATTTCATTTGCATTCCATGCGCTCAAAGAAAGACTTTCATCGTACCCATTCTCACCATCAAGCAAAACTGTTACTTCTTTTTTTTCGAACGAGTCAAGCACAAAAAAATTATCATCGCACATGCACCTGACTTTTTCCGAAACACTATCTATATTTACCGGAAAGACAAGTGCATCTCCAATATTTTCAACAACTATCCTAATCTCAGTGCTTCTGCCTGTTTTCATCTTTCCTAAAACTCGGCATGCAAGATTTCCGCTGCGGCATTTTTCAATCTGTCTTTTAAGATAAGGACCGTTTTCAAACAGCATATTGCCGCAAGGCTCGCTTCTTTCTCTGTTAAATATTTCTTCTTTTGCAAGGCATGCTAAAACTTTTGGATAATAAAAACTCTCTCCTAACTCTTTATCACCTTTAAATAATCTTACACGTATAAAAAAATATGAATCTATTATATTCCCCGGCAAATCAAAATAATAATCAGCAGCATTAAAACAGTATTTCGGACATTTGACAAAACTTTCTTCGCGTAAAAACAGTCTTTTTAATTTTCCATCAAATATTTCTGTCTTTAATACAACATCTGCATTTATCTCATAATCGCAAAATATTTTAACGGGAATATGTACAGTCTCTCCCGGACGGAATGCCAGCGTCTCCAAAGCAACAAACGGATGACAGTTCTGATACGCACGCTTGACAGCGTAATACTGTGCCTCCGGATTCCCGAAGCCGTCGACTATCTGTATCGCTGCTGTCGGCCACGGTCTTTTAAACACCCAGGGCATTATTCCCGTTGTAACCGGATAATTCTCAAGCATGCTCTCTATCATTATAAGATAATATTCATATGCCGATATCTGAACAGCTTCAGTAAGTTCATTTAAACAAATTGACTTTATATCAGCTATATGCGACGCGCGTGCAAGCATACGCGGAACACGTTCAGGCTGAAATTCATTAAAATGATTTCTAAGCTCTGGAAATTCTCTCTCAAATTCGGCACTGAAAATATTATCAAGCTTACTCTCCGCCTCTTTTTCTGAAATAATCTGCTTTAATGTTTTGTATGACGGGAAATTATGTATTCCGGATTCACCTACAAACGCCAAATTCTTATACAAATGCCTATACCATGTAGGTTCCATATCATTATAAATATGCGCACTTCCGCCGTTAGGCGTTGTCCGGTAAAAAATTCTATCCGGAACATGCGTATTTGTCTCATCCCATATAGCATACATTGACGCAGCATTTCCGGAAGTATACGGATTAAACTCGTTTCCTCCGCATATTACAGCAAGCGACGGATGATTGCGCAGCCTTATAAGATTATAAAACAGCTGCGAGCGTAAAACGTCCGGATCCCATGCCGGTGTTACCGCATTCGCAATAAATGTATCCTGCCATACCATAAATCCATACTTATCGCATAGCTCATAAAAATAATCCGACTCCGGCGTTCCTCCTCCGTTCCATACTCTGATCATTCCGATCCCATCGTTCTTTGCAAGCTTAAGTATCCATTCTATTTCTTCTTTTGATTCTTTTAGCATTTGATCCGACGGAGTAAAATTCATTCCCTTTAGAAATATTTTCTCTCCGTTTACAACAAACTGAAATTTCTCCCAGCGGCGATAAAGTTTCTCGTTAACGCCTTCTTCTACTTTTACAGTTCGTATTCCAGTTAAAAATGAGCTTATATCACATTCGTTTCCGTTAAGCAATAACTTTATTTTCACACAATACAAAGGCTGACTACCATGCCCGTTAGGATACCACAACTTTATATTATTAAGTTCGATCTTTTTCACATAGTAAAGATAGTCGTTCGCCGTGCTCTCGCCGTACATTGACTTTAGTGAAAACGGTCTTCTCTCTTCTGAACAGCTGTATATTGTTTTACCGCTCTCTGACTCTGTTATTTCGATCTCGACAGTCAACACATCGTCTGTATATTTTTTTACGGTACCGGCCGAATATGTATACATAGGCATATTGTCAAGCACCGACAACTTGCTTGACAATCCTTTCTCCTCCCCAGTAAAAGGCGTACATAAAGGCACTTCCAGCTTAAGCTTTGCGGAATTTCCGTCTATACTTTGGGTATACAAATAAGGGTTTGAAATATGATATTTCGATAAAAACTCAATGCGAACACTTCTCCATATACCTACGACATTAAAATGACCGTTAGAAGTCTGAGTATCATTTGTCAGATTCCACGGGACTATCGCCCTCTTCCCCACAGCCCAGTTCTTCAGCCCCATGTTATCATCGTCGGATATGTCGTCTCGGCTGCCGTAATTGCACGGTACTGTCTCAACAACAATCTCGTTGTTTTCTCCGTATTTTAACTTCTCCGATACCTCTATCACCGGTCCTCCGAACATTCCTTCATGTTCTCCGAGAAGTATCCCATTAAGCCATATTCTTGTGTAATATGCCGTTCCGTCAAAACACAAATATGCAAAACTCTGCTTTTGCTGTTTCTCAACCTTAAAACTGCGTTTAAAATACCACACACGGTCGCTTATGAACTCATATTTGCTGCTATTCAATCCATAATACGGATGAGGTAAACGCTTGCTTTCATACAGACACCATCCCGCAGTCTGCGGTATCGACGCTTCGGACAAATATTCTATATTTTCAATATCATCAGTTTTTTTCGGAAAATATGCATACGACCATATGCCATCAAGCAATATATGATCTTTTCCTTGACGCGGTTCTATATAAAGACTTTTATTTAGCTCCATATTATCCTCCGTTTTTCTATCCGCCGAAACTTAATCTTCGGCTCATTTCCTTTGATGCTTTTATTAAATATTTCTCGTAAATCTGTCTCTGTTCAAGGCTTATCTTTTCTTTTCCATTATTTGTGTAAGCAATACCGACAGCTCCTACATTACCTTTTCGATCAAAAATCTCAGCCGCAATTCCTGATGACACTGCTCCTCCGCTCTCTGATTCTGCAAAAATAACCGTTTTTTTTCTCAATTCAGAAAGCTCTTTTTCAAATTCATCATACGTTTTAAAATCTACCCAATCCGGCGACCGCGGAAGGCCGTGCTTATACACCACTTCAGCAACATTTTCACGCGGCATCCTTGATAAAATAAGTCTGCCTGTCGCTGTTCTATATATATCATCAACAATTATATCTGCTGGCGAGCTGACAATTTGAAGTTCCCCTTCAATATAATCTACAACATATTTTGTGCAATTCTGTATCTCTGCTATTAAAACCGTCTGATTTACCTTAGCGTAAAGCCATTTAAGAACCGGACTGCATACAGATATGCGCGAATTGTCAAAACGACCGGAACGCGTCAGATAAAAACATCCTGCCGCAAGTCTATATACCGCATGACCTGATCTTTCAACCAGCTGTTCTTCTATAAGCGTATCAAGCAAATGAATGCATGTGCTTTTATTTATGCCTGTATGACGGCTTAATTCGTCAAGTCTGAGGCAGTCAGGATAATTGTCAGAAAGCTTTTTTAATATCGCAGATGCTTTTTTTACCGATTTTATTATCATTCATTTCACCCAGAAAACCTTATTGCATATTCTTTATAGATTATAATGTCATACCGCAATAAAATCAACACGCCTAAAATAAATTTCATAATATGAAATATTATTATATTGTTTATTCTTTATAAATTCTGCATTCTTAGCTATTGTATTAAGTATATGACAAATATTTTCCGTTATTTTAATTTGCCAAATTAAAACAACAAACTGCCGGTCGAATAATAAGTATTATTCGACCGGCAGTTTTATTATATATACTGAAAATTATTCCTGAGAAGGATTAAAATCACAGAAAGTTCTTACAAATCCGCCTGCATCCGATGATGACAAATCCCCACCGACAACGCGGTCTTTATACAAGATAAGATTTAAATAAACCGTTTTGGGTTCTCCTGAAGCGTCTTTGGGATAATTTGTTACCTCATATGTATATCTCGTTATTTTCTTACCTTTATATTTTGAAAGATCAAGTCCCTGAGACATTTGAATACTATTATATTCCGCATAAACCGAATCAAACTCTTTCGGTATTTTTGTAGTAAATTCCTCTATTGGCTCCGCATTTACTTCTATCCCAAAGCTATGAATGAATTCAAGCCTGTCTTCTGCAGTTTTTATTCCCTTAAAACTTATGGTTTCATTTGTTACCGCAGAAACATATGCCGTACCCGCAGTTTCATAGTCCGGAAGCAAAAACAGACAAACAGCTATCGCTACACAAGCAGCCGCGGCAATACCCGCAAGCTTTATTGATTTACCTTTTAATGAAAAAACAAACATATCCGTACCTCACTAAATTTTATTATTCATTTTACCGCTTGTCACAGTAAAATATATGCGCAAAGTACAGATTTATGACATCATATTTTAAGATATGGAGGTTTTATTTCTGAATTTTTATATATTTCTGAAATTATATCCAAAACCTGAACGGCATCGCGTATATCGCAGTAATAATCGTTACCTCCCGACAGTGCCGAATAAAATGACGAGATCATACGTACATGACCGTTTCCCCAATATTTTTTCCCGTCAATTATATTTTCATTTTTACATATCGCCGTAAATTCATCACCAATGCAGCGATAAAGAGTATCATTTCTTATTAAAAGACTGCCCTTCTCAAAATATAATTCGAGTTCAATAGGCGAATCGACCACATTGCAGTTTGTGGCGTAAAATATCCCTGACGCTCCGCTTTTGAATTTTATATATGCCTCTGCAGTGTCTTCTACTTCTGTTATATCAAAATTTTTATTTAAAAATGCACCACCTCTTACGATTTCAGCTTCACCAAGAAAATAATACATCAAATCAAGCGTATGAATAGACTGATTCATCAGTACTCCTCCGCCTTCAGTAGCAAAATTTCCTCTCCAGCCACTCTCTGTATAATACGCTCCTTCACGATGCCATGTAACTATTCCTTTTGCTCCAAGAAGCTTTCCCATGCTGCCACTTTCTGCTATTTTCTTTGCCTCTGCGGTAGTATTGACAAGTCGGTTCTGAAACGAAACACATACCTTTCGCCCCGACTTGTCTGACGCGTCTATTATTTTCTTTGCTTCCGGCGGGTTCATCGCACACGGCTTTTCAAGATATACGTCATGTCCGCTCATTAATGCAGCAATTGCCATCTCAGCATGAAGATAATGCGGTGTGCATATATGAATCACTTCTGCGTCTGATTCTGACAAAAGTTTCTTATAGTCAGTATATCTTTTTGCACCGGGGCATAGTTTTGCAGCATCATTCAGACGATCTTCACGAATATCACAAACGGCTGTTATATCCGAAATACAAAGCGAATTTATAGCGGCTACATGTGTGTGAAAAATGCTTCCGCAGCCAATTATGCCTGTCTTTCTTTTATTGTTCATCGACATTCACCTTTTTTAACATCTTTTTCTTTTCCCTTTTCCTTTTCCTAAGCTGTGAAAAGAAATCCTTTAATATTCTTGAGCATTCATTCTCGCATATGCCATAAACAATATTCGGTTTGTGATTGTACGGCAAATCATTGAAATTTATTACGCTCCCGAACGATCCTGCCTTAGGATCGGCAGTCCCTATATAAAGATTCTTTATTCTCGAATTTATTACTGCTCCAGCACACATAGGGCAAGGCTCAAGCGTTACATACATATCGCATTCAAAAAGACGCCATCCTCCAAGTTTTCTGCACGCCGATTCAATCGCTGACATCTCCGCATGGCAAGTCGCGCATTTTGCGCCTTCCCTGCGGTTTCTGCCGCCGGAAATTATCCTTCCTTTGTAAACTATCACGGCACCGACAGGTATCTCACCATATTTTGCCGCTGTGGCAGCGCGGCCTAATGCCGCTTTCATATAATACTCATGACTTTTTTTAATTTCCATAAAGGCCGTATAATCTGAAGCTATTCTTTCTAAATAATATTTCGTATCAAATCAGAATTAAAAAATAATTTATTTTAATTTAAAAATGATTCTTTATTATCGATGATAAACTGATAATTTAATTCTGTCAAATCATCTTCGTATTCAAAGAAGGCGTCATCGCATTCATTAAGAATTTCTTCAATCTTTTCTTCCTCTTCTTCATCATCCGGAACTAAGAAATCTTGTAATTCATTTCTGTCCGCGTAAATTTTATCCCCAAATATGCTAACGGCTTTTTTACAAATTTCTGCTGTTTTGATAGCTCTAATTTTTTTAAAAGATGAAATAAGTTCGCCTGCAAAAATACCATTTGAATTAAAGAAGAACTGAGAAAAGCCACCATTATTAACTTCCATTTCAAGTGTCTGCACAATATAAAACACCCTCTGCTTATCATTCAAGTCTTCTATTTTTTCTCCGTTCTTGCATTTTTCTGATATATACTCAAACATTTCTGTGACAAACTCTTGTTTTTCTTTTATATTCCAAATTTCATTAATTTTCATACAAGTCTCCAAAACTTCATTTTTATTTTTTGTTATCTTTATACGTCTCAATACAAACACTGCCAGAAAAATAAGCGAAATTATTCCCGCAAAGCACACTAAAATATAGAAAACCGTCAAGACAAAACTGATTTTTTCCGGCAGCCGTTCTTCTGCAAGTGAAATGCTTAGCGCCAGCGCATTATTTAACGCATGAGCTAAAAATGACACGCGGCAGCCGCGGGCTGCGGCAAGATATGAAAGCGCAATGCCGAACACAAACGCATACACCATATTATCCGGGCTGTGGCATGCAGCAAAAACCGCAGACGAGCACAACGCCGCAGTGCAGAAGCCAAATTCAGCAAAGCTTCTCAGAATAACGCGTCGAAAGACGTATTCCTCCACTGCCGGAACCATCAGTGCTGTTACTATGAAAAGCAGCGCAATCTCACTGAATTTATTAGATGAAAAAAACAATGTCTGATAACCTTTAGGAGAATTAAAAATATAGCTAAAAACGGCCTGAAACGCAGCCGATAAAAAATATGCCCCGAAATATACCGCAGCTATCGGCAACGGTATTAGATTCTCAAACGAACTTTTTTTCTTCCTAACAAACAGAAAATCATATAGTCCAAACAGTACAAGCCATGCTAATATTTTTACTGCTTCTGACGCAAATATGCCATAAAAACCACTTAATGCTGCTTTTTCCAAAAAATAATTATCAAAAATATATATTACAAAAAAACGCGCGGCGCAAAGCAGTACTGCCATTATCAACCCACAGCTGAGAGAAAAAAATTTCCGATACAGACCCTTTTCAGACATTTCTTTTTGCTTTTTACTGTTTTATTATTTCTTTTATGGCGTTTACTGCAACTCCAAATGCCTCTTCGGAATCACTAAACGGCTTTTTGATCTTTTCATTTGTATTTTCCAGCTTGTCAAGACCTATAAAAGCAAAAAGGTGCGGCTCAACAGTAAGAATCACTTCTCCGTCAAAATCGCTTTTTATCCTCTCTATAGTCTCGGGAATCCTTCCGTCTCCCTTGCCCGCTGGATAAATTTCATTTCCTACTGCGTCTTTTATATGAAAATATGTAATATGCTTTTTCAAAAGTTCATATCCGTAAGGATAAGGTTCAGCTCCCACATTCAAGAAGTTTGCGTGATCGAAAACGCCTTTTAGGCGATTACCGAAATGTTCAAATATTTCAGCGCATCTTTCCGGTATATCTCCATATATTCCTTTTTCGTTTTCATGACAAAGGCTGATTCCTTCAGATTCCGCTATTTCAAGCATTTTTTCAAGACGCTTAAATACCTCGTCACGATATTTCTCCGGCTTTTCTCCTTCAGGCATATAAAAACTGAACATACGAATACGCTTTGTATCAAGTATTTTTGCGATTTCAATAACACGGCGAAGCTGATCAAGATGCGGCTCTATCGGATCGGTTATCTTTATCTTACCGAGCGGAGATCCTATTGCAGATACTTTTATTCCGGACTTGTCAAGCTTTAACTTGATTTCTTTTGCCTTTTCAGTCGTTATATCTGCAATATTCGTGCCGTCAACGCCTCGTATTTCCATCATTTCAACACCGTTTTTCCTAAGTCCCTCAAGCTGTTTGTCAAAATTCGGAGAATACTCATCGGCAAAAGCGCTTAACTTAAATTTCACCATCTCAAATTACCGTCCCTTCAAATATTCTAAATTTTATGACAGCCATATCAATTTTTTCAAAATACAGCCGTAATTTTAAATATTATTATATTATACCACCATAAGCTTTAACTGCGTATAATCTTCAACGCAGAGATTATACATCCGGCAGAATTTTATTTCAACAAATACTCAGCAAGTTATCGCTTTATGCAATAAAAACAACACATATATACACTGTATGTTCTTTGAACAACAGTCTTTTAATTAATGCGCAATTTGATCTGTAAGTTTTACGTTTTTCCCTCGTATTTTGAGCCTTATTTTTTCATATATTCTAAGCGGCACTCTAAGACAATTTATATTGATACATATAAGGCTCATCATAATTTTGCGGTTTACAGGCATTGGCGATGCAAGCAGAAAAAAATAATCTTTTCTAAGTCTGTTTGTAAGATCTCTTATAATCGCTGTTCTGTCACTTTTTGATACGCTGCAGTCAAATCCGAGATAAGCTATTCTTGAAAGAAGAGAAAAAGACGATCTTGCAAGTCTTACCATTGAAAGATAATGAACACTTCCATAACTTTCATTTTTGCTGAGATCTACAAGTATACGAGTTGCCTCAATAAGTTCGTAATCCCTATACTTAAAACTTGCAAGAGACGTACTGGACTGAGACTGGAGATAATAGTACATTATTTGATTGCTCTCAACATATATGCCTGCTTTCTCCATAACTTTATATTTAAAATCTATGTCCTCATATATTTTTCCGTCTCTGAACCTAACTCCACATATCACCTTGGCAGAAAAAAGGCACAGACATACGGACGAACCGCCGTTTTTTACGGATTCTTCCATATAATACTGCAAAACTTGTCTGCCCCGCTTTTCCGAAATACGCTCTTTTGGCTGCTTTAAACTGACACAGCTATGGTTAAACACGCTTATCCTTTTTACCCCTGCAATATCTGCACCGTACTTTATTATAAGATCATAAAGATATTGATACATTCCGGCATTTATCCAGTCATCACTATCTATAAAACCGATATATTCACCGGAAGCACGCTCTATACCCATGTTACGAGCACTGCTCTGTCCGCCGTTAACCTTATGCAAAGCAATTATATTCTCGTGCTTTGCCGCGTAATCGTCGCATATTTTTCCGCTAGAGTCTGATGAGCCGTCGTCTACAAGTATTATTTCCAAATTTTTGTATGTCTGCTCAAGTAATGAATCCACACAGTAATGCAACACATTCTCAACATTATATACTGGAACAACAACTGAAATTAATGCATCTTTCATAATCTCGCAACTCCCCGCAGCTACATATTTATTTTTGTAGCAGTCACTTTCTTAAAAATTTTTTATATATATAACCTTGGAGTCTCAGCGGTATTAAAAAAATGACCATTTGCGCAACAGTTACTGCAAAAAGATCACAAAGCCCAGCATAACCCATACGGTAAAACTTGAATATAGTACCTATATAACTTATTGTATTTGCCCAGCTCTTTCGCCTTTTCATCAGATTTTTATTTGTTCTGAAAAGCAATAAGGATTCTGTAAGATTTTCACCACGGCAGCCGGCAAAAAGCATTCTGCCAAAAAGCTCAACATCCTGATTTCGCCTTAAATTGCTGTATCCTCCCAAAGCTAAAACTTTGCTCTTTTTATACATTACCGTGGGATGGTTGAATGCACTTCGCCTTTTTGAAAATTCATATATCTCTTTATGTCCGGCCGGAACTCTCCGTGAACATATAATATTTTCAGGATTATTCCAAAACTCATCTATTGCGCTTCCCACTATATCAAGCGACGTGTTTTCTTCAAATCTTTTAAGCTGTTTTTCACATCTGTCAGGTTTTGAAATGTCATCGGTATCCATTCTCGCGACAAGTTCATTTTTACACTGTTCAAGTCCAATATTTAGAGCTGTACCTAAACCTAAATTTTCTTTGAAAGAAACAATATTAAAAAACCCCGGATATTGCTTTTCAAAGTCATTAAGAACTCGCTCAAGATTATCTGTCAGCGGTCCGTCTTTTATAATTACTATTTCATCGGGTTTTACCGTCTGAAAAATCATACTGTTTACAGCCTGTTTTAAATATTCCGGATCTTCCTTTATATATAATGACATCAAAACACTGTATTTTTCCATACGTTTGTTTCCTTGCATAATTTTATTTTATGTCTTAAACAATTCATTGAATTTATAAATAACACGTACAAATATACTACAAAATGAATAGCTCTGCACTTGCAAAATTTTGTATTCTAAATATTCCGCCATGCAAAAAATCTTTTTTGCTTGAAGTTCGTTTTTTTAAGTAAATTTCACAGTCCGAGCTAAGGTGTACAGTTATCGTCCTAAAATCTTTATACAGCAAGATTTATTTAAAATATTATACCATACTAATATAAGTTCGTCAAATATGTATGTATCATTATAAAACAAATATTATTTGAAATATATTTTACAATATTTATATGTTTGTTAACAAATAAACGCATTCATAAAATTATAATATTGTTATTATATAGTATATTTTATAAACGGCATTGTAAGATATTTGCATATCAAATACAATTGCCTCAGGCACTTATGGTTTACCGCAATATTCTGCATTTATTTTATATCGCACTTATGCGGCGGCCAAATTCCGCAGCAGCAGTGCCTGATAAAATACTTTGCTATATATTTCTTAATTCTGAACTTTTCAATAAAGTTGCAAAATACTCGTGAAAGGAGGCTTTAACATGAAATACGTATGTCCCTGCGGATATGAATATGATCCGGAAATAGGAGATCCCGATAATGGAATAGCTGCCGGAACAGCATGGGAAGATATCCCAGAAGATTGGGTATGTCCCATCTGCGGTCTTCCTAAAGACTCTTTTGAAAAGGAATAATATTTTCTATATTTAACTTTAAAACAGACTTGTATTTTTTATACATGTTTTTTCACCGTTATAGAGCATCGGTTTGCAAGGTGTTTTTACTGTTAAATAACAACAAAATCTCCCATGCCGTTAGCATGGGAGGTTTTTTTATTTAAAAGCATTTATTTATGCGAATTTTCTATGTATTTTGATGATTCTTCTAACAATTTCTTAAATTCCTCTATATTTTCTCCGTTTATCAATGTAAAAGAAATATTGCACTCATCACCGCCGAAAGTTTCCGTCCATTCGGCAGCATAAACACCGTCTCTTGTTTCTATTTCAAATTCGGTTTTATCTGAAGGAGAAAACACTTCCACAAGCCCCATATCTGTGAATCCGGACAAATTCTCCGTTTTATATTCTGTACTGACAATACGAAGCACAGCGATTTTTTCACCGTCTTTAACGGCATCTTCCGATTTATATTCAGTTTCAGAAACATGTCCGTATATAGTTCTATAAGCGCTTACATGAAAACCTTCTGGAACATACTCTACCGGCATAAGACAACATGCTTCACCTGCTTCCTCTGCCGTATCATATACTTTGACTATCCCGGGATCTTTTCCCGCCGCACATGAAAAAACAGTTAATAAAGTTAAAAGCAAAAAAGCAAATAATATTACAATTTTATTCATAATAACATACACCGCTTTAAAAAGCACCTTTCTGAAGCTGTTTTAAATAATTATAATACTGCGTCAAATTTATGTCAAGTGCCGGTGTGCAGGCGGTGTTTTTATGTTTTTTATCCGAACCGCCCATTTACATAATCTCTGGTACGGCTATCAGATGGATCTGAAAAAATATTCGATGTTTTATCATATTCTATCATCTCGCCGAGAAGGAAAAATGCCGTCTTGTCCGCTATCCTCTCTGCCTGCTGCATATTATGTGTTACCGTAATGATTGTGTATTTTTTTCTCAGTTCAAGAGCAAGTTCTTCTATTTTTGCTGTAGATATCGGGTCAAGTGCACTTGTCGGTTCGTCCATAAGCAAAATCTCTGGTTCAACGGCAAGTGAACGCGCTATGCACAAACGTTGCTGCTGACCTCCGCTAAGTTCCTGTGCATTCTTTTTCAGCCTGTCGCGGCACTCGTCCCAAATCGCCGCTTGTCTTAAAGATCTTTCTACTATTTCATCAAGATCATGTTTTGATTTTATACCATGAATTCTCGGACCATATGCTACATTGTCATATATGCTCATCGGAAAAGGATTTGGCTTCTGAAATACCATTCCAACTCGTTTTCTTAAAGTATTAACATCAATATTTCCGTATATATCTATGCCTTCAAACAGTACGCTTCCTTCTATGCGACATTCATCTACAAGATCATTCATACGGTTTAGCGTCTTTAAAAATGTAGACTTCCCGCATCCCGATGGCCCTATAAGAGCAGTTATGCTGTTTTTCTCAATACCGATATTTATGTCTTTAAGAGCGTGGTTTTTTCCATACCACAAATTAAGATCTCTTGCTTCAATAATATACTTCATGTTATCTTTTTCCTTTCAACAGCTTTGATGAAAGCGCCGCAAGCATATTTATCAAAAATGTAAGGATCAAAAGTATAGCTGCCGTAGCAAACGCATAATCAAATTCGCCTCGTTCTTTAGCATACATATACAATGATACCGTAAGTGTAGATCCCGCATTTCCCGGCAAAACAGCGTTTATTATTCCGTAAATCTCGTTTGCTGTACCTGCAGTAAAAAGCAATGCCGCACTTTCTCCTACTATTCTGCCGGCTGACAATATGGCTCCGGTAACTATTCCATCCACCGAACTCGGAAGCACAACTGTTCTTATCATATGCCATTTTCCGGCGCCAAGTGCCAAAGAACCTTCTCTTATATTTGTCGGAACAGTTTTAAGGCTTTCCTGCGTCGTTCTCATAATCGTCGGAAGTGTCATTATTGCCAATGTCAGTGCTCCCGCTATAAGACTTGTCTCAAGTGAAAACATCTGTACAAATATAAGCATACCTACAAGGCCGTATATTATCGAAGGAATACCTGAAAGAGTTTCAGCTGCAAATTCTATCATTTTTACCGCTTTTTTGTTTTTTGCATACTCATTAAGATAAATTGCTGCTCCTATACCAAGCGGCAAAATAACTGCAAGTGTCATAAAAATTATATAAAGTGTGTTTAATATGCTGGGAAGTATACCTTCAGTTCCTTTTAAAAAACTCGGTTTTGAGGAAATAAAATCCCACGTTATATGCGGTATTCCCCTATACAATATATATCCAATTAACGAAACTGAAAGCAGACAGATGGCACCGGCTGAAATATACAGCATAATATTAAGCGCTAAACATTTTCTCTTTCTTTTTGCTGATATGCTTCCGAGTTTCGGAGCAGATTCTATTGCTCTCGCTCTGGCAGTGTTCATATATGTTGTCATTTGTCATTTTCCCTTCTTTTTTACCGCAAAATTGAGTATGAGATTTATCAGCATGATAAACGCAAACAAAACTAAAGCAACCGAGAACAATGCTTCTCTCTGTAGACCGGATGAATAAGCCATCTCACTCGCGACAGCCGTTGTCAAAAATCTTACGCTTTCAAACAGCCCTGGCATATTCGGAACATTGCCCGATACCATCATTACTGCCATCGCTTCGCCTATAGCTCTTCCTACTCCCAAAATAACCGATGTTATAATTCCGCTTCTTGCAGCAGGTATCGTTATTCCGAAGACAGTCTCGGTTTTTGTTGCACCTAACGCAAGCGACGCTTCTTTATATTCCTTCGGCACTGCTCTTAAGGCTGTTTCTGATACAGATATTACCGACGGTAATATCATTACTGCAAGTACTATAATCGCAGAAAAAAGATTTGCCCCGTCCGGCAGTCCAAATACTTCTCTTACTGCCGGTACGATTATTATCATTCCCACAAGTCCATATACAACCGACGGGATACCAGAAAGCAAATCTACAGTTTTTCTGACAATATTGCCGAATATGCCTTTCTTTGTCTCTGAGAGAAATACCGCGCACATAATGCCTGTCGGAACACCTATCAGCACTGCGCCTAAAGTTCCATATACCGAAGTGAGTATGAACGGCAGTATCCCATACGATGGATCGTCTGCGGTAGACGCCCATACTTTTCCAAAAAGAAAATCAACTATTCCGATCTCCTTTATTGCCGGTATACCTGATATAAGCAGGAAAACAGTTATTACCACAACTAAAACCGCGGCAAAAAAGCCGCATACCGTAAAAATAGTACGCATTATTTTTTCAAGAATATGTGCAGTCTTTTTTACCTTTTCCATATTATTTTATTTCCTTATCTTTTTACAGGTACTGCTCCCGCTGCTGTAATATACTCGTCTGCTGCTTCACTTGTGGCAAAGTCAAAAAACTTTTGAGCGGCACTGCTGAGTTCTGTTCCTTTTTTTGTCACAATAACAAAGTTTCGCTGGATTTTATATGTTCCGTCCTGTATCGTCGCTTCAGACGGCATCACTCCTTCTACAGACAAAACTTTGACTGTATCTTTTACCGATGCCAAAGATGCATATCCCACCGCATTCGGATTGGATGCTACCGTTTGAATTACATCACCTGTAGATGTAAGTTCCTGTGAATATACACAAACATCCTCTGTACCTGTTATCGATTCAAAACCGTCACGAGTACCTGAAGCCGCCTCGCGTCCTATCGGAACTATCGGTGTATCACTGCCTCCAAGTTCGCTCCAGTTGGTTATCTTTCCGGTATATATATCGGCTATGTTTTCAATAGAAAGATCTTCAACCTCATTTTCCGGATTTACAATTATCGCAATTCCGTCTATCGCTATTACAGTTCCGTCAAGATCCTTTGCCTCTTCTTCTTTAAGATCGCGGCTTGAAAGGCCTATGTCGCATCTTCCTTCAAGTACCGCTTGTATTCCCGTACCTGAACCTGTAGGATTATATGAAAATTTTATATCGGGGTTTTCTTCCGTGAAAGCTTCTCCCAAATATCCTATCACAGATTCCATAGATGTGGATCCATCTGTTGAAACGCTTCCGCTTTCATCTTTAGCACAGCCTGCCAATGATGCTCCCAACACCGCTGCTGCACTCATAAATATTAAACCTTTTTTAATGTTTTTTTTCATTTAAATCACTCCTATTGATTTTTTTATTTTACATAACGAAGTATAATTAAGCAGTGTTAATTGTAAAATCCGAATCATGTTAAAGATAAGTAAAATATTTTATGCAAATGTAAAATAATCGTTATCATTATTTCAGGCAATATCTAATGATCTCTGTTTTTTTACAAAACTTGACTTATTTGAATCAAAGTGCTATAATATTAAATGTTGTGAAAAATACTTTTCAATAACATAAGCATAAATCAGTTTGTGTAATGATTCACTCATTCTGCTTAAAATTCATATTTTTACTATTGCATTGAAGATTATTTCTTCAGAAAGGAGGTAAGCTGTTGAACAATATACACAGCAATCTCTTAAATGAGCGTATTGCCGTTAAAACGTCAGAAGCTCACACAAATTCAAATAAAAAAATCAAGAAAATTAACCGCAGACAAAAAAGAGCCTTGCTGCGACTGTATCGTAAAGGTTCAGTTTCAGAAGAATATCTTGCAAGTTTCGGAATACATGACTCAGACTACGGTTTTGTATATTCGCTTTCAAGAAAGAATGGACTTTCTCGGTTGGAAAGCTTTTACAATGCGTTTTACATCCATTCTCTTTATCGTTTCGATAAATCTGAAAAGCATGTCCCGGATGAACTTAAAAATATGTTTTCTCATCCGAAAGGATGGTACAAAAATTCTTTCTATACTTGGGAAAACAACTTCTGGTCAAGACTGCTTATCTTTTTGCAGAAAATACCGCTTTTTCTATACTCAGCAGGAAGAACTATATCTTCTCTTCCTTCTAAAATAAGAAAAAAGTGCCGCAGAGGAAATGAAAACCTTGACAATTCCTTTAAGTTGTTCGTAAATTGTTATCGTTTCTCAAAAAAAGCTGCCGCTGTTTTAATATCTGTTATTCTTGCAGTTCCGATGACTATCTATGCCGTAAACATTCTTGATGATGAACCGGCTCTTGAAGTTTATGTCAACGGTGAAATGATAGGTGTTGTTGAATCCGACGACGTTATCATTTCCGCAAGGAAGCTTCTCGAAAAAAATTTGTCCGCGTCAACTGGAGAAAATTTTAAATTTGATGATGAAATAACTTACAGTTTTGCCGACAGCAAAACGTCATCTTATGTCGGAGAAACTGAAATCTACAGCGCCCTTTATAATTGTGCAAAAAAATATATATGCCAAGGTTATGGACTGTATGTCGATAATGTTCTTATTGCCGTATGTGAAAGTCGTCCCGCTCTTGACCGTGCAGTCAGTGATTTGGAAGAACAATTTAAACAAAGCGCAAATTTTTATTCGGATAACGACGCTGTTCGCGTCACTCCGGCAAATAAAATAACTATTGTGCCGATGGACGTTAAAGTTGAATCTCTGTCAGATGAAAATGAAATAAGACAGATGTTAGGGCTTGAGCCTTTAAATTCTGACATGAAAATTTCCCCTAATAACGTCTTATACAACATATATTACAACTCAGTAGTTAAAAATGTTGAAAAAACAGAAGTTAAAAAGGATAATTATATCAGCTTGACCGGCGTAACAACCCCAAGTTCTTATATAGTTCAGTCAGATATGTCTTCTGTAATGACGACAAATATACAGTCAATAATGGAAGTGGCACTGAATTATGTCGTCACTCGCACCGAAACAGTAGAAGAAACAGTGCCTTACAGCATTGAACGGATCGAAAGTGAAAATTATCTTTTAGGCAGTGAAAAAATAGCTTCGCTTGGAAAAGACGGCTATCGCATAGCAACATATGAGGTATCATATCAAAACGGCGAAGAAATTTCACGTGAACTCGTTGATGAGAACATTATAAAACCCGTCGAAAACAGAGTAATTTATGTCGGAACACGCATACCTTCTCAGGACGAGTTAGATACTACCGCGACAGGAACATTTATAATGCCGTATAACAACTATCTCTCTTCTGCCTACGGTATAAGAACGGTTTCAGAATTTGGGACGAGAGAATTCCACAATGCATGGGATATTCCGGGTCCTTACGGAAGCGATATCGCTGTCGCTGACGGAGGTGTCGTCGAAAGTGTAGGCTATACCTCCGGATACGGTCTTCATATTATTGTTGACCATGAAAACGGATATGAAACGGTATATGCGCACCTCAGCAAGTCCTTAGTTGAAGAAGGCGACCGTGTAGGTCAGGGAGACATCATAGCCAATATGGGCGCATCCGGACAGGTTACCGGTGTTCATGTCCATTTTGAAATCCGCAAAGACGGCTCTGCAATAGATCCTGCGGAATTTCTTGGCGAGGTTGAAGAACGATATTAAAATAAACGGATATATCAAATAAAGATATATCCGCTTTTTATTAAAATAAGGAGTGGTGCAATCTCAGCACCACTCCTTATTTTAATCACAGCTCCTGCTCACAGCAGTCAATAATACCCTTTAAATATCCGATAGCAAATAATCTTCCCAAAGCATCATAACCAGCAACGTTTGATTTTTCTCCAAGCATCGTAGGCACATGATCTACCCTTATCGGCACATCTATCCCACATTTCTTGTAAAGCTTCATTAAGCGCGCCATTTCAAGGCTGCCGTTATCATGAAAAGTTTCACGGAATTTTGAAATATTCCCTATTGTGTTGCGGAAATGAACAAAGAAAATTTTATCTGCAAACCTCGGTATAACTTTATACAGATCCTCACCCATAATATAGAAATTCGCCTGGCACATGGTAACGCCCAGCATATCGCTTTTTACAATTCCGCGTACTGCTTTTTCTATATTATCTGCAGATATCAGTATACGTTCGACATTTCCTATGTTTTTCCTTGGCGGATCATCTGGATGAAGAGCAAGGCGAATACCGTATTTTTCTGCGTAAGGTATTACGGCTTTTATAAAATAAGTATAATTCTCCCAAAGTTTATCTGAACTTATAGACGCGTCTACTTGCGGCATATCCTTTTCATCAAAACCGGTTACAACAGCCCCTCCTCTTTCAGGTATATCCGAAGAGGTCCTCAGCCATCCTATATAAGCCATAAAATTAAAGCATATTGTTCCTATATCAAGTTTTTGCATTATAGGAAACATTTTTATTACTTTTTCAATGCATTCGTCCCGTTTTTCATCGCCTGCCTTTATATGATCATGCACACAGTTAGGCATTGGCTCAATAACCACAGGCTTTATTCCGAAATCAATAAATTTATCATATACGGTCTTCCAATTTTCGTGATCTGTCAAATCAAACTTGTCGTCTTCCGGAAGCCGTATAACTCCGTGCCTCACCCCGCACTGACGTGAAATATCCCATGCATAATCACGCTCGCTGCGGAAATAGTCAGTTAAAAGCATTTTATTTTCAATTTTCCTTTCGCTCATATTCGTATTTTTATCATATTATCACAAATATGCCGCCAGTGCAAGAACTTATATTCAATTTTCACATTATTAAATTTTTATACTCCGCTGCATGACAAAAATCCTCCGTCCACAGGAACAGTTATGCCTGTTACAAATGCAGCCGCGCGGTCATCTAATAGCCAGTTTATAGTTCCGGTAAGATCTCCGGCATTTCCGAATCTTCCCATCGGAGTATGTGATATTACGCTTTTTCCCCTTGCCGTAAGTCCGCTCTCCGGTGTTCCAAGATATGCCTTGCTGCGCTCGTTTACAAAAAATCCCGGCGCCACTGCGTTTACCCTTATTCTGCAAGGCGCAAAATATTCTGCCAGCCACTGTGTAAAATTTACTATGGCACTTTTGCTCATAGCGTATGCCGGCACACGTGTAAGCGGACGATAACTGTTCATAGACGCAAAATTGATTATGCCTCCTTCTCCAACTTCTGCCATTTGCCTTCCGAACACCCTGCACGGCACAACTGTTCCTATTGTATTATTTTTCAGAACATGCAAAAATGCATCCGGATCTATATCGAAAAATCCTACCATTCCTTCAGGCTTATCCGGTGATAGCTCGTCTTTGCTAAAAACAAAATTCGTTGTCATCGCTTTTATATTGTTGCCGCCTGCTCCGTTTATCAAAAATCTGCAACGCCCAAACTTTTTATATATTTCATCGCCGGTTTTCTTCAACCCTTTTAATTGAAATCATCAATCCTTTTTATTACCGCTTCCTTATAATCATCAAAATCGTGTATTTCTATTCCGCTTATTTCGGACAACTTTTTTACTGTGTCACGCTCCGGAATTAAAAGCTTGTCTGCCCGGAATGACGGAACGATTCTTTCGCAGTTCTTAAATATATTTATATTATCTTCAGGAGAAGCGCATGGCGCTGCATATTCTACGTTAAATCTCTCTATGAGACCTTTACATGTCAGTGCGCTGTCATTCTCCAGCTTTTCATTCATCTCATTCCAAAGAAGCTGCGCATTATCTCTATTTGGGACCAAATCTATATCAAAAACTCTTTTTAATTCAAGCAATGACCAATGATAAAGTGGATTTCCCAAAAGTCTATGAAATATGCTGCACCATAAAATGAATTTTTCCTCGCCGGATGCACCTCCGGTGATATATTCCTCTTTCATCCCGCATATCCTCATTGCGCGATGTTTATACGGATCGCTTTTTATCCACATTTCATAAATATTCTCGAACCTCCTGTCTTTCGCTATATCTTTCACATCAAGATGATTGTGAAAATCAATAATCGGCAATTTTTCCGAAATATCAAAATACAATCGTTCGGAAAGCTTATTTTTAAGCATGAGATTATTTAAATCGATTTTCATGGTTTCCTTCCAAATTTTATTTTCTTTTATTTCATATTTTAACATCCAAAAATATCTTTATAAATATTTATAATAACTTAATATTTATAAAAAAAGTCTTTATTGCTTGAATTTCTCTAATTATGTGATATACTTAGGATATAACATTTTTACGGAGATATCTATATGCAAACAGATTTATGTTTCGGTATTAAAGACATCGAATTTATTATAGAAAAAAACTATAATATAAACTGCCGATATACAGTTTCTGACAAAGATTCTCATCGCATAATGTATGTTAAGGGTGGAAAAGCTGAACTTCGCTTCTGCCACATGTCTTTAATTGTTGAAAAGGGAGATATAATTGTTCTTTACCCGCACGAGGAATACACCTTAAAGTCTTGCGGAACTGAAAACTGGACTTTTTCTGCTATTGCCTTTTGTCCATCGGCTGTTTTTCCGAAGTTTGAGAGAGTAATAAAACTGCAGAATCCTTTCAAATATGAAAGTTATTTCCAACGCGCTTTTTCTATATGGCAACAAAGATCGGCAGGATACAAGCTTTATATAAGCAGCCTTTTATACATGATTTTTTACGATCTTTTAAAGGAAAGTGAAAAATGCCAAAATAATACCTATATAGAAAAAGTCAAAAACTATATAAATTCTAACTATACTAACAAACTTACCCTAAAGGAACTTGCGTCTGTAAGCGGATACAGCGTTTCATATTTTAAAGTGTGCTTTGTAAAAAATACTGGAATTTCTCCGATGCGATATATTAACATAGTACGAATAGAACACGCAAAAGAACTGCTTGGTACAGGTCTTTATACGGTGAGCGAGGCAGCACGAGAATGCGGTTTTGATAATCTTTATTACTTTTCAAATGTTTTTAAAAAAATTACCGGAATAAGACCTAGCAATTATTAAAACAGACTGAAAAATAAGCTTTCAAAGCCTTATTTTCTTTTTTCTCTTGATAATCCCAATTTTTTCTGTTATTATATATTAAAGGTATAAAATTTTTATTTGTGTATTATATAGGTGAATGATTTGACAGATAATAAAAATAAGAAATCCGCTTCGGAAAGTCTAATCCCGAAAGGAAAAAATACAAAAAAATCAGTTCAAAACAAAAAGACTGAAAATTCAGAAGTTACCAGCCGTTCCGGATCATCCCAAAACAAAAAAAGTAAAAATCAATCGTCAGGAAAAAGTCTTTCCGGTAAAGATACAGCACGTGAAAAAAATCCCATAGATGAAAACTCCATGCTTTTTAACCTTTTTCCGTATCTTTTGGGTTTTGCTGCTGTTTTTTTCGCTTTCTGCACGGCATTTCCGGATAGCGCCGGATTTTTTGGATCAATAGCATATTTTCTGCGTGGGCTTCTATCATACGCTGTATGGGCCATACCAGTTTTTATGTTTTTCGGCGCTTTGAAATTAAAAAACGACATGCTGAAAAACCGCGTGATGCAAAAATTGATTTTCAGCGTAATATGCACTATTTTTATATCCGTATTAACCGGACTTATATTTATAACAAATTCTTCAGGTTTCCCATCAGACTATGGCAGCCTTTATGAAGACGCAAAAAATTATAAAAACGGCGGTATCATCGGACATGTTCTCGGATCTCTGCTTTATAAAGCGACTGGAACCGGCGCTGTATTTATAGCGTCTTTTATAGTTATTATTTTCGCTCTTTTCGAATTCGGATGTACTCCGGAGGATATTTTTGTATATTTAAAGGATAAGGCGCGCGCAAAACTTCATGATATTAAAAGCAAACAGCATTTAATCAAGGAAAGGCCTTCCCAGCCCGCTGCACCCGAACTTCCGTCTTCCGATTCCACCTCCCAAGGCCAGCGTGTCCGAACAACTTATAAAATAAATAGAGACCTCGCCTATCATCTTACAAAAAAAACTATTGACGTAGATATAGCCGACACAGAACCTGTAAAAAAATCCATTTTTGACGACCTGATAAGACCTGACGATTCTGCTGTTAAACAAAAGCTAAAAGCGGAAAACGCAGCTTCAGCAAAAAAGGATATTGACGCCATAAGTTCCACAGGCTACATTCCAGACCGCGCTCCATTCGATAAAAAAGCTGCCGATTCAAATAAAACCTATATATACAATACCGAGCTTATATCCGGCGGAAATAACAAGGGCTCATCAGATATCGGCAACATCTTTGCTGACGGTGCTGTTATAGAAGCCGGCGGTATGGCTATGAATACATCCGTCCTTGAAAAAGATGTTATAGATACATCTGAAGGGTCCGAAGTTGTATCGGAAGTTTCCGATAACGAAGAAATCGGGTTCGAAGTTGAAAGCGGAAAACTGACTGTAGAATCAAGGCCTACAATAGAAGAACTATACAGCTATCCTTCGACCGATCTCCTCAAAAAAGATCCGAATCCGATGACTTTTACTGTAACAGAAGAACTAAAAGCAACTGCCGTAAAGCTTGTTGATACATTAGCTAACTTCGGCGTGCGTACCAAAATAACAAATATAAGCTGTGGTCCAACAGTTACAAGATATGAGCTTCAGCCCGACGTCGGCGTACGTGTAAAATCTATACAAAATCTTTCGGATGATATCGCGCTTCATCTTGCTGCTTCAGGTGTTCGAATCGAAGCTCCTATTCCTGGGAAAGACGCCGTCGGTATTGAAATTCCGAATAAAACAGTATCAACTGTTTATATCCGCGATCTTATTGAAAACCCTCAGTTCAGAAACTTAAAAAGCCGTATCTCTGTATGTCTTGGAATGGACGTCGCAGGAAGTCCGGTTTATATGGATATCGCAAAAATGCCTCATCTCCTTATCGCAGGAGCAACCGGTATGGGTAAATCTGTCTGTATCAACAGTTTTATTATAAGCATTCTTTACAAAGCACGCCCTGATGAAGTAAAATTTATACTTATTGATCCTAAAAAAGTTGAATTTAACTTGTATAAGGGAATACCACATCTTCTCGTGCCGGTAGTAAGCGATCCTAAAAAAGCTGCCGGTGCACTTGCATGGGCTGTTTCGGAAATGGAACGCCGTTTTGCTCTTATTGAAGAAGTAGGCGTACGTGATATAGCCGGATATAACGAAATCACAAAAAACGATCCGGAAAAGCAAAAAATGAG
>CALWBE010000019.1 GCA_944375955.1 uncultured Clostridia bacterium | reverse complement strand
AATTTGCAAGACGAAATCTTCACAAAATATTTTAAGAATGCCTGTAAAAAATCCGTTTTTTCAAACATGAAAGCTAATATAATTAGATTTTTGTATTGATAAAAAAATGATCGATGTATAAAGCACCGGTCATTTTTCATGTTTATATAGATTCGATTGTGCATGGATATTAAATAAAATTTATTTACAGTACGCTTAATAATACTTAATAATAAATGTTGAAAAACCATCGGTAATGTTATATAATAAATTATAAAGTTTTATTGCCTGCACTAAATAATTATAGTTATTTTGATAATTTAAATTTATGTAATAACGTGATATCGGGGATGATATTAAATATAATGAATTCTAAAAACAAAGCGGCAGTATTCGCGGTTTTGGCAGCCGCATTGTACGCAATTAATATTCCGCTTTCTAAATTGTTTTTAAAATATGTTGGCAGCACTATGATGGCAGCATTCCTTTATTTAGGTGCAGGGATAGGAATGCTGTTATACAGCATAATATTTTCTGCAGCAGGAAAAAAGCAAAAAAAAGCATCCTTGACAAAAAAAGATATGCCTTATACTGTTGCAGTCGCAGAAGGATCTTGGAGCTGCAAAAACGAGCGCGTATTATTCAATAGCTCCGTTTTTAGGAGTAGCATTCAGTATGGCGATAGTCGGTGAAAGACCTGATCTGAGGTTTTATATTGCATTGCTTATAATGATAGCTGGTACAGTAATAATGACCATAGATACTGCAAGACCGGAACATAAATGAATTTTTAAGAATAATTACTCATTTAGGCGGCTGGGAGAATAAACTTTGAATTATATCGGCACAGTATTTTAAAATTAGCAAGATAAGACATAAGATAAACTTATAATGAGAAAATTTTATTGATAGGCCATAAGAACGTGGAGGATGTTTTACCGATGGAAAGAGAAATAAAATTCATAATAGAACATTTGTCAAAAAGTTTTGAGAAAAAAGAGGTCTTGAGAGATATTGATTTTACTTTTGAGGAGGGAAGAATATATGGCCTTTTAGGAAGAAATGGCGCGGGAAAAACCACATTGTTTAATTGTTTAAATCGCGATCTTAAAGCTGATGGAGGCAGTTTTTATCTTGAGGAAAACGGGATACGCAGGGAAGTAAGATCATCAGATATAGGCTATGTGCTTTCTACTCCCACCGTTCCGGAATTTTTGACCGGAAGAGAATTTTTGAAATTTTTTATAGATATAAATGAAAATTCAATAAAAGACATTAAATCGATAGATGAATACTTTGATTATATGAGCATTGCTAATGAGGACAGGGATAAGCTGCTAAAAGATTATTCACACGGAATGAAAAATAAAATGCAGATGCTTATAAATATAATTGCAAAACCCAATATACTTTTGCTTGATGAGCCTCTTACGTCTTTAGATGTTGTTGTTGCGGAGGAAATGAAGAATCTATTGCGGGAGTTAAAGAAGGACAGAATAATTATTTTTTCTACTCATTTGCTTGATCTTGCGCTTGATTTATGCGATGACATTGTTTTGTTAAGCCGAGGCGAACTTGAAATTGTTCAAAAAACAAATCTTGGCGACAAGGAGCTGAAGGATAAGATTATTAAAGAACTTCGGGAGGATGGTAATGAATAAAACTCTTAAAATATCCTTTGCTCTTAAAAATACATACCGTGTCAACAGTATTATTTATGCGATAAAACAAATACCTCTTTTAAAGAGGCTTTTGCCGTCAGAACTGTACGGATTAAAAAGCTTGAAAATTTTTGCAAATATTATTTCTGTTTTTTGGGAAGTTATTTCGGTTTTTGTAGGGAAAATTATATACTTTACAGCGATTTACGGATTATTGTCGATCTATAATGAAACCGTATCAAAAGACAGGCTGTTTTTGCATATATTTTTGTTTTTGACTGTAATTGGTGCTTTTTTGAATACAAATTTGTTTAATCCGAGCAAAGAAAAATATTATGCCATAATGCTTATGCGGATGAATGCAAAAATGTATGTGGTTATAAATTATGCATATTCAATATTAAAGGTAATAATAGGTTTTTTTATTTCTACGATAGTTTTCGGAATGCTTTTGAAGTTTCCCGTATGGTTATGCTGTGCAATTCCTTTTTCAGTTTCCGGAATAAAAATTTTTATTGCTGCAATATCTCTGTGGGATTATGAAAAGCGAGGAGTTGTATACAATGAAAATAAACTCGGAAAAATTGTCTGGTCAGCAGCGGCTGTCATTTTCATAGCAGCATTCGGACTTCCTGCCGTAGGGATTACGGTTCCTGAAATTGCAAGTATCATATTTTTAACGGCATTTATCTTTTTAGGCGCTATAGGGACTGTAAAAATATTCAGATTTTCAGAATATAAGGAAATATTTCAGCAGCTTTTTGCTCAGTCTTCGCCGTTTGCTGACAAAAGGGCTCAGGCGATGCGTAAACAGACAGAAAAGCATATTTCAGCCGATGTAAGCATTACGAGCAAACGCAAGGGATTTGAATATCTAAATGAATTATTTATAAAAAGGCATAAAGATATTTTGTGGAATTCTTCAAACACTATAGCAAGCGTTTGTGCTGTAATAACTATTGGAATGATTGCTGCGGTTTGTTTTTTCCCTGAAATAAAAGAGGCAATAAATCATTTGATATTAAACTGGTTGCCATATTTTGTATTCATAATGTATGCTATAAATCGAGGAACTGGATTTACGCAAGCCTTGTTTATGAATTGTGACCACAGTCTTCTTACATATCCTTTTTACAAACAGCCGCAACTGATTTTAAAGCTATTTGCAATAAGACTGCGGGAAATAATTAAGGTGAATATGCTGCCGGCGGCTGTAATCGGAACAGGTTTATCACTTCTGCTTTTCGTAACGGGAGGTACGGATAATCCTCTGAATTATGCCGTAATAATTATATCGATTTTATGTATGAGTGCTTTTTTCTCGGTGCATTATCTTACAATTTATTATTTGATGCAGCCATATAATATTGCGTCAGAGATTAAAAATGCGTCATATCAGATAGTTAAAATAGTTACATATTTAGTTTGTTATTATATGATGCAGATAAGAATGCAAACTATAGTTTTCGGCACGTTTACCATTGTGTTTTGTGTTTTGTATTGTATTGTTGCATGTATACTCATTTACCGCTTTGCTCCAAAAACATTTCGGTTAAGACAATAATATAAATAAAAAAGGAGAATTAAAAAGATGAAGAACAGGGTCGTTTCATTATTATTAAGCTTAATAATAATAATTTTAAGCATCCCTTATGTTAGCGCTCAAGACCGCTATTTAACAAGGGGAGAAGTAGTCGAAATGTTGCTGAAAGCAGCAGACGATTATAATCCCGGAGTTCAAAAGACTGACATTATCAAAGGCTATGAGGATGGAGAGCTGAGAGAGGAAAACAATGTAACACGCGTCGAAGCGCTTATTATGCTAAGACGCGCATTCGGAGAATTTCCTGAACTTAAAGGCCATAACGCAAGGGTTGCTATTCCAGCTGAGAAATTTTCAGATATTCCGGAATGGGCAACACAAGAACTGCGCGATGTTTTTGACGCAGGTCTTGTAGCGGGAACAGATACAGGGATTTTTTCTCCCAATGAGAATGTAACTGAAGAGCAGATGGAACTTTTTATCAAGCGCGTTTACTCGTTGTTCGGGACGAATCTCAAGGATGATTTTTATGCTGCGGTAAATAAAGAGATATTGGAAAATCTGACAATAAATCCAGGCAATGCGGTAGCCGGTACAATGTCTGATCTACAGATAAAAAGTACTGAAAATACCTATAAAATACTGATTGGAATTATAGGTAATACATATGAAAAAGGAACAGAGGAGCAGAAGATAGCTGATTTATATCAAAGCATTGTTGATATTGATTCAAGAAATGAGCAGGGTATCGAACCTATTAAGGGGTATCTCGACATGATAGATGAAGCGGAAACTACAGATGATCTTATAAAAGTTCAGAGTAAAATTGCCGCAGATTTGTATATCGCTCCGTATATGGGATTCGGTATGACAGTTGATTTAAATGATAGCAATAGCTATATGCTTGCGTTTGCCACTATTTCTCCGAGCATGCCAAAAGAAATATATCAAACCAGTCCCAACTATCAGATAGATGCTTATGATGAGTATATTAAAACTTTGCTGATGTTAGGCGGAGAATCAGAAGAGTATGCAGAGGAGATGTCGGAGAAATGCATAGAAATGGAAGCTTTTCTGTCCGAGCATTCTTTAAGTCCTGAGGAATCGAGTAATGTTGACAACATATATAATATTTTTACAATGGATGATATAAAAGAAATATTTAAAGATGTTGATATTGACGCCGTGTTTGCAGACTCAGAACTGCAAGAAGAGGAAGAAATAATTATTACCGACATAGGGCTTGTAAATGCTTTTGCGGATTATTTTAACGATGATAATGCAGACACATTAAAGGCATATGCAAAACTTGCAGTGCTTCAGGGTTGGGGAGGAACTCTTAATCAAGAATTTACTGAAGCTGCTGAAAAATATAATCAGGCCGTATTAGGTATAAGTGGAAGCATAACAGAGGAACAAAGAGCGTTGACTGTTGTTCAAAACATTATGCCTGATTACATAAGCAAGCTGTATGTTGAGAATTATTTTTCGGAAGAAGCAAAGCAAGACGTTGAAAAAATGGTCAAAGATATCATAGAGGTGTATAGAAAACGCATAGAGAATTTGACATGGATGAGTGACGAAACGAAGGAAAAGGCGATTAAAAAGTTAGATACTATGAGGATAAAAATCGGTTATCCAGATAAATGGGAAACTTATATGGATGAGATCGAAATAAAATCTACCATAGACGGCGGAAGTTATTTTTCAAACATGCTGTCAATAGCATCATCACAGAGAGAAGCAGCTATATCGCTACAGGGGAAGCCGGTAGATAAATCCTCATGGCTGATATATCCATTTACAGCAAACGCGTGTTACAGCGCAGTGCAAAATGATATAACTTTTCCGGCAGCGATTCTTCAGGCTCCTTTGTATGATGTAAACGCGTCATATGAACAGAATTTAGGAGGTATAGGCTATGTAATCGCGCATGAAATAACGCATGCGTTTGATAATGCCGGAGCTAAATTCGACGAAAACGGAAACGCCGCAGATTGGTGGACAGAGGAAGATTATGAAGCGTTTAATGCATTGTGTGAAGATATGGTCGAATTTTATGACGGCAAGGAAGGTGTACCTGGGATATTAATGAACGGCAGACTGACTTTGGGTGAAAATGTTGCCGATCAGGGAGCTGTTTCATGCATAAACGAAATAGTAAGCGGACTTGAAAATCCGGATTTTGAGACATTTTATAAGAGTATTGCGAATACATGGGCTTTGACAGCAAGCCGTGAATATTATATATATGCTTCTCTTGTTGATACTCACAGTACTGAAAAGTTAAGAACGAATCTTGTAGTTGTTAACTGTGATGAATTTTATGAAACATTCGATATAGATGAAGATGACGGTATGTGGGTAGCTCCGGAAGACAGAATACGTATCTGGTGATAAATTTTTAAAAAACGTATGTTTTATTGATTTCTAATGTAATGAAAAAACAGCAGCCATAAGCAGGCTGCTGTTTTTATGTGAAAAAGAATTATTTGTAATATTAAATTTTAGATTCCCTTTTTATATAATATATA
Source organism: uncultured Clostridia bacterium (assembly GCA_944375955.1). GTDB lineage: Bacteria > Bacillota > Clostridia > Oscillospirales > CAG-382 > UMGS1052. The sequence continues at coordinate 28,812 of CALWBE010000019.1, read as the reverse complement.
AGAATATATTGCCGGAGCCAATGCGCAGGCCAAGAGTGCCGAAATAATAATAATTATGCTTATTTTCCAAAAAGTACAAAGTGCAATTATAAATCCGCATACAACCATTACTTTTCCTCCGAATCGGTGAGTTCTGTTCCAGTTTTCTTCACTTGAGAGAGTCCATGGCAGCTTAATTCCCGTAGTATAATTTTGTTTGCATTTTGGCAGATAATTTCCGATAAAAATAAGCATTATTCCGATTAAAAGAGGTAGAATCCTAATCAAGTTTATAGTATTGTCTAAGGCGTATAATAATATTGACGCTTGAGTGAAAACAGACAAAACAGGTATAAACCAATGAAGAAATGCCTTTAGAGTTTTATTTATAGAAGCGTTTTTAGGATCGTTTTCTATCATAAACCATAAAAAAATATTTATTAAAAACATTATGCCTGGAATCATAAAAGCTGCCTGCCATTTCGGACTGTAACCATCAGGAGAAAAATTGAAATCAAAATGTGTGGCAACTTGATCAGGCAGACTGTTATAGCATATTGCGGATAAAAGAATAGGAAGCAGGCATACAGCGGAGGATATCCAAAACCCTTTGTCTTTAAATATATTTTTCTTCATATTATGTCTCCTTTTCTGTTTCTTTAAAATCGGCAAACCATAACATTATTTCTTCAAATACAGAAATATTGAGTTCATAATAAATATAGTTTTTTTCTTTTATTTCAGATATCAGATTAGCTTTTTTAAGCTGTGATAAATGATATGAGACGGTAGCGTTTGTCATATCAAAGTGAGATGCTATTTCGCCTGCCGACATACGCCCGGCTTTCAGCATTACCAAGATTTTGCGCCTTTTTTGGTCGGACAGGGCTTTAAATGTTTCACCGAAAATCATAATCCCTCCGTAAGTATTTAGAAAATTTTCTAAATACATTATAACATACCATAATAAAAAGTCAATAGCTATTTAGAAAAAAATCTAAATAGTTGTTGGGAATGGCAAAAAATAACCGGAAGATTTTATTAATCTTCCGGTTTTATTTTTTCCCTTTTCTAAATACAATTACTTTGCTTGCAATATAGTTTAATACAATTACGAGTAAGTTCACTGCAATTTTACAAACAAGCTCATTAAAATAAAGCTTATCGACAAGAAGGATCATCAGAATAAGATCAGCAAAATAAGTAAAGATCCTTACTGAAAAAAATTTCCACAGTTCAGATAAAATTTCTGAAGGTTTTGACGCTTTGCTTTTAAATACCCATTTTCGGTTTGTAAGGTACGCAAAGATTACTGATATTATAAACGCAACTGTTGTGCTGACAGCAGTTGAAAAATTGAAAATAGTGCATATATAGTATACAATTATGTTTATAAGTGTCGTCAGACCGCCGAAAATAAGGTACATGAACATTTCAAGACCTAAAAGGCGTATAAAAAAATTAAAAAAGTTTTTTATTAGGTTTTTCATTGTTCTTCACTGTCAATATTGATTGTTTCTTTAATGATATATTGCGGCCTCATTTTACTTTCATCGTATATTCTTGCAATATATTCTGCAAGTATCCATATTGCAAGCATAATAACACCGCTAAAAAAGGTTTGCGCAACCATTATTGATGTCCATCCTGGTTCCGGACCGTTTGCCGAGAAAACAAATGACAAAAGAGCGTATATCAATATTAAAATCGAAAGAAATATTGATATAAGTCCAAGACCGCCGACAATTTTAAGCGGTTTTGTCGAAAAACTTATTATTCCGTCTGAAGCAAGTTTTAGCATTTTTCTCAAAGGATATTTTGTTTTGCCTGCAAAACGTTCTTTTCTTTCATATTCAAAAGGAATTTGCTTATAACCTACCCAGCTGAAAAGTCCCCTTAAAAATTTGTTGTGTTCCGGCAAACTGTTTACTGTGTCAACAACCTTGCGGTCGACAAGGCGAAAATCACCGGTATCACATGGAATTTCAACATCTGACAGAGCGTTCAAAGTTCTGTAGAATGCTTTTGCAGTAAAAAGCTTAAATTTTGATTCACCTTCGCGGCTCTTCCTTTTTCCGTATACCACATCGTTACCTTGTTCCCATAATTTTAACATGTCGGGTATAAGTTCCGGAGGATCTTGCAGATCAGCATCAATAATTACTGCAACGTCTCCAGTTACGAATTTCAGGCCGGCTGTCACAGCTGCCTGATGACCGAAATTTCTTGAAAAAGTTATTACTTTAACTTTTTTGTCATTCTTTGCAATATTAGATAGAATTTCACCCGTAGCGTCACGGCTACCGTCGTTAACAAAAATAATTTCATAAGAATATCCGTTTAAAGAATCCAGTACACTTTTTACTCTATTGTAACACTCATTAGCGACATCTTGTTCAAAATACATAGGGATGATCAAAGATATTTTATTCATCATTTGCTGTCTCCTTTTTGCGCTTTATAATATAATCAAGACCGGATAACTGAAGAATCATCATGACAGGGAACATAGTCAAAATATATCTTGAACGGTTTTCCCAAATCAAAAGAAAAATAACAATACCTAAAACTGCAAGTATCAAAGCGGCTTCAATCCCTTTGTTTTTTTTGCATTTCATAACGGAATAAGCGCTGACGGTGATTAGAATAAGCATAGCGAAATGCATTGTCTGAGGGAAATATTTGTAATATTTTGTATACTTGCCTCCAGACAGAACAAATTCGTGGAGCAAATTTGGCTTTACCGGATCTCTGCGGAGTTTTTCCGGAGCAAAATAGACGCCATCTGTCCAAGCATATTTAAGTTTTTGCGTAATGTGCTTTAAAAAGGTATTCGAGTTGTATGAAGACAGTCGGTTTTTTATCATTTCCCTGTCAGCTTGCTGCTTAAGCTCGTATGAATCATACGAACTTGTGTAAATACAATCGTTCAAATTAAATCCTCCGACTCCGTCAAGTCCCATCATTATCCAGTGCTCAGGCGGATACTGGTATTTGTCTGTCAATTCACGATCAAATATAATATTTTTGGCAGTTATAAACGCAGATAACAAAATAACAAAAGCCAAAAAAGAGATCCATACCTTTTTTATATCTGCAAGTTTAAAACCTCGGTACAGCGCGTAGATAAGCAGGGCGATAATAAGTATGAAGGTTGTAACTTTTGTTTCAAAGGCTGTAAAAACCGAAATTCCAAGCAAAATTTGAAAAATTACAGATTCTGTTTTTTTATGTGCATGCAAAACTTTTAAAAAAAGATATAAAGTCAGAGAGGTAAAAAACATAGAAGCGCTGTCAGTGTAATAGATTGCCGACTGAAGGTAAAGAGGGGTGGTAAGCAGTGTTATTATAAGAATAAGCAATGCCTGTTGTTTCCCATAAAGTTCATGGGCGGCAAGATATATAAAAACAGCGGTTCCGGTGACAAGAAATGAATTAAAAACTGTAGCGGCAAGTATAAGATCGGTTATTCCTAAAATCATGGCGATTTTAAATACTACCGTATATATTACCGTTATCATTATGTTGTTAGGATAGAAGTATAAATAATAGTTTTCAACAACATTGCCGCCGGCAATTGTTTTAGCAATATTGAATACTTCACCCATATCCCATGACGGATTTACACGGAATATTATACCGGTTAATACGCTTACTAAAGCAAAAACCGCAAGAAGAATTGCGGGGAGGTATTTAAATGACGCTAAATAATATACAACTTTTTTCCTGAAAAAAAATAATATTCCAAGATAAACAGCAATGCAAGCACAAAGCAAAAACGGATTGTATTCATATGAAACAGCGTCATAATTAAGAATTCCGTTTGAGATTATCCAAATAAAAATAGCAATAAAACACAATAAAACAATATCAGCGATTTTGTTTTTTAGCTTATACAATATATCATCTCCGAGTATAGAGTTAGGGCGAAAGTGAAAGTAAAAGTAAAAGTAAAAATGAAAACCCTTAACACATAGAGATTTCATTTTATATAGCTTGCCAATATTTTGTAATATTATAAGACAAAAAAGAAAAAAAGTCAACAACGCATATTTCTTATGCTTTTGATGACTTATATAGAAACGTTGAACAGCCGAAAAAACGACTATGATCTGAAAATTTACTGATAAAGAATAAAAAACTCGGATACACCTACATGCACCGAGAATTTCATGTAATGGCTGAGAAAAATATAAAGCTTTTTGAGTATGTATATGGTAATCGCATGTATCTTAATTTAAATAAAAAAACGCCCGGAGCACAAAAAACTCCAGGCGCTGATTGGTCGAGCGAAACCCTTAAAATCCGAACTTTTAACATTAGATAGAGTAACGCTCGATTTCGAGTTATTGCTTGTGTTATAAGTAATAACTATCTTCTTTCCTCCGTTGTCTTCATCAAATACAAACACTTTATTTACAAGAGTATCAATTATTCTTTGCTGATACTCTGGGTCGTCCTCACAACCATTCGATAATAAGTCGGTCAGCCAAAAAGCTATTCGTTCAGCACTCAAATAAGGCTTTTTGGTTTCCTCTTTATCTATCTGCTTTTGCAAATCGCTTTTTTGTGCATTGAGGTCCAGAAGCCTGTCACCAACATCGTCGGTATCAATTCCTTTTTCAACAAGCCGTAGGAGATTAGAAATTGCGGTCTGTACGCTTTTTAATTCTGCTTGTAGGGAAAGTAATCGACTTTTGTCGTTGAACTCCTTGTCGGCTAATTTTGCGACATTGTAGGCTATCTCTCGAATGACCTCGGGCTGCATAATCTGCGATATGGTTTCTCTTACCACGAGTTGTTCGAGCCATTCTTTTTTCTCGTTGGCTTTTTGGCAACCTCTATGCTTTTTACGGTCACTACATTTATAATAATTATATATTGTCCCGGTCTGACTCGTACCGCTTTCACCGACCATACGGTGTCTCTTTCCGTCTGGGGAAATATAACTAAAATCTACACGATACTTGTTATCGCCATACTTATTAACCGTACTCTTGAAATTACTCATAATAATCACCACATTTTTCTATAAAATCTCTCGTTGAAATATTTTCTGCTTGTACGACCGTCAATGGTCATATATCCCTTTTCGGTCAGTTCCGTATGCACAACGGACTTGGCTTTCATAAATAAAAAACACAATTTATACAAATTTGTTGAGAATAAATGGGTGTTAGATTGTTGTAAACCGTATCAATGGAATAGGATTTCCATTGAAGAATCTATTCAGAGTATTGATGTATTCAGGGCTCAAACCCACTGGAGTTATAAAGAGAATTGCTGGGAAGTGATGACTGATGTTGCCATTCGAATACAATTTTCTTCTCATAAATTATTAATTGTCTTACAGGATTTACCGGATGAATCTTTGGATGTTTACGTTGATTATCAGGAGAAAGAAGAAATATTGATCTCATCTTCCTGGTCAAAACAACACTGGGGAATGAAGTGTGAAAATGCCGATTTTCTCTCTCGCAAAACTATTTTTTGAAATGAGTATTGCATGGTTTTTTTGAGGAGTTATATGATATCAATAATGTACGAATTGATGTCGAAAACCCAAACCCAACACAGAGACCTGTTCAAGAATATTTGCAAATAGGTCAGGGCGCAAATGAGGAATCGTATTTCATGAATGCAGCGTTACAATTGTTGTGAGACTGAAAAAAGAATAGAAGAAGTGATAGGAATCTGTTAGAATCAAGTTACCCCTATGCGGGAAGAAGAAAAGCAGCAGCGGGTATAAATATACAAAATTGTATTTTTTGTGCGACTACACGATCCTATTTAACACTTTTCATCGGGTGTTTCTTATATAATTATTTTGCTGTTAAAAGAAAGCAAAATTTTTTATGTTAAGAAAGGAAAAAGCCATGAAAAAGACAGTTGACGGAAAGACATTTGATACGGAAAATGCAGAGTATGTGGATTCGCGCAATATGCCGTACAAGGAGTTTATTTATTTTACTGAAACGCTTTTCCAAACCGAGGATGGTGCCTACTTTTTATACGTCGATGCACTCTACAACCCCGAATGGCACGGAGAGTTTGCGGCAGAAGAGGAACTTTATCGGTCAGATATTTGTCCAATGACAGCAGAGGACGCTGCACGATGGTTGTTGGCAGGTGAATGACAAATCTGCTGCGTACGCCGCCTGCAAAAATCATCTCGACCGGCGAAATTGGGCAACGGTTCCGCTGAGATTGCGCAATGGGACCGCCCGGATTGAGCTGTCCCACCGCTCAGGCTGCATATGGACAGAATTGAATGACTACGGTATTATAAGTGTGTTCAAGCGTATGACTTGGGTTCGTATAAGCTCTCCAAAGGTATTCCATGCCGGAGTCAATTTTTACCCCCGGAGTTACCTCTCCGATTTATTTATCTTTTACTATATACGATATACGGATTTCGAAAAGGCGATTTGTTTCATGAAATCGGATTGTAGTATTTTTTTCGGTATTCGCCGGGCGTCATGCCGCAATGTTTTTTAAAAGCACGGTAAAAATATTCTTTGGTAAAATATCCCGATTCCTCAATAATATCATTGATAGGTTTTGAGGTTTGAGAAAGCAAGTGACATGCATAACGCATTCGTTCATTTGTCAGATTTTCTTTAAAGGACAGACCCGTATGCCGACGAAGCAATTTACAGATATGCGACGGCGTATAATGAAAGTGTTCGCATAATTCATTAAGGGTTACATCGGAAAAGTTAAGGCGGATATAATCTATAATCTGAGCAGCGGGAGTGGTGTTTCCGATGCGCACATCCGAAAATGTATAGTGCGGAAGAGTGCTGCGGCCGTATGAGAGAAGAAATAAATTCAAAAGCAGCAAAATCCCAACGCAATCTTTCGGATCGGAATCTTTTTTATTGTCATCGTTAAATCGGTCAATCTCATAAAACAGTTTTTGTGCGACGGTCAGCGTGTCCTCGCTTCCCTCGCGAAGAATCATGAATTTCGGACAATCTTTTCCGTATAACATTTGATTCAGATAATTTGAAAAAGGGTAAGACTGTGAAAGGAGAGGCGCAAAAAAACGAGCGGCTTCATGTACGGAAAGCATAATGTTAAACAAAATGTTTTTTTCCGAATCTGTTTTATCGAAGTCGATTGTGAATTTCTGAAACACCAACGGCGTAACGATACACAGATCGCCTTGCGAAAGGACGGTATATTTTCCATCATCGGTATAGATGCGAAAATTTCCGCGATATACATAACATAATTTGCACACCGACAATTGGTGATATTTTGCGACTGTAGCCCATGTATGACGCAAAAGAAAAATTGGCCTGTTGCGGAGAGCGCCGACTTCGCCTATGATGCCAGCAACAGTTTCATTGCAATATTGATCGTCATAAACATGCTGCAAATCTTCTTTTTGGAAAGTTTCAAGACTTTTAAGATAGGTATCATACTCAATAGACATGATAGGTTGCTCCTCTACACTTAATTATCTGACATTTTATCATCAATCACCAAAAAAGTCAATAAATATGACGAATAATTTTATTGTAATTTTATATGCAATACATTAAAATACGAGTGTAAGAGTCTATTTGACCGATGTTTGTTATAAAAAGAAAAAACAGATATCAGAAAAAGTAGGTCAATACAATATTTAAGCAAAGGAGATCAAAATGAAAAGAAGAATTACACCGAGTATGAAACAGTTTTTGTCGGCGGCGCTGTCGATTTTAATGCTGTGCGGAAATTTTGTTTTTTCCTTGCTTCCGGTATATGCGCAGGATGACGATTCAACAATTTATTTGCAGGACTTGTATACAGCAAATCCGAGTTCTGTAACAGTGGTCGGCAGTTCTATAATAACAGAGGGCTACCCAGCAAATTACTCAAAGGGTTTGCGTCAGGATCCTGGAACGGAAGAGTCGAGCATGACTTTTTCTCTGACGGATCTGAATCTGTCGTCTTGGGGCGGAGATTTTGTTGCCGACTGTTTAATGCAGTATGGTGCTGAAAACGCCCATTTGGGGGGAGATGTAATTTTTAAGGTTTATATTGACGGCAATCTTGCAGCTCAAAGCGGCGTTGTAACGGCTACAAACAAAGATACATTAAAGTGCTATATTCCGGGTGATGCTAAAACAATAAGGCTTGCCACCGATTGCTATGACGATACGGCATATGACTGGTGCTGGTGGGGTGATCCGCATATTGTTCCGCGCAAAAATCCAGAGGGCGGTTCAACAATTTATTTTCAGGATCTGTATAATGCGAATCCGCGTGCTGTAACGGTGGTCGGCGATACAGGAGTTCAAGCAACAGGAGTCACTATAGGATTTTCTACGGGAAATATAGAATACAAAAAGGCTTTGCGTCATGATCCTGTCGATAATAAGAACGGACAGGAAGAGTCGAGTATGACATTTTCTCTGACGGATCTGACTCTGTCGCCTTTGGGCGGATATTTTGTTGCCGAATGTGTTATGCAAATAGGTGATAGCTCTGCATCCCCATACTCGCAGGGAGATGTAATTTTTAAGGTCTATATTGACGGCAAACTTGCAGCTCAAAGCGGCGTTGTATCGTACCAAAACAGTAAAGTTACGTTAAATTGCTATATTCCGGGTGATGCTGAAACAATAAGGCTTGCCACCGATTGCTATGACGATACGGCATTTGACTGGTGCTGGTGGGGAGATCCGCGTATTGTTCCGCGCGAAGATAAAGAGGTTTATCTCACTTCGCTTCTTCCTACTGAAAATAACAAAGTTCAGACAGGGTACGGAAGCTATGAGCTTCGCTACGCCGATACTTCATCGCAAGTATTTACAAGGTCGATTTATAACCATGCCGGAAGCCCCGGTGCCGCTTTTGCGTCGGTTTCGTACGATGTGGAATATATAGCGAAAAACGGCGCTGTGTTCAAGTCGTACATCGGTTTTCTGAAAAACAATCCCGGAGAAGATACTAACAAATACGGACGCGCTTCGTTTTTGGTGTATGCCGACGATGTTCTTTTGACATGCTCCGAGGAAATCACTGTGGACAGTCCCCTCACGGCTCTTGAGATTTATATTCCGGCGGGAACCAAAACCTTGAAGCTTGCGCAGAATCCGGGTACATCGCAATCCTGCGACTGGTGTTTGTGGGGCGACCCGTGCATTATTCCGCTCGAATATAAAGAGGTTTATCTTACCTCGCTTTCTCCTACCGAAAATAACAAAGTTCAGACAGGGTACGGAAGCTATGAGCTTCGCTATGCCGATACTTCATCGCAAGTATTTACAAGGTCGATTTATAACCATGCCGGAAGCCCCGGTGCCGCTTTTGCGTCGGTTTCGTACGATGTGGAATCTATAGCGAAAAACGGCGCTGTGTTCAAGTCGTACATCGGTTTTCTGAAAAACAATCCCGGAGAAGATACTAACAAATACGGACGCGCTTTGTTTTTGGTGTATGCCGACGATGTTCTTTTGACATGCTCCGAGGAAATCACTGTGGACAGTCCCCTCACGGCTCTTGAGATTTATATTCCGGCGGGAACCAAAACCTTGAAGCTTGCGCAGGATCCGGGCACATCGCAGTCCTGCGACTGGTGTTTGTGGGGCGACCCATACCTTGCGGTAGACAGCGATTATCCGAACCGCCTTGCTTCCGCGGCTCTTTCCGCAGAAAAAAACGAGCTTGAAGTCGGTGAAACGCAACAGCTTTCTATTACAGCAACGCTTAAAAGCGGCAAATCCGCTCCGATTTCTGAAGCTGTTGTAACATATGAAAGCTCAAATCCCGAAGTTTTGTCGGTCAGCGAAGACGGCGTTGTTAAGGCTTTGTCCGGCGGTTCTGCCGTTGTTACGGCAACTGTAGCGTACAATGAAAGCACGGCGACCGCGACGCTTGGTTTTCAAAACGCAACTCTGAATGTGGATAATACAGGTAAACTTGAAATGGAGGGCATTCAGATACGCATAACCGCTCGTCAGGGACTTCGTTTTATTGCAAAGATTGACAAAAGCATAGATGTTCTTGAATACGGTATTATTGCCTTACCTGAGGACCTTGCGGAAGGAATTCTTACTCTTTATTCCGATAGAGTGGCTGTAGTCAGCAGCAATAAAGACGATTTCAAGATATATTACGAAGGTGATAAATATAGATATTACACAATTTGCGTAGTAAACATTCCCGCAAAACATTACAATCGCAAAATCTCGGTTCGCGCTTACGCAATATGCCAGGATTTAAACGGAAATAGGTCCACTGTTTACAGCGATATCATGACAGGTGATATTCTTTCTACCGCAAAGGGATTGACAGAAGAATACCCCGACAACACCACCTACAGCGAGCTTTACAACAACCTTAATGCTGAGTATGAGGCTGCGACAAACTCGCAGATGCAGTAACAGAAGGAGGAAAAAGAGAATGGAAACAACTAAAATTACATATGAAGCGCCTGAATTTTATTGCACGGAGTTTGAAACAGAAGACATACTCACAGTTTCGTCGGCTGAAAACGACAATCTTTATGAGTGGGATTGGGATTGACAGCTTATAAGTTTAAATTTATATCTCGATTCTATCGGGAATCGGGCGAGGAGATTCGTGTTTTTTCTTTCCTTTAGCGGACATCTGGGAATCAGACAAAAGAAGCTCGCAGATTTTCTTTCCTTTCGCGAGCTTCATGTCTTTAAAAGCGGTAAGTAATTCTGTTGTATTTTTAAAAGTGATTTGATAAGATACAATTGCAAATACCTATCGGTACAGCGTTTATCGAAAAAGCAAGAACGGATATCTCAAGAAATCCTGTAATGTAGTTTTTATGCAAAGGAGTATCAATCATGAAAAGAAAAACCATACCCGGCATTAAACGGGTTGTATCGGCGGTGCTGTCGATTTTAATGCTGTGCGGAAATTTTGTTTTTTCTGCGCTTCCGATATATGCGCAGGATGACGATTCAACAATTTATTTGCAGGACTTGTATACAGCAAATCCGAGTTCTGTAACAGTGGTCGGCAATCAAGATGTTAAAGCACAAGCATTTACTATAGGATTTACTACGGGAAATATAGAATACAAAAAGGCTTTGCGTCAGGATACTGTCGATAATAAGAACGGACAGGAAGAGTCAAGCATGACTTTTTCTCTGACCGATTTGAATCTGCCGGGTTTTGGCGGAGAGTTTGTTGCCGATTGTGTTATGGTAATAGGTGATAACCCTAATTACCCATTACCGGACGCAATTTTTAAGGTCTACATTGACGACAAACTTGTAGCTCAAAGCGGCGTTGTATCGTATAAAAACAGTAAGGTTACATTAAGTTGCTATGTTCCGGGTGATGCTGAAACAATAAGGCTTGCCACCGATTGCTATGACGATACGGCATGTGACTGGTGCGTATGGGGTGATCCGCGTATTGTTCCGCGCAAGGATGCAAAGGTTTATCTCACCTCGCTTCTTCCTACTGAAAATAACAAAGTTCAGACAGGGTACGGAAGCTATGAGCTTCGCTATGCCGATACTTCATCGCAAGTATTTACAAGGTCGATTTATAACCATGCCGGAAGACCCGGTGCCGCTTTCGCGTCGGTTTCGTACGATGTGGAATATATAGCGAAAAACGGTGCTGTGTTCAAGTCGTACATCGGTTTTCTGAAAAACAATCCCGGAGAAGATACTAACAAATACGGACGCGCTTCGTTTTTGGTGTATGCCGACGATGTTCTTTTGACACGCTCCGAGGAAATTACTGTGGACAGTCCCCTCACGGCTCTTGAAATTTCTATTCCGGCGGGAACCAAAACCTTGAAGCTTGCGCAGGATCCGGGTGAAAAGCAGGATTTTGACTGGTGTTTGTGGGGCGATCCGTATATTTATCAGAAGGATGTTGCTGTTTTAAATGCGGAACTTGACCGAGATGTCATTCCGCTGGGCGAAACCGGAACTATTAGGGTCTGGGTTTGTGACGGCGGCGGAGAACCTGTTGAAAACGCAGAATATACGGCGGTTTTCGAGAGCAGCGATACAAATGTCGCGGCAGCGGAGTCCGACGGTACAATCACCGCAAAAGGTTTCGGAAAAGCCGATATTATCTGTACGGCTGAATATAACGGAGAAACTATCAACAAAACTTTTCCGATTATCGTGACGGCGGGCGCGCAAACAATCTATCTCGCGGATATTAACAGCGAGCACACCGGAAACTATTCATTGCGATATGACGATACGGGAAGACTTGACTGTGCAAAAGGAATTTATATACATGCCGGAAGACCAGGGCAAGAATTTACTTCTGCAAGCTATGATGTCTCAAGCTATACGACAAGCAATATTTCATTTCATTCGTATATCGGTTTTCTTGCGACAAACGGAAGCGAAATCGATACCGGCATGAAAGGCTTGGCGTCGTTTGTGGTATACGCCGACGGCAGAGAGATTGCAAAGTCGGAATTTATTTCACCGAAATCTAAGCTTTCGCGCATGGATGTGCTTGTTCCGAAAGGCACACAATCGTTGAAGATTGCGCTTGATCCGGGTGAAAAGCAGGATTTTGACTGGTGTTTGTGGGGCGACCCATACCTTGCGGTAGACAGCGATTATCTGAACCGCCTTGCTTCCGCGGCTCTTTCCGCAGAAAAAACCGAGCTTGAAGTAGGTGAAACGCAAAAACTTTCTCTTACGGCAATGCTTGCGTCCGGTAATCCTGCTCCGCTTTCTGAAGCTGTTGTAAAATATGAAAGCTCAAATCCCGAAGTTTTGTCGGTCAGCGAAGACGGAATTGTTAAAGCTTTGAACGACGGTTCCGCATTTGTTACGGCAACGGTAAACTATAATGCAAGCGAGGCAAGCGCAACACTTCGTTTCCGCTGCGGAAAAACCGACGATGACATTGTGCGTTATCTCGGAGAAATTTCGCCCGAGTCGTCGACCATCGGCTGGGGGTCGCTTGTCATTGACCGTGACCTTGCCGGTAATAAAATCCATTTTGCGGGAGAAAACGGCGGTATCACCTGTGACAGAGGGCTTATGACGCATGCTCCGTCCGAACTGGTTTATGATATTGAGCGCTACGGCGCCTTTGCGTTCCGCGCGGTTGTGGGTATTACCGATGATGAAGCCCCCGGAAAAGGTCTTGTTCAATTCTTTGTATATGCCGATGATACGCTGTTATATCAAAGTGAAAAGATTACCAACAACGGACCGTATGAAACTATTGATGTTTTGATTCCGTCGGGAACAAAGAAGCTTCGCCTTGTTGCCGATGAGTGCGGCGATATCGCAAGCGACCACAGCGCGTGGGGAAATGCAAACATCGTTTTGGAACCGCAGGCGGCCAAGAATGTCGTTTATGCAAAAGCAGCGCTTTCGCGTCCCGTACTGGAAAAAGAGCAAAACGCAAATATTACGGTTTCCGGTTTGTTTGCAGACGGTAGTACATTGGACGGTAGCGAAAATATTACCTATCAAAGCGAAAACCCCGACTTTTTCACGGTGGACGATAATGGAGTTGTTACCGCTGTTTCCGACGGTACAGGTTATGTTGCCGTAACGATTCATTCGGGAAATATTCCGTATACAACAAAAATACGAGTTTTTGTCGGACAGTCCGAAACCGATACCCTTTATCATTTTGCATCGCCCGATAACAGCCGAACCTTTATCATGTCGATAGACGACGGAAAACCTTTTTATACGCTCATAGACGGCTCGGATACGGTTATCGAAAACGCTTCTTTCGGCATAATAACAGATAAAGCGGATTTTTCGGACGGGCTTGCGGTAAAAGAAGTAAGTGCAGTAAAATATATTGAAGACACTTATACACTCACGGCGCATACCAAGGAGCAATACAGCGATCCATGCAATGAACGCAGTTTCACCTTTACAAAAGACGGCGCAGAAATGACGGTTATCGTCCGTCTGTATAATGACGGTATGGCGCTTCGCTATGTCATTTCGTCTCCAGACGGAACCGATTTTTCAATCAAGGACGAAGCGACATCGGTTACGCTTCCCCAAGATGCAACGGTATGGGCTATGGCATATACTTCAACGCTTGAGGGAATGTACGAAGCTGTTTCGGCGGGATACTTAACCGGCAAATATTATTCGCTCCCGATTCTTGCGAAAAACGGAGAAAAATATGTATTGATGACCGAAACGGGCATTAACCCTGAGATATCGGGTACAAGAGCATACGGCGTTTCAAACGGAATTCAATTTACTCCGGTTGAAAAGAATACAACTGTTTCATCGCCTTTTTCTTCTACATGGCGCGTCATAGTTGAAGGAACGCTTGCCGAAGTAACCGAAAGCTCGCTTGTTACAGCGGTTGCCGAAAAACCTGACGAGTCGATTGATTACAGCTTTGTCGAGCCCGGAATCAGCGCATGGTCATGGGACGAAGTGCACTTTGCAGGTCAGGCAGATCCCGCGGTACATAAGCAGTATATTGATTACGCCGCAGAAATGGGCTGGAAATATTATACTCTTGATTACGGATGGCATAAGCCCGACGGAGAGGTCAGGGACGGAAATTATAAAGTGCTGCCGGGAGTTCATTACGATTGGGTTCAGGAGTTAATTGATTACGCCGAGAGCAAAGGCGTAAAGCTTATCGGCTGGGTACACCGTGTGAATCTTGAGGATGAAGCCAAAATGAACGCGATTCTTGAAGATTATAAGGATATGGGACTTGCCGGTATAAAAGCGGACTTTTTCAATTCCGAAAGCCGCGCAACTATGGAAATATATGACCGCCTGTATCGTAAATGCGCCGAACTCGGACTTATTGTGAACTGCCACGGTGCAAACAAGCCCACCGGCGAAGTGCGTACATATCCGAATGTTATTGCGCGGGAGGGAATTAAAGGAGACGAATACGCTTTCTATGACGGAATGTGGGCGTCGCAATATACGATTATTCCGTTTTTGCGTGCGGTTACGGGTCCTGCCGAAGTCACCGAATATATTTATCCGCGCCGTACCAATAAAATGACATGCGGCTCGCAAATTGCGCTTTCGATTTTGGTAACAAGCGGATTGCATTCTATGGGAACTCCGCCCGAAAAGATGCTGAATAGTCCCGTTCGTTATTTGTATCAAAACTTCCCTTCGGTATTTGATGACAGTTTTCTTATGGAAGGCGAAGTCGGCGAGTATGCCATGCTGGGCAGAAGGAGCGGAAGCGTATTCTATGCTGCGGGTATTACGGAAAAGGCTCGCACGGTAAGCTTTAAACTTGATTTTCTGAATGAAAACGAAACCTATTTCGCCGAAATTTATAAAGACGGCGAAGATAAAGGCACCTTAAAAACCGAAACAAGACTCGTAAGAAAGAACGACGCTGTAGCCGTTGATTTTCTTGAAAACGGCGGCGCGGTGCTGCGTTTGACGCCTGTTTCGGAACTTATTGCCCCCGATTCGATTACGCTTTCCGAAAGCAATCTTACTATGAGCAGCGGGGGAAAAGCGACTGTTAAGGTAGAAACGAGCGGCAATATGACACCCGGCGCATTGCTGTATACATCGTCAAATGAGGAAGTTGCGCGTTTTGAGAACGGAACCGTTTACGCCGTTGGCGCCGGCATTGCAACGATACGAGTAAGCTCGGCAAAGGACAGCAATGTTTATGCCGAATGCCGCGTATATGTAAAAAGAGAAGAAAATGCCGTGTCGGCTATTACGGTTAACGCACCCGAAAAAGTTGAGGCAAATGAGCGTTTCACGGTTGCGTTCGACGCACAGAGCGGCGTATCGATTGAGGAACTGTCGCTTGTTGACGACAAGTTTGGTGATATTACGATATATAGCCGGGAGGAAAAAGACGGAAAATATATCTTTACTGTTTCGGTACCGTACGGAGAAAAAATCGGTATTTTGAATGAATGCGGAAAAGAAATAGGATTTTTCGAAGTTAGTACAAGGGTCTCGATTTTCTATGACGGTATAGCATCCGCAACGGCTTATTCAGGTGAAAGTATAACGCTTGCGGCAGAAAAGATTTCTGAACCCCTTTTGTTTGTCGGATGGAAAATCGGCGATACCGTATATGCCGCAGATATAACATTTGCGGTACCGTTCGGCGTTTCTGAACTTTTTATCACATCGGTATTTACTGACCCTAACGAGACCGTGAATATATATATTGACGCTGAAAACGGAAACGACAGCGTAGCGGGACTCACCGTAACTTCGGCAGTAAAAACTGTGTCGCGTGCATTTGAGCTGCTAAATTCGTATTCGGCAAAAGAAAAAGTGCTGACCGTTGTCGGCAAGCTTTCTCCGGAAAGAAACATGCCGATTAACAATACGGTCATAACCGTAAAAGGTTATAATGAAGACTCGGTTTGGAATGTCGGTGCAGACGGCATTGCTATGAACGGCGATTTGAATTTTGAAAACATTCGTCTTGAAACAAGCCATGACAATAAGTTTTTAGATACAATGGGGCACAAACTTCATATCGGCGACAGAGTCGTAACTGAATTTTCACCTGTGAAAGTTATAATTCATTCCGGAACTATGAATGAAAACGGTCCGCGCGAGTCGGTTACGATTGACAGCGGAAGCTTTTCGATTTATGCCGGAGCATTTTACAATGTTTCAAAACCCGACGAAACAAACGGTGCCGATTATACAATAAACGGCGGAACTGTTTCTCTGATTTTCTATGCCGACAAATTTTCCAATGCTCATCACGGCGCGGTCTTTACCGATGATGTTGTTTTAACGCACAACGGCGGCACGCTCACGGTTAAAGCGCTGGAAACCAACGGACAGCCTGTGATATTTAACAAATCCTTTACGCTGATTCAGAATAACGGCGCTCAAACCGTTGTTACGGGACTTGAAGAACTTTGCCATAACGGTTATTACGTTATTGCTTCCGAAAAGTTCGGCGGCTGTTATGTTACGGGAACTTCAGAAGAAGGTATATTTGCGGTCACAGCTGATGAGGGAATCAATGCTTTTGCCGATAAAAATCAGATTTTTGACACTTTTACGGCGCAATCCGGCGAAACCGTTTATGTTTCATACCGCCCTGATAAAGCGGCATGTATTGGCGGCACATTGTATGATAGTATTTCGGACGCTTTTGCTGACTCGGCAGAGGGAGATACGGCTGTCCTTTTGAATCATGCAGTCCTTGACGAAAATATTATGGTTCCGTCAGGAGTGAAAGTCGACTTTGACGGTTTTTCCGTACAGGGCTCGAAATTTATTTTGAATGTCGGTGCCGAAGCATATAATATTTGCAATATCTCAGATGGTGTTGCGGCAAATGACAATTATTTCCTCGGTATATCCGGAACTGAAAAATTATATTCGGCTCATGGTGCCGATGTGATGGCGAAGCAAAACAATCTTTATTTTGACGATGCCGAATATACGGTTGCCGAAAAAGACGGAGTTCTTACCGCAGCATATGAATTGAACGGAAAAACATACAGCATTACGGCGAAAGCATCACCCGAAACGGTTTTGTATGCAAGCGATATTGTCTATTGCGGCGGTAGCGTAAAAGCATGGTACGCAAACGGAAACCAAGCAAAACTTACCGTAAACGGCGGCGAAATTGCGACGGTTTATGCCGGCGGAAACGATGAGACAGATTCGGTTAGCATTACGATAAACGGCGGTACGGTATCAACGCTGTATGCTTCGGGCATAGGAAAGACAAATACGGTATTGATTTCAATTTGTTCGGGTACCGTAAAGAATTTATATAAAACCGCTCCCAACGGTATTCCCGCCGAAAATTTATCGGTTGTGAGCTCGGGCGGAAAAATCTTTACCGGTTGGGACAGCACCGGAAAAGCTATTTTCATAACTGTTGATTTAATTGGCATGCAGCTTCGCACATCGGGCGTACAGGGACTCAGGTTTATTGCCGAGATTCGCGGAGATTATCAAAACTCCCTATCCGAATACGGATTGGTTGTGCTTCCCGAATTTCTTTTGAGCGGAGCGGAGCTTACGCTCGAAACGCCGCGTAATGTCACGATATCAAGTAATATGAGCAATTTTAAGCTTTATGCTCAGAACGAGGATTCAATACAGTATACGGCTTGTATTACAGATATCGCCCCGAAGAATTACGATCGCAGATACTGTGTGCGCGCGTACATCAAATACAGTGACGCAGACGGCGAACATACTGTTTACTCCGATACCATGACCGGAGATATTCTGACTACGGTGAAGGGACTCCGAGATCAATACCCGGGGATGTATGATGATTTGTATGAGCGGTTAAACGCAGAATACAGCGCGACTTTTGTTTCGGCAGGCGAGTTCCGAAAGAAAGTACAGGCTTTGTCATCAGAAGGCACTTATCAAAAGCTTTCACTCGATTATTCGGTTAAGGGCAAAGCATTGAATTCCGTCGGAGCGGAAACCGCAAACGCCGATTGGAATTGTACCGATTACATAGCGCTTTCCGATTATACAGTTCTGCAATATTGCCTTTCGACAAAATCGAGCATTTCATCGCTTGCGTTCTATGATGAAAACAAACAGTACATAAGCGGTATGACAAGCAGTGAAACTGTCGGAAGCGACGGATATGCAATTGCCATATATCAAGAGACAATTCCGAGTAATGCGGCATATGTTCGTTTTTCAAATCATGAAAAATTTGCTTTATCATCGGCAATTTTGTCCTACGACATCGGAAGCCAAATGAATGAGTATTGCATTACAAAGGACGCAACAAGTTTTGCCGGAAAGAAAATACTTTGCGTGGGTGATAGCCTTACCTATGGCGATTATGGCACAACCGTTCCCGGAAGAGGTTATCCGCACAATGAAAACTATCCGTATTATCTTGCTTTATACACCGGAGCTTCGGTAGAATGGTATGCGCGCGGCGGATATACCGCAACGCAGTTGTATAATGACTATCACGATGGAATCTTTTCGGGTGCCGGACGCCCCGGAGAATACTCCGCAAAAGATGCAGACTATGTGATCGTTATGCTTGGTACAAACGCAGGACTTACCTTAAACGGCACAGGGCATTACGACTCGTATTGCCGATTGATCGAAAAACTTAAAAAAGATATGAAAGCGGGTGCGAAGCTGATCCTGATGACGCCTCCGCATGCAACCGAAGATACTTCAAAGGTAAATTACGGCTATGCGCCAAATGTTGTAAATGCGTATGCAGCCGTATATGAATTGGCAAAAATCTATGACTTACCCGTATTCGATGCATACTGCGATTCGGGCTTGTCGGAGCAAAATGAAGAACTTATGCAGCCGAATGACGGTCTCCATTTCGGCGGTGTCGGATATTCGACCTTTGCCGCATTTGTCAACAATGAGTTAAAGCTTTTGAACAGCGGAAAACTCGGAGTTTTGACGGCGCAGGATGAAAACGACATAGAGGATGCGGCTTTCCTTTCTACTGTGAAATATCCGTCTTTTGAACTGTGCGACGGAAAGTATAAGACATTCGGACGCTGGTTTAAAAAGACTGTGGACGGAACAATCTGCGATGTGACAACCACAAGCGGATCGCAAATCTTCTTTATGACAAACGGAGCAAGCTGTTTCACTGTTGATTTCCGCGACGAAACAAAATGTGCTACATCAAAACCATATTATGCCGTTTCGATTGACGGAAATGAACCCGTTCGCTATCCGATTACGCAGAACACTGTTATGCTTCCCGATTCGTCTCGCCATGCCGTATGGCTGATCATGGACGGTATGTATGAATGGGAGAATAAATGGGACGGGGAGGTCGGATTTGCCATCAGCGATATTTCGGTAAACAGCGGTGTTATGCGTGCGGTTATGCCGAAAAACGACATAGTATTTTATTATGGCGACAGTATTACCGAGGGCGTAAATGCTCTTGGAACAACGGCGGACGGAGCATCCAACAGCGCAACTAATTCATACGTTTTCTACAGTGCCAAAAAGCTTTCCGCCATTCCATATTACATCGGATACGGAGCAAGCGGTCTTGTGCGCCCCGGATCATTTAAGGAAATGGCAACGGCAATGGAAAAGCTTAGCGCGACAAAGGATGTGGATATGTCGGTTAAACCGTCGAAAATTGTAATCAATCACGGATATAACGACGCCTATTTCAACGCAAACAATCCGGCGATTACTTCGGAGGAATTTACTGCTGCTCTTAACAAAACGCTGAATCGACTGAATGAATTGTATAATGACACGCCGATTTATTATTTCATCCCGATCAATCAGAAATATACTGAAGAAATTCGCGCGGCGGCAAATCGGTATTCCAATCTTTCTGTTATAGAAAGCGCATCGATTGAAATTGCAACACTTGACGGCATTCACCCTAATGCTGCCAGTGCTGAGAATATGGGTAATACCCTTGCGGAAAGTATAATGAAAGCAGAGAATCGTACCCATGTGTTTGATTCATATATAACTTACGCTTCTTCGCTTCAAAACACCGCGAAAAAATTGCATGATGATAAAAAGCTTACCGTTGCCTATTTCGGCGGTTCGGTGACAGCCGGTTACGGAGCTTCGGATTTTGACGCAGGAGGAAATGCGACGGATAAGAACTCGTGGCGCGCCAAAACAACCGCTTGGCTTAAAGAAACTTATCCGGATGCGTCAATCGAAAGCATTTATGCTGCAATCGGCGAGAGCGGCACATATCTCGG
The DNA here is from genome assembly GCA_944375955.1 of uncultured Clostridia bacterium. Lineage (GTDB taxonomy): Bacteria > Bacillota > Clostridia > Oscillospirales > CAG-382 > UMGS1052. The sequence continues at coordinate 8,201 of CALWBE010000019.1, read as the reverse complement.
CACATATATTGTTCAGGACTATGTTATTGCGAAAGCTCCCGATCTTGTCTTTATCGAGTATGCCATAAACGATACCTACGGAGGATTTGATAAGACTCGAGCAGCTTTGCAGCTTGAAACAATTGTGCGGGAGATTGAAACAGCGCTACCCAAAACCGATATTGTGATTTTGCTTTCGGGCGACCAAGGACAGCTTTCCGGTAATACATGGTATTTCCCAACGGCCGAGGGACACGCGGAAATAGCTGAACATTATGATTTACCGCTTGTATATATGGGAAGAGCATTATATGATCATATTCAAAAGAATTCACTTTCATGGAGTACATTCTACAAAGATAATGTTCATCCTCTGGACGCCGGATATGCTTACTATTTTGAAGTGGTTAAGGAATATTTGCGTAACGCTTTATTGTGCACATGCTTTGAGGATAAATATGCCGAACATGTTTTGCCGGCATTGTATTCCGATTATTTGCTGGACGGCGAGCGTACTCTTGTCTATGCAACCGAAGAACTACTTGACGGAAACAGCGGCTGGAGCCGTTCAGACTCCAATATCAACCCCGTATTTTCAAGAAAAGGCTCGATTGTGCAGACTATATCCAATACAATGACGCCGTTTACCTATACATTCAACGGCACAGAGCTTGCTATTTATACGAATTTATATGCTCCCGCACAATATGAATTGACTGTAGACGGAGAATACTCTGTCGGAACATTCTCGGGTCACAATCCCACAACGGTTGTAACAGGTCTTTCAAGCGGTGAGCATACCGTAACGATAAAACCGATTGCTGATACAGTATCTTCAGGTACCACCGTAATGCAAATTGACGCTGTAATGTTCCGTGACGAAACAAAACAAACCGAAAAGAATCCGTCATAAATACTTTTCTGTCGGCACAATATTATTTATAATTATTATCCCGACGCAAATGGAATGGAGTATAAACGAGAAACCGTAAAAACGGAGGCGGTTTCGTGCAAACGTCCGTGAAACCTGCGCGTGTCGGCGGTACCGGACTGGCATTGCTATGGCAGAACTATAAGGAACGGTAACCCGGTCTTTTTATCAAAAACCGGAACGCTCTGATGTGCGGTATATAAGGAAAAGAAGCCGGGAGGACGATTCCGTCCTCTCGACTTCGCTTTTTTTACCGATTCCACGGCGGGAAAAGCTTTCCTACCGGGTTAATGAGGCGCCCGGGAAAAGTTCCATTTGAACCGGGTGGCAAGCATCCGGATAATAAAGACAGTCAGTGCCGGTACCCCAGTGGAAAGGGGCCCGTTGCTGCCCACATGCAGCATGCCATAACGCATCACAGTGCCGGCAAGTGATGCCACGGCGTAAATGTGCTTGCGCAGCACCAGCGGCGTGGAATCGGTCATCATATCCCGCATCAATCCACTGCCGATGCCGGCGGTCATTCCTAAAAAATACAGAAAAAGCATTGTCGCCGTAGCCTGCCGAATAGGCGATACCAACGCCCAGCACCGAAAAAAGACCCAGTCCCATGGCGTCAAGCACATTGGTGATTTTATCGTGTAGTGTTACAATTGATATGAGACTAAGAAAAAGTGATTGGAATCTGTTAGAATAAAGTTACCCCTAACCCAAACTGACAGAAAGGCTCCAATGAGACTTCTTTGCGGGCAGGTTACCGCAGTAGCAGAAATCCCGGCTCATATCCAAATCATATAGACTCATACTCCACACTCTCATCTAAGGCTTTTTTCAGTATAATGCATTAATAATGATCCCTTATAAAATACAAGTATGTTTATTTGAAAACTTTTTTTATGTAAGAACAAGTTTTTTCATTTTTACTTTACCAATATCTGTCATACTGACAGTACAAAAAATTATAAAACATAAAAAGAAAGGATACGTGACATGACTGCCGATATTAAAAAACTTCGCGTAAAGCAAGAAAGGCAAAAAAGATTTCTCCATTTGCCCTCACGACATTTTATGCACTGGTGAATCTAAGGCAATACCGCACAGAAAAAAGGGCAAGATACTGCCGAATATGATATAATACAAACATGGATAAACAGATGACGATTTCCGCATTCAGCGATGAGTTGGCGCAGGTGCGGACAAAGAAAAAAGAGTTTCTGACTCAGATTGAACGGATCGTCCCGTGGAAGGAATGGCTTGCCATGATTCAGCCGTGCTATTACAAAGGAGAGCGCGGCAACAAACCCTATCCACTGGAGATCATGCTGCGGCTGTATCTGCTGCAAAATCTGTACGACTTGAGCGATGAGGCAACTGTCGCAGAAGCGATCGACAGCCGTGCGTTTTCGGATTTCTGCGGCATCGATTCCAGCAATCAGGTGCCAAACTGAGATACCCTTGGTCGGTTTCGGAACCTGCTGATCCGGAACGGACTGCAGGAAAAGCTGTTCGCTCAGGTAGTTGCGGCACTCATGGAGCGTGGTCTCATTCTGAAAAAGGGTACTATTGTGGATTCCACAATCATTTCTGCTCCATCTTCCACCAGGAACAAGGAGAAAAAGCGGGATCCGGATGCCCACCAGGTCAAGAAGGGCAACACCTGGCACTTTGGGTATAAGGCACATATCGGAGTGGATAAAGACAGCGGACTTGTTCACACGGTGAAAGCCACACCGGCAAATGTGCATGACGTTTCAGAAATATCGAAATTGCTGACGGGCGAAGAAGAGGTTGTCTATGGAGACAGCGGCTATCTGGGAGCCGGTAAACGAGAAGATACCATCGTCAGGAATAAGTCAGGCCGCAAAGTCAAGTATAAAATCAATCGTCGTCCTTCCCAGGTAAAGAAACTGAGCAAGAGCGGACAGTACGCCGCCAGGAAAGCAGAACACGCAAAGTCTTCCGTCCGGGCAAAAGTTGAGCATGTATTCGGTGTTGTCAAGAAGCAGCTGCGCTTCCGAAAGACGCGATACCGAGGACTTGAAAAGCAGCGTGCAAAATTCAATATCATGTTTGCTTTGGCAAAACTGATTCTGGCTGACAGGTCCTGCCTGGTGGCTTGAGTCAGTGCGCTTTTCGGACAGAAATCAAGGGGTTTTCCTCAGGTTATTGCTTGGTAGCTACTGTTAAACGGGAATTTGCCTATTTGTGCGGTATTGCCATAATCCCGGAAAGCATTTTTAAAAAACTCAACAGTTCTGAAATTGCGCAGTTGGTTAGCATTTTTTACAATCAAAAGATTCATGGTGAAAACGATCTGTTTGCAACTTTTGCCGAGATTATAGAACGCAGTATGCGCGGAGAAGAAAAGCAGCGGTGAGTATAAAATACAAAATTGTATTTTTTTTGCGACAACACATCCTATTTAACACTTTTTATCAAATATTTCTTACACAATTATTTTGCTGAACACCAGCAAATAATTTTATGTATGAGAGGTAAAAAGAAAATGAAAAAGACTATCAACGGAATGGTTTTTGACACAGAAAACGCAGAGTATGTGGATTCGCGCAATATGCCGTACAAAGAATTTATTTATTTTACCGAGACGCTTTTCCAAACTGAAGAAGGAAGCTATTTTTTGTATGTTGATGCGCTCTACAACCCCGAATGGTACGGTAAACCTGCGACGGACGAGGAACTATATCGGTCAGATATTTGTCCTTTGACCGCAGAGGACGCCGCACGTTGGTTACTGGCAGGAGAATGACAAACCCGAATTCTAATATCAGGTATTCGCAAGGATGTACCAATGGATGCAAGGATTTTTTATACGATAGACAATGAACAAGCCGCTCACGGAGTATTTCGCGGGCGGCAATTTTTTTTGAAATATTCAAGAGAGAATGCAAAAATCGTATTTATCTCACCATCATTTCTTTCATACTTATAACAGGAAACAGAAAAGCTTGGAGTCAACAGTCCTGTTTTCTGCGGCGTCCTCCTACGCCGTATTGGAAGAGTTAGCGGTTTTTTCATTTATTTTCCGCTGTAGCCGCCCTATACTCCTTTCTACTTTGGCGACACCCTTCCAACACCTCCGCTTGCGGTTATTTTCCACGTAGAGGTGGAAAATAACCAGTTAGCGGAGGTTGCGAGCGCCGGAACTGCCGATCCGGCGGCGCGCCTTTTCTCGGCGATGTGTCACTTCTTGTAGACACACATCTGAAAATAGAGACCTATGGCAAGTTTAACAGCGCCGTTTGGCGATGGGGCATGAAAGGAGCCATATCCTTTTTATTAGCATTTTTACGGGTTAAAAAATTTTTTTAAGGAAAACGAATATTGCACACTTTTTCTTTTTGAGTTCTTTCATATTTACGGTACCCCGTAAAAAAGGGGAATAAAAAAGTGAGGAAAAATAAATGAAAAATCACAATTATTTGGAAAAGCTTACCGCCCAACAATTACAAAAGTGGAAGGAGAAAAAAGGTGCAATTTATTATTACGAATGGTATGACCACTTAGTTAATTCCGTTGATTTAGAGTGTGCCGGTGCCGTATTGCTTGCTGTGTTGTACTATGACCGTACCGGCGGATCAAAGCCGATTCCTGCAAAACTGATTAAAGTCATCAAACGTGACAAAGCCGCTTGTGTGCTTTTAGACACGTTTTTAGAGCGAACGGCGGCAGCCAGCCGGGAATGGATTAACCGTCACAAACTAAAAAACACGGCATCCGGAGAACAAGAGGAAAAAGAAATTGAGGAAAAACTGTCAGATAATTTGAATGCAGAAGATACTGAAGATTTACCCTTTTAAAATACCGTTATCAGACGTTTTTTCCACATTTCCACATTCACCTCACATTCTTTATACAGTTGTATGACAGTTTTTTGACATTCTGATGACATTTGTTTAATAGATTGTATGGTACTCTCGTAATACGATTAAAATTTTGTAATTAAAAGTCAAAAGACCTTTTGCTATCTTTCATACTTATTACGTAAAAAGAGTTGAGTCTATGAAAGGAGCAAAAACATGCCCAAAAGAATACGGCAAAAAACTGTAACGCGTATATTGTCAGATCAGGCCAATGCCTTTTTTAAGGCAAAGTATCCTAACGATGTCACGCGTAAAGCGTTTTGCACAAACTACAAAAAATTTATCCGCTTTTGCCGGGAGCGTTACCGCTGCTGCACGGCAGAGGAATGTGGGAGACACATCAACGATTATGTACAGTTTCTGACGAGCGAAACCGCCTATACGCCCTCGACCATCCATAGCTATCTGGCACCGGTGTGCGTATATTTTGGCGTCCCCATGAAGGAATTTATTAAGCCCCGACGGAACACCGCCGCTTACACTCGTGGCAGAAGCGGAAAACGACGCAAACAACGCAGCGACAACGATTTTTCAAATCCCCAATATGCCCGGTTGGTGGAGTTTCAGAAATGTGTGGGTTTATGTCGCAGCGAACTAAAACGCCTGACAGGCGCAGACTTTGTGACAGATGAGTCAGGCGCCCCTTGTGTGCGTGTCAAGCGCGGCAAGGGAGGAAAAATGCAGTTACAGCGCATTTTGCCGGAAGACGCAGAATTTATCGGCAGTTACTTTTGCAGCAAAGCAGCGGACGAGCGAATCTTTACATCCAACGAACTGAAAAACAAACTGAATTTGCACTCTCTGCGCGCCTTATGTGCGCAAAACGCTTGCCGCTATTACTCTGACCGGCTGGAAACCGAGGGCGAACCCTATCGACAACAGCTGATGCGAGAAATTACGGCACGCTGGCACTTATATCACCGGGATAAGCGTACAGGCAAAAACAAACCGATTGATAAACGCTTGCTATACGGGACATATTTCTTGCGCGGCGAAAACAAGCGCTTTGCATTGAAACACGGCTTGCCCACCGCCTATGACCGTCTTGCCCTGACGGCGGTGTCGGTTTTCCACTTAAGCCATTGGCGCAACGACGTATCGGCGGAAAGTTACCTGTTGGCGGTGTATGACATTACAGGAAAAACAGTCATAAATGACATTTATCTCAGAGATATTTCTATCATAATTACAATGGAGACAAACACATTTGGAGACGTCTATTTCCGATTTGCTGCTACACAACTGTTTTTCTCTCAGCCGCACGTTTTTCGGGCGGCTGTATCCCAAAAACAAAAAAGAAAAGGAGTATTATAACATGACAAACAGCAAACTACCTCAGCTTTTATCCATTCGAGCTATCGCAAAAACAGGAATGATCCCTGAACACGCTTTGAGAGTACTTGTCAAGCAGAATAAAATTCCTCACATCAAAATTCACTCCAAAGTTTTAATCAATGTCCATTTGCTCTGTGATCTTCTGAATCACCCCACCGGGAATCTGTGTGCATAGGACGTGATCGTATGGCAAATATTCAGGCAAGACGTGACAAAAACGGGAAGTTGGTATCTTTTTCTGTACGAGTATACCGTGGTAGAAATGCTTTAGGTAAACAATTAAAGCCACATATCACAACATTCAAGGTTCAACCGCAATGGTCGGAAGCATTGGCTGTTAAAAAGGCTGAAGCCTTTGCGGCGGTGTATGAAAATGAAATCAAACAGGGGCATAAATCCTCCGATAAAAGATGCTTTGAAGATTACTGCGAATATGTTCTCGGTCTCAAAGAAACACGGGGAACCATTAAAAAGACAACCGATTCCGGATACCGATATTTTACGAAACGCATTTACCCGGAGATTGGGCATATACGTCTGACAGATCTGCGCGCTGAGGATTTGAACAATTTTTACACCAGGCTTTCCAAACCGGGGATGAATCTCAATACAGGTGGAAAACTGTCCGGAAAAACAATCCTTGAATATCACCGATTTATTTCCTCTGTACTGTCGCAAGCAAAAAAAGAGCAGCTCGTTCCGTACAATGTTGCGGAATTTGCTGAGGTACCCAAACGCGCAAAGCCCGAGGTAAAATACTTTCAGCCGGAGGAAATTACTGCCATCCGCGAAGCGCTTGAACAAGAAAAACCAAAGTGGAAGGTTTTGGTGGATCTATTGCTGTTGACCGGAGCCCGAAGAGGCGAGGTATGCGCGTTGCGGTGGGAGGATATTCTGTTTGAGCAAAACAAGATAAACATATCGGGAAATCTGCTATACACAGTCGAACACGGCATTTACATGGATACTCCTAAATCCGAGCAATCCGAACGCTGCATCAGTGTCCCCGACGAGACAATGGATTTGTTGCGGGCATACAAAATCATGCAGGACGCAGAAATACAAAAGATTGAGGGGTACTATACCGATTACGGTTACTTATTTACACAGGAGAACGGAAAACCCATGAATCCCAAAAGTGTTACTTCCTATCTTTCAAAGTTTTCAAAAAAGCATGGGTTGCCGCACATTTCACCTCATATGTTTCGGCACACCATGGCAAGCATGCTGTATTATAAGGGGGTTGACAGTGTAACCATCTCCGCAAGGCTCGGTCATGCGCAAACATCCACTACCACGGATTTGTATGCCCATGTCATTCAGGCGGCAGATAGGCAAAATGCGGAATATCTGGCAGACATATTTCTAAAAAAGGAACAGCAGTAAACTTACCGTGTAAAACAAAAACATCGTGGGTAAAAAAATAAGGTCAGACAAAGCGATGCCTGACCTTGTTTTTATGATGGAACTGCACGTATAGAAATACTTCCCGAAACAGCAAAAAACGGTTAAACTTTAGTTGAAATTTTTTCTGTTGAAGCCATAGACCACAGGAAAAAATATTAAAACAAAAAGTTCCCGGCTCTCAACGGAAGAGAATAAAAAATAGCTCAAAACAGGCTTCTGCTGGGGAAAAAACTAAAAAACTCCGGCAACGCAATTAAGCGCTGTCAGAGTTTTTTGGTGTAAACAGGGACTAAAAAAGATGCCACGCACTTTTTTGTCTTGGGACTTGAACCCACACAGTTTTTACACTGAAAATATTGTACCATATAATCAAGCCAAACACAACTCAATATATAAATCATCTTTGTTTCCTTTTTGTTTTACAGGTCTGCCGTCATCTCAGTACCGTCTTTGAAGAGGATAAGGATTTGTTCTGCGGAGACTACCTTGATGCTGCTAATAAGCTGGCGAACGATTTGCTCGTCATATTCTACCGGATGGTTTTTCAGTCCGTACATAACAGTGGTCATTTCGTCTATCCGGTTCACCGCTGTATCCAGCTTCGCGTTTGTCTTTTCCGCATCTTCAAGTTCATCTTTTATGGCGTACATTTCTGTGTACAGGCTTTC
>CALWBE010000018.1 GCA_944375955.1 uncultured Clostridia bacterium | reverse complement strand
GGCGTTTGCGGAGTAGGGATAGGATCGGGAATTGTAAAGGCAAGCGAAGTGAATCTTTATAAAAACGAAAATGATTTTATGGCTGTTACTGAAAAAGTGAGAAAGTATCTTTCTGTTATAAACAGTCTGTAAATATCTTTGACTTGGGTTAAAGGTTCAGCAATAAAATAGATGATTTTTAACAAAAACAATTGAAAATCTATTGACAAAAACAAAGTAGTATGATATCATATTAACGTTGTTTACGCATTACGTAGGCAACGTTATATCGTATGGAGAAGTCGCGTAGCTGGTCGAGCGCGCACGATTGGAAATCGTGTAACCGTTAATAGCGGTTCGAGGGTTCGAATCCCTCCTTCTCCGCCAGCATAAAAGCACCTCTTACCGAGGTGCTTTTATATTGATACAATCTCTTTTATAGTTTTTTTAAAAATTTTAATGAAAATATTTTCTTAAACTGAATGGTTTTTTATTTTTCAATCGTATTATAAGCAGACAGGAACAAACTGTTTTAAAAACCGAAAGGAGAAAATATTTATGAAAAGGACATTAAAATCAATTTTTGCATGCGCTCTTATTTTATGTGTTGGAATGGTAGGAGCTGCAACAGTATCGGCATTTGGAAGAAATTATTCTGACGAAAATGGTGACGGAGTGTGAAGCTTTTGCAGGAAAAGTTGGGAGGCTGAGAAGATGGATAAAAAAATCAGAGCTGCTTTTGACAAAATTCATGCAGAAGATTCTTTGAAAACAGATACTAAAAGTTTTATATATAATAAAGCAAATTGTCATGTAAAAAGCAGCGGCGCTCAGATAAAGCGAATACTTGCAGCAGCATGTGTTTTTGTTCTTTTTTTAGGAATAGGAGGATATTTTTCATATACTATTCCTGTAGCGGCAATAAGTTTGGATATAAATCCTTCAGTAGAGCTTGAAATAAATCTCTATGACAGGGTTATATCAGTAAAAGGCTATAGTGATGACGGTAAACAACTTGCAGAACAGCTTAATATAAAAAATATGGAGTATCCTGATGCAATCAACACAGTTATGAATAATAATGCCGTTAAGTCAATTATTGAGACAAACGGTGTTTTTGAAGTTACAATTGCTGGAATTTCAGACGAAAAAGCTCAAAAAATTCAGGATTGCATATCTTCTCAAACCGAAGTTAGTTCTGACAACATATACTGTATAACCAGCCGTGAGGATATAGAAAACGCACACAATGCAGGACTTTCTTTCGGTAAATACCGAGCATTTCTTGAACTGGCAGAAGCATATCCGAATATAACAGTAGAAGATGTTAAAAGTCTTACTATGAAAGAGATAAGAGATATGATATCAGGAGAGACCGAAAGCGTAGATAATTCTGAAAATGTAAATGGAAGCGGATATGGAAGCGGAAATGGAAGCAAATATGGAAACGGATATGGAAGTGGAAATGGAAAACGGTAAAAAATTAATAGGGCGGAGCGCAATTTGAGATGAATGATTTAAAAGATAAAAATAAGACGTACTATTTAATGTGCGAAAGAAACTGGATTTATTTTATATTGATAGCTGTTGCCGGTATTTTCGGCTCATATACATATTTGCTGCGTGGAAACGTATTTTGCAATGCACAGACGGGGAATATTGTATTAATGGGACTAGCGATAGGAAAGGGAAAACTGAATGAGGCTTTATACTATATAATTCCGATAAGCGCATATATAATGGGAGCGTTTATTTCAGAGCTTTTGCCTAATCCGGTAAAACACCGTTTATCTATACGTTGGGACACCGTTTTGATTTTAATAGAAATGCTTGTTGTTATAATACTTGGTTTTGTTCCGGAATGGGCGCCTGTTCAGATTTCGCAAGTAGCAATAAATTTTATAGCGTCAATGCAGTATAATACATTCAGACAGGCACAGGGCACTCCGGTAGCAACAACGTTTGCAACAAATCATGTAAGGCAGATAGGTGTCGGACTTGCAAAAGAAATAACACATTTCAGATCAAAAGACAAATCTCACCGTGCAAAATTTATAAAGCATGTTGAAATGACGATAATATTTGTTATTGGAGTAGTTTTGGGGACTGTATTATGCAGAATATTTAGCGTAAGAGCTATTTGGTTTTCTCTAATCCCTTTGGGAACAGTGTTCGCAGCGTTGCTGTATTCCGATCTTATAATTGAAAAGGATATGATAGAAAAGAAGCCTTCCGGACATTAAATGCTTTATAAAATTGCCGGAATTGAAATTTTAACATTAACGTTTTAAAATTTTTTTACTTATAGTTATAGAAAATGCTTAAAATTTGTAAATGTTAAGTAATAATAATCTTGCAAGATATACTAAAAAGCTTGACAATGTGATAATTATGTGATAATATACACAATAAGATCCGGTAAAAGGATTTGGATAGAGGCGCACTTTTATTATTAGTAGCGAGGAGAATAAGGCATTTGCCCCGAAGCGAAAGGAATAAGTGCCGAAGTCAGTATTCTTATGCCTTTAAAGAGAATATTGGCTGGTTGTCAGCAAAACATGCTGTCAACTGTCACAAATGTGGAGTGCTATCGCAATTAATCGGAGTTCTGAATAATGTCAAGCTGTTTATTGAAAGTATTTCTGGTTTCATGCTGTATCACTTCTTTGTTTGTGATACAGCTTTCTTATTTTATTATTATTTTATGGAGGAGAAATAAGATGTTTTCTCAGAAAACACGCAAAATGTGGGCGATATCGCTCGCAGCGTTCCTTGTATGCGCGGTTATGTCGGCTTTGTTGCCTGTAAACGCGGAAACAGCACCGCCGGAAGACACGGCAGTTGTTACTGAAACTGAAAATGTTTCGGATATTGCAGCGGAATATCTTTCGGGTGAAAAGAGCTTTAATCCTGACGCAGAAGATGCTGAGGATGTTGCAGCTGCATTTCTTGCGTCGGCAGAAGATTTTGATCCAAATGCCGAAAACGCTGAAAACTATGAAGCTATAGGAGCATATTTCATCGATAACTATTCTAACAACGTTGACATGGAAAACTTTGATGAATTGCTTGATAAAGCTCTTGCAGCAAAGAAAAACAGCGTAAAGCATTTTGATACATGGCTTTCACTTCTTCCGCCGATAATAGCGATAGCACTTGCGCTTATTACGAAAGAAGTATACTCCTCATTATTTATAGGAATAATTTCAGGTGCGTTGCTTTATTCTAATTTCAATTTTACCGGAACGCTTGATCATGCATTTACAAACGGATTTGTTGCGTCGGTAGCCGACTCATATAATATAGGTATTATAATTTTCCTAATAGTTCTTGGAGCGATAGTCGTGCTTATGAATCAGGCTGGAGGTTCAGCTGCATTCGGAAGATGGGCGACAAAACACATAAAAACCAAAGTTGGCGCGCAATGCGCGACGATTTTCCTTGGAATACTTATATTTGTGGATGATTATTTCAACTGTCTTACTGTGGGATCAGTAATGCGTCCAGTTACGGATAAGTTTAATGTATCACGTGCAAAACTTGCATATCTTATTGATGCGACTGCTGCGCCGGTATGCATAATAGCTCCTATTTCGTCATGGGCAGCAGCTGTTGCCGGGTTTGTTTCAGAGGAGCAGATAAGCGGATTCGGACTGTTCATAAGAGCTATTCCGTATAATTTTTACGCTATACTTACAATTGTAATGATGTTTTCGCTTGCGCTTATGAAGTTTGATTACGGACCTATGAAAAAACACGAGGAGAATGCGCAAAAAGGAGATCTTTTCACTTCTGAAGATGCACAGATGTTCAAGGCGATTGAGGATTCAGACGTAAATAAAAAAGGAATAGTTGCCGATTTGCTTGCGCCGGTTGCTGTACTTATTGTAGCATGTATATTCGGACTTATTTATTCCGGAGGATTTTTCAGCTCTGACAGTGAAGGATATCACAATTTTGTAAATGCATTTTCCGGAGCCGATGCTTCGGTTGGCCTTGTATTAGGTTCGTTTGCCGGACTTATATTTAGTGTTATATACTTTATATGCCGAAGAGTTCTTTCATTTAAAAAATGCATGGAAGCTATTCCCGAAGGATTCAAGGCAATGGTTCCTGCAATAATGATCTTGGCATGTGCTTGGACGCTTAAGACAATGACGGATTCATTAGGCGCCAAAGTATTTATAGCGGAGTTTGTGAGAAATTACGCGCAGCAGGCGGTAAGTTTCCTGCCGGCAATAGTTTTCCTTATTGCAGTTGGACTTTCATTTGCAACAGGAACTTCATGGGGAACATTCGGTATTCTCATACCTATTGTGCTTGCGGTATTCGGTGGTACGATTGAACATGAAATCTGTATAGTTGCTATATCAGCATGTATGGCTGGCGCTGTTTGCGGAGATCACTGTTCGCCTATATCGGATACTACTATAATGGCTTCTGCGGGATCGCAGTCTAATCACCTTAATCATGTTTCAACGCAGCTCCCATATGCAATAACATGTGCCGCAGTGTCGTTTATATGTTATCTTGCAGCCGGTTTTATTCCGAATTGGTATGTAATGCTTCCGTTAAGCATTATAATAATGATCGGAACAATGTTTGTTCTTAAAGCTATGTTAGGAAAAAAGAAAGTCTAATACTTTTTATTAAAGAATATAAAACGGAGTTTTGCTGTTTTTGCAAAACTCCGTTTTTTATATTCAATAAAACTATGTTGTTAAATAATTTCGGTGTCAATTATTATTTTGTTTTTGGGAACATCAAGTCTCTTAGCTTTTGCATTCTTTTGTCAGTATCAGCAATTATGTCTGCACATTCCTTTAATTCTGATGATATTTTTTGGACGTCTGATGTATCGTTTTTATACTGTATCTGATGCTCAAGACTTGCCCAGAAGTCCATTGCTACTGTACGTATTTGTATTTCTACTCTAACATTTTCTTTATTTGAGGAAAAGAACACCGGTATTTCTATGATCAAATGAAGACTTCGATAGCCGTTTGGTTTAGGTTTTTTTATGTAGTCTTTAAGGTCAATAAGAAACACATCATCCTGATTCAAAAGCATTTCTACAACTGAATAAATATCGTTGATGAAAGGGCATATGACACGAATACCTGCAACATCATTTAGGTTTTCAGCGATAGATTCTACGGTAAGCGGAAGCCCTTTTTTTGATAGCTTTCTTGCTATACTGTACGGACGTTTAACACGGGATTGTATACTTTCAATTGGATTATGTTCTGATGTATGTGAAAGTTCATCGTTTAAGATTTCTAACTTTGTTGTAATTTCTCTTATAGCACAGCGGTATTTTAACATAAGTTCCTGAAACTGAAGTATTCTTCCAAACATCTGCTCGGTTATTTCCTCACCCTCATGCCCTCCAAAAAAATCTTTTAAAGCTTCATTTCGCTGATCAAAATTCATTTCGTATTTATTCATGAGTAAAAAATCCTTTCAAATATTATTAACAAGTTTAATAAATTTTTATTTTACAATAATAATTACATTATTTATAGACTATTTTATTAAAAAATCGGCAATTGTCAACAGATAGCGAGTTTTTTGACAAAAATTTAAGACAAAAAAGGTGAATTTAAGACAGGGCTTTAGTAATTTTATGCTTCATAAATAATGTTGACTTGTATGAAAAAAGTGATATAATATTATATAGTTTGATGTGCCGTAAAACGGCTCTATATAAGGAGAAGAAGTTATGAAGATTGCTGTAACAAATGAAAACGGAACTATATTTCAACATTTCGGACACACTGAAAGTTTCTGTGCATATGAGATATGTAATAATAAAATTATAGATAAAAAAATTATCTGTACAGACGGAAAAGGGCACGGGGCTTTAGCAGAATTTTTAAAGAATATGGGTATCGATATTCTTATTTGCGGAGGCATAGGAGGCGGAGCGCAGGCTGCGCTTGAAAATTGTGGGATAAAGCTTTACGGAGGAGCTTCAGGTAAATGTGATGATGCCGTAGAAGCATTTCTTTCTTCAAAGCTTGAATACAACCCTAATGTCAAATGCGAGCATCATCATGATAATGAGGGACACAACTGTGGAGGGAACGGCTGCGGAGGCAACTGTGTTCATTGAAAAAAGCGCATCTGGGTAACAGATGCGCTTTCATTAAATTATATTATAATGTTTATAAAATAAAAATTATTAAAGACATTTTTAAGTTGATCTATATTTACTGTTTAGATTTATTTGCATTGAGTGCAAATATATGGAGGAACTTTTCTTTCATTTATTACTGATTCGTAAAGTCTCCAACCTCCCGCCAAATTATAACAGTCAAAGCCACGTCCCGAAAGTATTCTGCATGCGATATATGACCTAAGTCCGCTGTGACAATGTACATAAACCGGTTTATCTTTTGGAATTAAATCAAGATTTTGGCGTAGATTGTCAAGGGGTATATTTTTAAATCCGTTTATCATGCCTCTTGCTGTTTCGGTTTTAGTACGTACGTCGAGCAATGTTACGCTGCCGTCTCTGGGAAGGGAATCGACGTCGTGCCAGAAAAATTGTTTTACTTTACCGTAAATTACATTTTCGGCAACAAATCCGGCCATGTTGACAGGATCTTTTGCACTTCCAAAAGGAGGTGCATAGCAAAGTTCAAGATCGGTAAGATCAGTCACTTTAGCCCCGAATCTTACAGCGGCAGAAAGCACGTCCATGCGCTTGTCTACTCCTTCAAATCCAACGATTTGAGCTCCAATAAGACGCAGTGTATTTTTGTCCCAAAGAACTTTTATTGACATATTTGAAGCTCCGGGATAATAAGTTGCATGAGATGCTGAATAGGTGTAAGTTTTGTCATAAGATATTCCTGCTGCCTCGGCACTTTTTTCATTAAGTCCGGTTGTTGCAACGGTCATATTAAATATTTTTAAAACAGAAGATCCTTGAGTTCCTTTATACTCAGAGGGGATGCCGCATATATTGTCTGCTGCAATGCGTCCTTGCTTATTTGCAGGCCCTGCAAGCGGAATAAATGCCGGTTCGCCTGTTATAAAGTTAGTTGTTTCAACGGCGTCTCCGACAGCATAGATATTTTTAAAGTTAGTCTGCATGCGTCGGTCAACTATTATGCTTCCGCGCTTATTTATTGAAATTCCGGCTTCTTTTGCAAGAGCTGTTTCAGGTTTTACTCCTACAGATAGTAAAATCATATCGGCATAAAGCTCGCCACGCTGTAAAGTTACTTTTAAGTTATTGCCTTTTTCAGCGATTGAAGTTACTCCGTTATTCAGCTCAATATTTATACCCATATCTTTAATATATCTGTGTACATCAGCCGCCATATCAAAATCAAGCGGCGCTATAAGATGGTCGGAAAGCTCAATTAATGTTACTTCAAGCCCGGATTTTTTTAAATTTTCCGCAGTTTCAACTCCGATATATCCGCCTCCCACTACAGCGGCGGTTTTAGAATGATTTTTTTCAATATAATTTTTAATTTTAATAGTATCAGGAATGTTTTTAAGTGTAAATACTTTTTCATTATCTATACCGTCAATATTTGGCCGTATAGGTTCTGCACCGGGTGACAGAATAAGGTAATCATAGCTTTCCTCATAGCTTTTGCCGGATCTCAAATCAGTTACGCTTACTGAATTTATATCCGGATGAATAGCAGTAGCGACGTTATTTACACGTACGTCTATGTTAAATCTTGCTTTAAAGCTTTCCGGGGTTTGCAAGGTGAGATCGGATCTGTTTTTTATGTCGCCGCCGATATAATAAGGTAGTCCGCAGTTTGCAAAAGATACGTATTCTCCTCGCTCGAGTATTATTATTTCGCAGTTTTCATCTAATCTGCGCAATCTTGCTGCCGCAGAGGCACCGCCGGCAACGCCGCCGATAATCAGAGTTTTCATTTTTATCACCTCAAAAATATATAATCATTGGAGCTTATATGGATAGAATAGATAAAATAAGTTATTTAAAAAAATCATTTGCTTTTTGGAATAATCTTTCAGATGAAGATCGGAAAGCAATTTGTGAAAATTCAAAAGAAGTCACATATAAAAAGGGCACAAATATTCATGACGGCGAAGAATGCACTGGAGTTATTCTTGTAAAAACCGGAAGTCTGCGTCTTTATATGATGTCAGAGGAGGGAAAAGAGATTACACTTTATCGGCTTTTCCCCGGAGATATTTGTATGCTGTCTGCTTCCTGCGTAATACAGTCAATAACATTTGATGTCGCAGTAGACGCGGAAGAAGACAGCGAATGTATTTTAATAAGCGGATCTGTTTTTGCAAGGCTTTCCGAGCGAATTCCAGAAATAAAGATTTTTGCATTGGAAACAGCTATAAGCAGATTTTCCGATGTTATGTGGGTAATGCAGCAAATCTTATTTATGAGCTTTGATAGGCGCCTTGCTATATTTCTTCTTGATGAGTCGTCAAAAAACGGTACAGATACGATAAAACTTACTCATGAGCAAATTGCAAAATATATGGGGACAGCTCGAGAAGTGGTGTCAAGGATGCTAAAATACTTTGTATCTGAAGGTCTTGTTGAATCGTCAAGAAGCGAAGGTATAAAACTTATCGACAAGAATCGTTTGCGCGCCCTTGTGTCTTAGTATTTAAAGAAGAGAAAGAATATTTTCTTTCGGACGAGCTCCAGTTGCGTAATTTACTATTCTTCCTTCTTTGATGACAATTATTGTAGGTATGCTTACTACGTTGAAAGCTCCGGCTAATTCAGGTTCATTGTCTACGTTAACTTTTCCGACTAAAATATCAGATCTTTCGTTAGATATTTCATCTACTATCGGAGATACCATACGGCACGGACCGCACCAGTCTGCGTAGAAATCGAGAAGCACTGTTTTTTCGCTGTTTTTTACTGAGTTGAAATTATTTTTATTTACATTTAAAACTGACATATTATTTGTTCCTTTCGTTTACATTTAAGTAATGTTTTGTTTGTATTTATATTTTATTATTTGTTTTTTATTTATTCAGTGATTTAGTCACATATTTGTTTTTAGTTTTGCATATAAGTTGAGTCATAGTTCCCATAGGACAGTAAACGCACCATGAACGCGGCTTAAAAAGAGCCATAGTGACAATTCCCAAAACTGTTGATGTAAGCATTATACTGTAAAATCCAAATGCAAACTGCGCAACACCTGGACTGAAAAGAGTTCCGTGGTATGCCCAGTGCCAGGGAAGCTTAAATGTCCAAAGAAGTGTTACTGCTTGTTTTAATTCATTTATTTCGGCAAATACCAAATAAGTATTCCAAAGCATTATAAAGAACATTGCAAAAAAGAATATTAAAAAGCCATATCTGAATGCTTTTGACTTCATCCATCTCGGTATATCTTTTCTGCGTGATAAACCGAACCTGCCTCCGAGAAGTTCAAACAGCTGTCCTCTGCCGCAGTATTTGTTGCAATATGTTTTTGTTCCTTTAATAATAGAAATCATAAGCGGTATAAAAAAGCACAAAAGACCGAGCCAAGCAAAAAGTATATTAAAAAAGCCGAGTATCAGATAAAGTGTAGAAGCAATCCACAAATAATCATACCATTTTTTAGTTTTCTTTGTCTTCATATTCGAATACCTCCACAGATATAACTGATGCCGGACATTCTTTCATGCATGCCCCGCATCCGATGCATAAGTCAGTATTTACCTCGGCATACATACCTTTAAATACAGAGATTGCTTTTTTAGGACATACTTTAACGCAGCATCCACAGGCTACACATTCTGACTCTGTTATGACAGCTTTTCTTTTTTTCATAATATTCTCCGTTTCAGAATTTTTAAAAATTATAATATAACTCAAAGTTATTTTCAGTGACAAAGTCACTTTATCATATAATAAATATTTAATATTTTAATCGGTTATGATAAAACTTTATTTTTATATTGCAGATAGCGGTATATTGGCGGATAAATGACAGAATGACAGTATAATATGATATACTGTTAAAAAGAATGTGAGCTAAATAAAAAAATACGGAGGTATAAAATGAAAGATTTTATCGGAGAAGACTTCCTTTTGTCAACAAAATCTGCGGAAAAGCTGTACAATGAATATGTAAAGGATCTGCCTATTATAGATTATCATTGTCACATAAATCCGCGGGAGATCGCCGAGAATATCAGCTTCAAAAATATAACCGAAGCGTGGCTTTACGGAGATCATTACAAATGGAGAGCAGTGAGAGCATGTGGATTTGATGAAAAATACGTGACGGGAGGAGTAGACGACTATGAAAGATTTCGTGCATGGGCATCTACAATGCCGTCGCTTATAGGAAACCCTCTTTATCACTGGACGCATCTTGAACTAAAAAAATATTTTGGAATTACCCAGCCCTTATCTGAGAAGAGCTGCGATGAGATATGGGAAAAATGTAATTCAGTAATCACAAGCGGTAATTTCAGAGTAAGAGATATTATTGAGTCTTCAGGCGTTGATACTATATGCACTACCGATGATCCTGCAGACGATCTTAAATGGCACAAAATGATAAGTGAGGACAGCACATTTAAAACTCGTGTGCTTCCGGCATTCCGCCCAGATAAGGGAGTTAACATTGAGCTTCCTGGTTTTGCCGAATACTTAAAAGATGTTTTAGGGCCATCGGCTGGAATCGATATAAAAGATCTTGATTCATTACTTACGGCATATGTTCAGCGTATAAATTATTTTGAGGAAAACGGTTTTAAAACTTCAGACCATGGCATGGGATATATTCCTTATTCTCCTGCAGATTCTTCTGAAGTAGACCATATATTGAAAAAAGTTTTGTCTGGGGAAGAGATTTCCACAGATGAATGCGATAAATACAAGACATACATGCTTGTATTCTTCGCGAGTGAGTTTTCAAAGCGGAATATCGTTATGCAGATACATTACGGTGTTATTCGAAACAATAATACACGCGCTTTTGAAAAACTCGGTGCAGATACAGGCTTTGATACAATAGCGGGATACGAATGCACGGTAAACGCGTTAAGGCTTCTTGATGAATTTGATAAAAATGGTATATTACCTAAAATGGTAATTTATTCTCTTAATCCTGCAGACAATGCAGCGATAGATGCTCTTTGCGGATGCTTCCAAGGAAATTGCGACGGCATACGGTCAAAAATACAACACGGTGCGGCATGGTGGTTTAATGATCATTTAGAAGGTATGAGAGAACATATGAAAACTTATGCTGCAGAAAGCGTATTTGCCAATTTTATAGGTATGCTTACCGATTCACGGAGTTTTCTGTCATATACACGGCATGACTATTTCAGGAGAATTTTGTGCGATTACATTGGAGGAATGATAGAGCGCGGAGAATATCCAAATGATTTTGAGGCGGCAGGGAAAATTGCTTCAGATATAAGTTATTATAATACAAAGAGATTTTTTGGATTTTAATTATATTATTTTTGATATAAGAAAAATTTACCCCGCCGGGAACTCACTTTTGTTTCCGGCGGGGTATTTGACAAATAAAATAATAGGTATAAATTATCTTCTTTTCCTTTTTAAGGAGTTTGATTTCTTTTTGGGTACCGCAAGTATTCCGGCTGCGCATGAAGAAGCGAGCAAACAAATAAGTATTATAGTTTTGAAAAGCATATCATTATTTGCATCGCTGCTGTCAAAAAACAATGATATAACAAGATATGATACTATAAGAAACAGCGCAGATAAAACACTCCAAGGCAAAGCTTTTTTTGAAAGCTTTGCGGAAGTAAACCCGCATACAGAACCGGCAACAACAGTAGATATTACAGCTGCTGCTGAAATGAATTTATCGGGATCGCTGCTTTTCCCGAGAAGCAATGAAAAAGCAGCTGTGGCAACGGCTAATGCTACTATGCCGGCAAATGTTGCAAAAATCAGAACAAATACCGGATTACTTGATAATCCTCCCGAAATGACTTTTTTTGATGTTGAAACGTTTTTTGAGTTTATAGGTTTTTGCTTACTGACATTTGTTTTTGACATAAAAAATTCTCCGAATACGACATAATATTTTATGTTATATCATATTCGGAGAACTTTTATTGTATGACGAAAATGTAAGCACTTTTACATAGTTATTTTACAAAAGAACTAAAAATAGTTTGTGTGTTTGTGTGGAAGAATCAATTTTCTTCATTGTCGTCCTTTGGCTTCGGCTGAGACACTTTAAAAGAAGCTGGCTGTTTTTTATCATCAGGATCAGACTTCTTTTCCACAGAACCTACAGCTGTTTTGCGTATCTTAAGTTTAGTTCTGTCACTGCCGGTTTCAATAACGACATAATCTTCTTTCACTTTTACTATTCTGCCCATAATGCCGCCGATAGTCACAATTTCATCGCCGATGATAAGATTGTTTCGCATTTGAGCGGTTTCTCTTTCTTGTTTTTTCTGCGGTCTGTACATTAAAAAATAAAATATCGGAATAAGAAGCAAAAATGGCAGAAAACTTAAAAGCATTTCTCCGGTTGATGCTGCTTGCTGAGCTTCAAGCAAATGTGTAAAACTAAAATTTGTCATATTTAAATTATATCCTCCTGTTTATTTATAAATCGAACGAAAAATATAATAACATTTTATTGTGAAGTGACTGTGAACAAAACCTTATAATACGCAAATAGTTTAAAAATAATAAAAACTTTTCAGTCATCTACTCTCTTAGACAGCTTCACAGTCATTTCTCTGTAAAAACTTTCATATTTGCCTTGCAAGATAGCATCGCGGATTTTTTCCATTAAAGTATTGTAAAAATAAAGATTATGCAACACGCATAGTCTCATACCGAGAAGTTCGCGTGCTTTAAAAAGATGTCTTATATATGCGCGTGTATATCTACGGCATACCGGACAGTCGCACTCCGGATCAAGCGGACGCTTGTCGCGCTCGTATTTGTTATTATTTAAGTTCATATGACCATTCCATGTAAAAAGATTGCCGTGACGTGCATTTCTGCTGGGCATTACACAATCAAAAAAGTCAACTCCGCGGTAAACTGCTTCAAGAATATTTGCAGGTGTACCAACACCCATAAGATAACGGGGCTTATCCTTAGGCATAAAAGGCTCTACTGTTTCGATTATATCATACATTACGTCGGCGGTTTCTCCTACTGCAAGACCCCCTATAGCATATCCATCAAGAGCAAGCTCGGCAATCCTTTTCATATTATCTATTCTGAGATCACGGTATGTGCTTCCCTGATTTATCCCGAATAGGAGCTGATGAGGATTTATCGCATTAGGTTCGGTCTTTAAGCGGTTCATTTCTTCTTTACAGATTTTCAGCCAGCGTACAGTTCTGTCGCTTGAATTTTTTGCGTATTTGTATTCTGCGGGATTTTCAACACATTCATCAAAAGCCATTGCGATGGTCGACCCCAGATTGGCTTGTATTCGCATGCTCTCTTTAGGTCCCATAAAAATTTTTTTCCCGTCCATATGCGAATTGAAAAAAACACCTTCTTCGGTGATTTTTCTAAGAGTGGCAAGAGAAAATACCTGAAATCCGCCGCTGTCGGTAAGTATTGGTTTGCGCCAGTTAAAAAACTCATGCAGACCGCCCATTTCACGTATGACATCATCCCCCGGGCGAATATGGAGATGATAAGTGTTTGACAATTCAACCTGGCATTTTATGTTCATAAGATCTCCGGTAGAAACAGCGCCTTTTATAGCAGCTGAAGTGCCGACGTTCATAAATACCGGAGTGTGGATGATTCCGTGTACGGTTTCAAATTCTCCGAGACGGGCGTTTCCCTCCTGCTTTATCAACTTATACATTTAACAGTATCCTTTCATTTATATGTCAACAGAAAATATAACTAAAAAACGTATTCATGGATGATCATGTGCGTTTAAAGTCACGGTATAATTTTTCTTTTGAAAATTCTATGATTACCGGACGTCCGTGCGGGCAATAGAGAATTGCTTCAGAGGAAAAGATTTTCTCGGCAATATATTCATCCTGAAACAGTGAATTGCGCTGTCCGGCTTTTACGGCGGCTTTGCAGGCTGCTGTAAACAGTGCTTTGTCGAATATATCCCCAGCAGCGTGTCCGTTGCCCTGAGCAAGTTTTTCTGCAATTGAATGAAAAATATCCTGAAGATCGCGGCTGTCTATATGTTCGGGAAACGATCTTACAATTATTGTTCTTGCACCAAAAAGATCAATATCAAAGCCTGTCCCCTTGAAATATTCCGCATTTTCAGATACCGCGGCGTATTCTTCTGTAGAAAGCATTATTCTTACAGGCTCAAGAAGTATTTGCGAAGAAATATTTTTAGCTGAATGTTTTATTTCTTCGTATAATATACGTTCATGGGCGGCATGCTTGTCTATAATATAAAGTGATGAATCTTTTTCCACAAGTATAAATGAATCAAAACATTCACCTATAACACGAAATTCACTTTTTACAGAAGTGTCAGACGGAAGTTCAAGCGATATTTGTTTTTCTTCAGTATTTTTGGGTTCTTCAGAATAAATTGGCGTCTGCTGTGGCGCAAATATATCCATTGATGCCGGAATAGGGGAGCGGA
This sequence comes from uncultured Clostridia bacterium, assembly GCA_944375955.1. Taxonomy (GTDB): domain Bacteria; phylum Bacillota; class Clostridia; order Oscillospirales; family CAG-382; genus UMGS1052. The sequence continues at coordinate 10,071 of CALWBE010000018.1, read as the reverse complement.
CAAACAGGTTTTGCCCTTTTTTATCAGTATTATTATAAAAAGATGAATCTTTGTTTGTAATATATTCAGAAAAAGCATTTTTAAAATCAGGAGGATCTAATTTATTTTTGTTATAATCTGTATTTCCTGATAGTTTTATATTCTCCGAGTAAGAACGACAAAGTGACTCAGGATCTATCCCAATTTTTTTGGCAATTTTGTCCGGCGGCAATGAAGGGGAGCTGAAAACGGAATTTTTATTTTCTGATTTTTGTTCGTACAATTTTTTTTCTGTAAAGTTTTTATTTTTAACTGTTTGAGAAATAAACTCGCCCTGTTCTGCGGTGTCAGGATAATTTGAAAATGATGTGCCTGAATTAAGAGCTGTTCGTACGGCAAAAAGCACAGCCTCAAAGACTTTTTTCTCTTCGGAAAATTTGACTTCGGTTTTTGCAGGATGTATATTGACATCTACCCTTGAAAAATCGAGATCACAAAATATAACGGCGGCTGGGAATTTGCCTGAAGGGCAAAAAGCTCGGAATCCCTCTTCCAAGGCAGCGCATATTGTGCCAGAACGCACAAAGCGCCCGTTAACAAAAAAATTCTGCATGCTTCTGCCTGGACGGGCGGTTTCCGGCTTGCCGATAAATCCTGATATTTTTACTCCCTCATAAACATAATCAAGAGCGATCAACTTTGAGGCAAAATCCTTACCTAAACATGAGTAAATGGTATTTTTAAGTATGCCGTCGCCGGCGGTTTTAAGCTTGACTGTACCGTCGGAGATAAATGTTACTGCGATATCTGGTCTTGAAAGTGCAAATTTTTCGGTAACAGCAAGACAGGCGCTTGCTTCTGTAGAATCTTTTTTTAAAAATTTTCTTCTTGCGGGAACATTCATAAAAATATTTGAAGCGGCAATTGTAGTTCCGTCAGGGCATCCAGCATCTCCGCATTCTAAAACTTCTCCTCCGTTTACATGCAAAACACTGCCAAAAGCGTCATTGCTGCGCTTTGTCAGTATTCGCAGATCACAAACGGCAGCAATGGCGGCAAGTGCTTCTCCCCGGAATCCGTATGTACAGATTGCGTAAAGATCAGATGAGGTGCTTATTTTGCTTGTAGCATGACGCATTATTGATTTCGGAAGATCTTCGCGGGACATTCCAATACCGTCATCAGTAACTCTAAAATATGAAACACCTCCGTTTTTAATTTCAACGGTGATACGGTGGGCTGCAGCATCTGCAGAATTTTCAAGCATTTCTTTAATAGCCGAAGCCGGTCTTTCAACGACTTCACCTGCAGCAATCAGATTTGACAGCTGCTTGTCAAGAATATTTATTGCCATTTATTCACCGCCTTTATTTTAAGATAGATTCAAAAATGCTGTTTTCATAACATATTTTTTAGTTCATATAGTTTTGTCATAGCTTCGATAGGTGTTAAAGTATTTATATCAAGTTTTTTCAGCTCTTCAGCTATATTATCTTTAGACAAATCCTCAAATGATACCATACCGTTATGGAGGTCGTCAGACGCTTGTTTTTTTGAAGCGAGTTTCCCGCCCGGAATGTTTTTCCCTTCGTTAAGGCTATCAAGTATTACTTCGGCGCGTCGTGTTATTTCTTTCGGAACACCTGCAAGTTTTGCAACTTCTATACCGTAGCTGTCGTCAGCGGCGCCTTTTATTATCTTTCTCAAAAAAATAAGTTCTTCTCCGCGTTTTTTTGCCGCTATATTGTAGTTTACTATTCCGTCACAGGTTTCTTCAAGTTCGCAAAGTTCGTGATAATGGGTAGCAAACATTGTTTTTGCACCGAGCTTTTTTCCGGCTGTATATTCAGCCACCGCTCTGGCGATACTCATTCCGTCGAAAGTTGATGTTCCGCGTCCTATTTCATCATAAATAATAAAGCTTTTTGCAGTAGCATTTTTTACAATGTAAGCGACCTCAGTCATTTCAAGCATGAATGTTGACTGACCGGATGCGAGATCGTCAGATGCGCCGACGCGTGTAAATAATTTATCTATAATTCCTATTCTTGCTTCTTTTGCGGGAACAAATGATCCCATTTGAGCCATAAGTACAATAAGAGCTGACTGACGCATATATGTTGATTTACCTGCCATGTTCGGACCGGTAATAAGCATAAGGCGTGATTTTGAATCAAGGTCTACATCATTGGGAATAAACATTCCTTCTGGAAGAAAGGTTTCCACAATAGGATGTCTTCCGTCTTTTATATAGATTTTATCTGAATAATCAACTTCGGGGCAGATATAATTGTTCTTTTTTGCAACCTCTGCAAGTGAAGCAAAAACATCAAGCCGGGCTAGTGAGGAAGCAGTAGAACGGACTCTTGAGATATTATCTGCAATATATTCCCGTATTTTCTGAAACAGTTCATATTCAAGAGCTATAACCTTGTCCTTTGCTCCAAGCACGCGGGATTCCATCTCTTTAAGTTCCTCGGTAATGTATCTTTCAGCTCCGGTAAGTGTTTGCTTTCTTATGTATCTTTCAGGAACCATATCACGGTAGGAATTTGTTACCTCAATATAATAGCCAAAAACTCTGTTGTAGCCTATTTTAAGATTTTTAATCCCTGTTGCTTCACGTTCCGACTGTTCAATTTTTACTATCCAGCTTTCTCCTTCACCCATCATAGAACGCAGCTCATCTATTGCCGGATTATAACCATCTCTGAATATACCGCCTTCACGTACGGAAAACGGAGGTTCGTCGACAATAGCCTGAGAAATTGTTTTTTCAATGTCTTCGAGGGTATCGATATTTTGATAAAGCTCAGCCATTTCTGAACTTTCAAAACCTGAAAGCATTTTTTTTATAGTTGGAAGTTGTTTTGCAGTTGATTCAAGAGATTTAAGGTCACGACCGTTAGCTGTATTATATATAACCTTAGTCATTAACCGTTCAAGATCACTAACTTTTGAAAGCTTTTCAGAAATTGTTTCGCGAGTTATCATGTCGCAATAAAGATCATTTACGGCTTTCTGACGCCGCTCTATTAAGCTGCAAGACAATAAAGGCTGTTCTATCCATTTGCGCAGCAGACGCGCTCCCATAGCCGTCTTTGTTTTGTCAAGCACCCAAAGCAGTGAACCTTTTTTCTCCTTGGAGCGCATTGTCTCGCACAGTTCGAGGTTTCGGCGTGTATTTACGTCGATTTCAAGAAATTGCTCATTGCTGTAATATGTAATTTTGTTTATAAATGATAGATCTGTTTTTTGAGTTTCAACAAGATATGACAAAAGCGCACATAGCGCAGGCAAGGCAGGGGAATCTTCATTTATTCCGGTACGGAACATAAATCCTTCGCCGAATTGTTTGCAAAGCATAGAGATATCGGTTTTGAAACGATTTTTATCTCCGGACGACAGGCTTGCCCCAAGCCTTATTTTTATGAAATCGCGAAGCTGTTTGCAGGAGTCAGCCGGAAGATTGAGTATTACTTCGCTCGGAGCGTAGATACCCATTTCATTCATAAGTTTTAAATTAAGATCGCCATCAGAAAAATCAGTTGCATATATTTCAGCGGTAGAAATGTCACTTACTGCAATACCTGCACGCAGTCCGTCAATGTATACGGCGCAGAGATAATTGTTTTTCCCGTCTGTTAAAAGGCTTCCTTCGGTTACTGTACCCGGAGTTATTATACGTATAACGTCGCGTTTTACAATACCTTTAGCAGTTGCGGGATTTTCAAGCTGTTCGCATATTGCCACACGGTAACCGTTTTTTATAAGCTTTGTTATATACTGGTCGGCTGCATGATATGGAATGCCGCACATAGGTGCACGCTCTTCCATTCCGCAATCTTTGCCTGTAAGTGTGAGCTCTAATACTCGCGAAGCAATTATTGCATCATCGAAAAACATTTCATAGAAGTCACCGAGACGGTAAAAAAGTATATAATCCTTATAATTCTCTTTAGTGTCAAGATATTGCCGCATCATTGGCGTGTATGGCATCTTTTAATTTCCTCCGGGTGATAGTTTGCATAGATAATTTATAAAAACAATTCTAATAATGTAAGAACATAAAATTGTTATTTAAATGAAACATCGTTAAAGCTTTCAATGACATCCATGACATGTGCTGCAGTCATGTGTACACTCTCCCTGAGCAGAGTAAGGCTGTTCAGATATATAAGAAGTTATGGTCATATTAACGGCGTTAAGAAGAATGTTAAAATTATCTTCTGCAGCAGTAAACTCCTTCATTATATCTTTTGAATACACTTCCTCATAAAGTGTGTCAAGTCTGTTTTTAATTGCGGCAAGCATGTCTTCGTCATGATCTGCTCTTTCATTTTCAGTGTCATAAACCTTTTTTTGTATTTTAAACTCGTTTATTTTTGCTTCAAGATCTTTATCTGCTCTGCACTTTTCACGTGCATCCTGATACTTTTTAAATTCGTCGCTGCTTCTTAATGCTTCGCCGAGTTTTTTTGAAAGTTCAATAATTTCCATAATTTATAAATCTGCCTTTCAGTTTTTAAAATTTAAACTATTTTCCGCTGTATTCACCGTAAAGTCTTGCCGGGGTGGAGCGGGTTATTTCTATTTTTATAGTTTTCCCGTATAAATCACTGTTATTATTTAATTTTTTAAAGAATACAATTTTATTTTCAGATGTTCTTGCTGTGTAAAAATCTTCTTCCGCCGGAAAATGTGACTCACATAGCGCAGTTATTGTTTTGCCAACGTAATTCTTGTTTATCTCAGCAGATATTTCTGTCTGCAGTTCAAGAAGCCTTGCCATACGTTCGGTTTTTTCTTCATGAGATATCGGATCATCCATCTTTGAAGCGGGGGTACCCACACGCGGAGAATAAATGAAAGCGAATATAGAATCAAATCTGACGGCGCGAACCATGTCGAGAGTACATTCGAAATCTTTTTCGGTTTCACCTGGAAAACCGACGATAATGTCTGTAGTCAAAGCTATTCCCGGCACTTTTTCTTTTATTTTTAAAGCAAGCTGCAAATACTCTTCCGCCGAGTATTTTCTGTTCATTTTTCGGAGAATATCTGAGCTTCCAGACTGCAGGGGAAGATGAAAATGACGGGCAAGTTTGGAATTATGTGCCATAAGATCTATCAGTTTATCAGATGCGTCTTTAGGATGGGATGTCATAAAGCGTATTTTAAAATCTCCGTCTATGCTGCATATTTCATTCAAAAGTTCCGGAAATCCGTAATTCCCGTTTTCATATTCAGGATCACGATATGAATTCACGTTCTGACCGAGAAGTGTAATATCACGATATCCGTCATAGACAAGCTGACGCACCTCATCAATTATCGCGTTTTTTGAACGACTTCTTTCACGGCCCCGAACGTAAGGTACTACACAATAGGTACAGAAATTGTTACAGCCGTACATTATGGATACATAGGCTTTTATGTCGTTTTCGCGTACTACGGGTATTCCTTCGACGGTATCAGCCGGTTCATTTGTTACATAATATCTGCGTTTATGGCTTGACAGCACATCGTATAAAATTTCTGGCAGTCGGTGCAGCATATTTGTTCCGGCAACAAAATCCACATATGGGTATCTTGTTTTTATATCATTCATCCTGTGATCCTGTGTGACCATACAACCCCACAGACCTATAATAAGGCGCGGATTTTTTTTCTTTAGATGTTTTAAAGAGCCTGTCCTTGAAAGAGCGCGCAGCTCAGCATGTTCGCGAACAGCACAAGTATTATAAATTATAAGATCGGCATCATCCAGGTCTGAGGTTTTATCATACCCCATATAAACTGCTTGGCCAACTAATTTCTCACTGTCGGCCTCATTTTGCTGACATCCAAAAGTAATAACGCATACGCTAAGCTTTTTACCACGCAGTTTTTCTGCCTGCTCAAGGATACAGCGTACTTTATAGGCATATTCTTCTTGCTTTTCTATTGCAGACAAGCTGTCTTTATTTTCTTTTTCCAGTATTTCTTTCATATGTGATTGTCCCGTATTCTTTTAAGATCATCAATAGTAAAAATGTATTTTTTATCGCAGAAGCGGCAACAAACTTCAATTTGCTTTCCGTCGTTTATCATATCGTTTATATCAGAAATTGGAAGACTAAACAAGGCGTTTTCAGTTCTTTGTCGCGTACAGTCGCATTTATATGATATTTCGTTTTCATCAAAAATGTCAAATTTTATTTTTTCTCCCAGTATTTCTTTTGCTATTTCTTCATTTGAAAGTCCTCTGTCAAAATAAGCTGATACCGAATAAACTAGAGTCATTCTTTTTTCAAGCTCAGAAATGAAATTTTCATCTGCACCGGGCATAAGCTGAATCATAAATCCTCCCGATGCCTTGCATGAATGATCGGTATCGATAAGAACTCCCAGTCCGCATACTGTAGGTATCTGCTCGCTGGTAGCAAAATAATTTGTTATATCTTCAGCGATTTCTCCGGATACAATAGGGGTGACACCGATGTACGGTTCCTTTTCTCCAATATCTCTTACGACGCTCATAGAACCTTGACCGACAGCGCCTGCTACATCGAGTTTACCCATAGAATTTGGAGGGAGATCGGCAGACGGATTTTGGATATAGCCTTTAACATTTCCGGCATAATCTGATACTGCAATGATTTTTCCGCAAACGCCGTCGCCGGAAAAGGATAATGTGGCGCTGTCACTCGGATTCTTTAAAAAAATGCCTATCATGGACACAGCCGCAAGAGATCGTCCGAGAGCTGCGGCAGCAGTAGGGGAGAGATGGTGATACTTTATTGCGGAATTAGTAATTCCAGTAGTGTTTACTATAACTATCCTTGCATTACCATCTGATGTCATAGCTCTTGTTATTGTATTATTTTTCACAGAAATAACCTCTCATTTTTTTACTATAAAATAAAGACGTTCATCATGGTTTTCATCTGCCGGAATAAAATCAAAGGAACCAAAAATTCCGCACAGTGAAAAACCGGATTCTCTTATAATTCGTGTCATTTGACGTATTGTATACATTTTTTCACGCTGAAACTCGTCTGAGCGTATATATTTTCCGTCGGCACAGCGTGAGAAAATTGAAAGATAAAAATCACATATACCAGTTTTAGAGTTATAATTGTTTTCCCAGCCGCAGTATATATCGCCTGATTCAAGTATATAAGAGTTGTCAGAATAAATATTTTCAAACTTATACTTTGAATTTAAGTCAAAAATAAATATACCGCCGGTTTTTAAACAGGAATGTGCGCTTAAAAAAGCTGACTTCATATCTTCACGGCGTGTAAGGTAGTTCATGCTGTCCAACATGCAAAGAATAATGTCCTTTTCGGCAAACATTTTTAAATGGCGCATATCCTGTAAAACAAAACGCACTGAAAGGTCATTGCTTCGTGCTTTTGCGTCAGCAGCAGTAAGCATTTCCTCGGAAATATCAGAAGCTGTAACAGAATATCCACGGCGTGCAAGCTCGCAGGCCATACTGCCGGTACCGCAGGCGGTTTCGCATATTTCTGAAACAGGTATATTTGAAAATTTTTTAATGCACTGTTCAATAAAATCTGCCCACATATGATAATCTATTCCGTCGTTCAATATATCATATGCGTTAGCCAATGCGCTGCCGTATTGCTTGTTTTCCATTAAAGCCTCCGTGATTTTTCGTTTTATTATTACATAATTATTAAAAAAACGGTGCTTTGCACCGCTTTTTATTTTACTACAATTTTCAGATTAAGTAAATAGTTTTTAAAACTTTTTACAAAATAAAAAATAATTATGTCAAAAAAGGTATCGTCACTAATCTAACAGCGCTAAGGTATTTTAAACCTTTATAACAAACTTTATAACTAAAGTGTATTATACTTCAACGGGTATACAGTGAGAAATGTGCTCGTGACTTTTGGAAATACCGGTAGATATTACCGTTACGCCACTAAGTTCGGCTTCGGGCATATACTTGCTTTTGTCTGAGTCGGTTATCAGCAAATTAATATCGGCAAGCTGACAGAAAGAGTATGGGAATTCTTTTCCGTATTTTGATGAGTCTATCAGCATAATTACTCTGCGGGAATTTTTTACTACATATTTTTTTAGTTCACATTCACTCAGATTACCGCATGTAAATCCGCTGTTTTTGGAGTATCCGGATGGCACTATAAATGCCGTATCAATACTGAAACTGTTTAGCGCATCAATGCTTATATCACCTGAGACCGATATGCTTTCACGGTTTAAGATGCCGCCTATAAGAGTTACTATAGGATTTTGCTTTTGAATTAACTTCATTGAAATATTTGGTCCAGAAGTCAGTATGTTCATAATTTTGTCGGGCATAATATCTGCCAACTGCATTATGGTAGAACCGGCGTCGAAAAATACGCAGCTGCCCTTTTCAAGAAATTCTGCCGCCGCTAAAGCTATAGAGCGTTTTGCAGATTCATTTTCTTTTTCACGGTATATGTAATTTTTGTCGGCGGTTGCAGCAATAAATTTCATCGATCGTGCACCGTTGCGCACGCGTATAAGTTCTCCCTGTTTTTCAAAATACTCGATATCTCTGCGCAAAGTCATACTGGTCACGTCAGGAAAAAGTTCTGAAAGTTCTTTTAATGATATAAATGGTTTTTCTTGCAAAAGAACATGAATTTTCATTCTTCTTTCAGCTTTCATTTAAAATACCCCCTATAAACGTTTTTACAAAAAAGAGTATATTGCAAGGGAAAAAATGTTAAAATATATATAATTGTAAAAATAAAATTTGGAGCGTAAAATTATGATATTAAGAAAATACCGCAGCAACGATTGCCCTGAGATGTTAAAGTTGTTTTACGACACTGTTCATGAAATAAACAAAAAAGATTACAGCAGCGAGCAGCTTGACGCATGGACGTCCGGTATAATTTTTGATAAATGGGATAAATCTTTTTTATCAAATAATACGATAGTTGCAGAAAATAACGGAATTATTGCAGGGTTTGGAGATATGGACAGAAATGGGTATCTTGATAGGCTTTATGTAAATAAAGATTATCAGAATATCGGCATCGGATCCGCAATAATAAACGAACTTGAAAAAACAGCAGTGTCAAACGGAGTTTTTTGTTTTACGACATATTCTTCTATAACAGCAAAGCCATTCTTTATAAAACATGATTACAGGGTTTTAAAAGAAAATACAGTTTTAAAAAACGGCATAGAAATGAGAAATTATTTTATGGAAAAGTATTATTCCGAACGCGCATTTTAAATAATTCTTAAGCAGTAAATAAAGTACAGTTTACAAGGGACTACACAGGGTAACGGTCTGACGGGAGGTGTGCCGCCCGTCAGATTTTCCATGTAATGTTCAAGCTGTCGCTTGTGGCGGCAACGGTGGTAATCATCAAATCCACCACCCTCCGCTTGTCGTCAAAGGATACATTGTCCCATGTGTCGAGGTAGCCGGAAATCTGATTGACCTGTTCCGGGCTAATGGCTTCCACCGTCAACTCGGCTATCTGCTTCACAAGTTCCTGTTTGCGTCCGTCCAGTTCCGCTATCTATGAGGATAATATCATTGGCAAACTTTCTGACGAGCGGTTTATGAAAATGTCGAAGGGCTACGAGGACGAACAGCATACCTTGCAGGCCGAGGCGGATGAAATCCAGAGTGAGCTCCAACAGGAAGAGAAGAAAAGCGTAGATGTAAAACGCTTCCTTGCCATTGTAAAGAAGTATACAGACCTGACCGAGCTGACACCTGAAATCCTCCGGGAGTTTATTGACAAGATTATTGTTCATGCCCCCGATAAGAGCAGCGGCAGACGGTTACAGGAAATTGAGATCATCTATAACCACATCGGAGAATTTGACCGTTCAAAGGTCACTCTTTGGAAAGGGAATGCGGTATAGCACCTACAATGCCATACCGCATAATCCAAAATCTAAAAAACATCCTTATGAAACCCTTGAAAACACAGGCGTTTCGGGGATTTTTCCACTGAAAACAACCGCCTCAAGTTGCGCGGTGGAAATGCATCCCCGGCTCGCCCTCCATCAACAAGCGCGTGTTCGCGCCCCCGAAGCGCAACACGGACACGAAGTATTACA
>CALWBE010000017.1 GCA_944375955.1 uncultured Clostridia bacterium | reverse complement strand
TTTTCTCTGGCCCCTCACCCTGCTTATCTGATCCTTCGCTACTAATGAGTTGCCGTTGGATTGTTCCCGCATGGAGTGCCTGGGCCGCTACCACTGTCTGCTGGGCAGCAAGCAACGCCGAACTGACATGAAACAAACTGAAAAACTCTATATAGGAGATATTATTTTTACAAGTTATGATCCGGCGGAGGAGCTTAAAATACCTCAGATGGTGTTTGTTTCCGAAAACGGCGACGACGCTAATGACGGCTCATCAATCCAGAAAGCCGTAAAGACTGTGGGACGAGCGTACGAGATTGCTGCCGAGTGCAAAAATATAACATTTCTTGTAGACGGAAGTGTTACGCAGGGTGAGGCAGCTTTGGAATATCCTGAACTTACTGTTGTGTTTGCGTCTGCGCTTAACGGAAAAGAGGCAGAGATAACCGGAGGTTTCACGGCGGTTTCAAATGCTGTTTTTGAAAATGTAGGAATTTCCGGAGGACTTGAGGACGACGGATTTGAGCTTGAATTTGCGGACAGCTTTACCGAAGCTGACACAATAATTATAAAATCGGGAAAGATTCAGTTGATCGGGGGAACGGCGGACAGGATTATAATTACCGGGGAGAACACTGAAAAAAGTATAAATATATCCGTTGACGGAACCGAGATAAATAGACTTGAATTTTCCGGCACAAGCGGAGTAGTGACTGTAGGATATTATTCAGGCACGATAAACAGTGTAATAGCAGGCAGCGGTGCTGTGACAGAACATCTTCAGCTTTTGGTAGGCAGCGGAATGACAAAACCGTCGGGTTTTGACGAAGTGAATGTTACGGGACAAAAATTGACTATAGCTCCTCCTCTTATGAGAGCGAGCACAGGCGAATATTTCAAGGTAAATGGAACCGATAGTTTTGGCGTATTTGAAACATTTTCCGGAAGAACTCTTAATTTCGGATACGGACTTACGTCATATATTTGCTACGCATATAGTTCGGACGGACGGAAAGTTTACTATTCGAATTCTGATACCGGATATACCTTAACACTTCCGGAATCGGGAGAATATCAGCTTTATATCGCAGGCGAGGCCGATTATACTGCGGCAAGCGGCAAAAATATAAAAGGCTTCAGTACATCAATGCTTAAGCTTCCCGCCGGTGCGACAGGGTGGACAGATGATAATAATGGAGCAATATCTGCCGTTATGTCAGCCGAGTCGCAGTTATATATAAATGACGGTTATGTGCTTAATGTTTATGCTGACGGACAGGTATTTGACATAGCGTCGCTTGAACATGCTCAGCCGGAAGGCCGTGTATTTTTAGGCTGGAGCCTTGATGAGTCGGGAAATAATTATCCTACTGATAATGAAATAACGCTTAATTCAGGAGATAAGCTGTACGCTCAGTTTGCCGAGTCGAAATTTGACATTATCGGAGCACAGATAAGGCTTACAGGTGAGCAGGGACTCAGGTTTATTACAGAAACTAATGACAGCTTTATAAATGAGGTTCTTTCTTCAGCTGATTACGGATCGGTAGTTTTCGTAACAAAGTATTTAGGCGGCGACGAACTTCTTTTAGATACCGAATACAGCTATGGAAACAAGACATATGCTTCAAAGTCTGTAAAAGCCGAAAAACTTTTCTCATATGATGAGAATACAGGAACAATTCAGTATACGGTATGTATTATAGATATTCTGCCTGAAAATTATATAAGGGAATATACAGTAAGACCTTACGCACGATATACGGATAAAAACGGAAACAGCAGAGTATATTACGGAGATCAGTATTCAACGGGAGTTTTTGCAGTTGCAAATTATGCTCTTCGCACCGACTATAGCCTTTCTGCCGAGGACAAAGAGGTCTTTGAAGAGATAAATTCTATAGGACTTGCTGCAAAGGAAGCGCCCATAGCATATACTTCCGGATCAAGTTCGTCTACTGAAGAGGATTACAGATAGGGAAAAGTAATATATACTACCGAATCGGGGGTAAAAGTCTGCGAGATACATGTTCCTGCTAAGGGAACAGCTTCAAGCGGAGCGGAAATAGCCGTAGTTACCGATACTCATATAAATGTAGTTGATGATAACGATATGTATGATGCCGAAGTTCAGTATACAAATCAGACGCGTGCGTGGTGCAGAGGCGGAGCAACTGTGCCGGGCACGGAAAAGGCGATAGAATTTGCTTCTATGTATGACCAAATGGTAGTTACGGGAGATATTATAGATTACCTTTCGCTCGGAGCGTTGGAAACGGTAAAGAGAATAGCCTTTGATCCATATCCCGAGGGGATGTATGTGCTTGGCGGTCATGATGTAACGAAAAATATGGAAACAGGATATGCCGACCAGCTTTCTCTTGAACAGAGGCAGGAAATATTGAGACAATACTGGCCTAATGATATGTTCTATACATCGCGGGTAATAAACGGCAGCGTTATGTGTATTCAGCTTGACAACGGCTGTTCTCAGTATTGGGACAGTCAGGTTGCACTTATAGAAAATGATCTTAATACTGCACGTGAAAACGGTTATACAGTGCTTATATTCCAGCATGAGCCTTTAGGAACAGGAAATCCGGAAGATACCGCGGTACCGAGCTTGTGCCCGGACGCAGACAGCGCAAAGGTAACATATAATTTCTATGGCTCGGCGCATATCGGAGGAAACGGCAAAAACGATACGGCGGCATCAAAAGCGGTATATGAGCTTATTACAAACAACGGCGATATAATCGGAGGAATTTTTGCCGGACACCGCCACTACCGTTATTATACGGAGATACTTGCTAAAACTGCCGACGGAGAGGATTGCGTAATCCCTCAGTATGTTCTCAGGTCATGCGCATATGAAACAAATGGATTTGTTACAAAAATCGTGTTTGGACAAGAGTGAGTAAAAGTAAAATTTCAGTATATGAATACAATAAATCCGGCGATTTTTAATCGCCGGATTTATTTTTTTTAATTATAAAATATATGTTTATTCTTTGCTTGTTGTTACTGCCGGGTAGAAGAGATACGTATAAAATATGTGCTGTAAAGAGAAACGTCAAGATATGTCTTAAAAGCTTTTGAAGTGATTTTTTCACTGCGAATAAGCTTCATGTCATTATTTCCATCAAGCAGAAAATATTCGGCTGTCATAGGTTTGTTTTCGGAAACCGGAAGATTAAGAAAGCTTAATTCTGCCTCTTTTGCTTCGGCATATTCATTGTCGTCGAAATATGTAAACATAATGCCGTACATATCTTCCGAGCCGGCGGCTATACTGTAAAAGCAATCGCTGTCTGAATCACATAAAAAGCCATTGCCCATTTTATAAAGTTCATTGTACATTTTAAATGGATAATATCCTTTAAGAGGGGTTAAAAGATCGGTATCAAATAAACTGTTCCATTCGGAAGGACGGGCGTCATAATACATCATGTGATCAAGCTTTGATTTTTGTCCGGTACACATTGTGCCGGCAATAAAAGAAGCGCCTTTTAAACCCTTTATAGAACGAATTGAATAGGTATAGTCTTTGCCTATCCAGCCGCGTACATAATTCCACTCGTTGAGTATAAGTTCTGTTTTGCCTTCAAGCCCGTATTCCTTTAGAATGCTGTATCCTTTTTCGCCGAATCTGTAATAGTTGGCTGGATTATCCGTATATGCGTGAAAAGAGAAAAAGTCGGGGACTATTCCGGCAGCTTTTATGGCGTCGAAGATCATTTTATTGTTTTCATCATTTTCACACACAGAAAGAGAGGGCCCGCCGATTTTAAGACGCGGAAATGTTGTTTTTAAATATTTTAAAACAGTTGCGAAAAATTCGGCAAATTGCTCCATTGTTCCCTGCCAGCATGGTTTTGTCCCATCAGGATTGCAGCAGTCGGGTTCGTTCCATATTTCCCAATATTCTATGCCCATATGGAATCCGTTTGCCCAGCCTTCGTTGTAATGGCGTATTATATGCTCGCATATCCTTGCCCATTTTCCGAAATCTTTCGGAGGGAATGTTCCTTCTTTTTTCTCGTGCTCTATTCTTGCGCCTAATCTGTAAAATGTTTTAACGCCGGCTTCTTCGGTTCTTTTCATATATGTGTCTGTCATCTCAAAATCATATGAGCTCTGATCGTTTTCATCGGCATCAAAATTTTTAAATATTCTGTGCACATCTACCGTATGCTCTCCGCCGTATCCTTCATAAAATGCCGCGTCATGATTGCGTGCATACGGAATGCCGGCTTCGCGGAAATATTTTAAATTTGAAGTACCTCGTACGTCTGAGCCTGCCGGACCGTTGTTTACTGAGTGCATTATTTTTATTTTGCCGGTATTTTTGGAAAAGTCCGCAGCTATTTTGTTCATTTTAATATCTCCTTTATACACATTAATAAATGATCATACCGAAAAATTAAGGTGTGATCGAAATTTATAAAAACTTTATAATTTATTCAATTATTGTATATGAGAACATTTCGCTTTTTAAGAGAGTTCCTATATCGGTGCCTTCGGGAAGCAAAGCAAGGGCAATAAAAATATCATTGATATTCTTTTCAGATTTGCTTTCTTTGTCATATTCGCGAAGATATGCGTATTCACCGTCTATTTTTGTTACTTTGTAATATTTAGGTTCCATAAAAAATCCTGCTTAAAACTGTTTTTTTAATTATAAAATATATTTAGAATTTAGTCAATAAAAAATGATATCAAAACACAAAGCAGATTGGTTTTTATAAATTAAAATTAGCGTTTATTTTAAAATCAAATAAAAATGTACAAATTGATAACAAAATATAAATTTTATTATGCCAAATAAATAAAACTATTGACATAAGGTTGATAAAGATATACAATATATAGTAGCGAATTATGATAGGACGTGTATTTTTTTTAAGTCTTTATGTCATGTTCGCAGTGACATATAAAAAGCCATGTGCTTATTTTGCTCGGTACAAATAAAACTTGTAAAATATTATTTACAATTAGCCGCGGATCTTTCGTGCTGTGAAAGACTGCGTATAGAATATAATATCCCTTTATTATTACAATTTAATATTTATGTGCGAGTATCATAAGCACCTGTTTTTTATAGCTGCAAAGTGATTTGCAGTATACAAGAAACATAAAAATTAAAGGAGGTGCTTTGATTGAAAGATGTTATTATTGCCGTTATAGCTGCTCTGTGCGGTATATTGGCCGGCGGAGTTATCGGTTTTTTTGTCCGCAAGAAAATTGCCGAAGCCGCAATAAAATCTGCTGAGGATGAGGCTAAGCGTATAGTTGACGAAGCTTTGAAGACCGGCGAGACTAAGAAAAAAGAAATTCTTATAGAAGCTAAAGAAGAAATTTTGCGAAATAAAAACGAAGCGGAAAAAGAGGCAAAAGAGCGGCGCAATGAGATAGCCCGTTTAGAAAAACGTGCGCAGCAAAAGGAAGAAACTCTCGATAAAAAGATAGAATCTTGCGAGAGAAAGGAAGAAAGCTTCAATCAGAAATTTAAGGAATATGAAATGAAAATTGCCGAGACTGAAGAAGTTAAGGCACAGCAGATAGCTAAGCTGGAGGAGATATCAGGCTTTACAGCGGAAACTGCAAAAGAATATTTGCTTTCAAAGATAGAATCCGAGGTAAGGCATGAGGCGGCGATGAAAATTTCCGAGATCGAACAGCAATGCAAGGAGGAAGCAGAGGAAAAGGCAAGAAATATCATATCTCTTGCAATTCAAAGATGTGCGTCTGATCAGGTATCGGAAGCTACTGTATCGGCAGTGGATTTGCCTAATGATGAGATGAAAGGCCGCATTATTGGCCGTGAAGGAAGAAATATAAGAGCTATTGAAACGTTGACCGGAGTAGATCTTATTATTGACGATACGCCTGAGGCTATAACAATATCGTGTTTTGATCCTGTACGAAGGGAGATTGCTCGTCTGTCGCTTGAAAGACTTATTGCTGACGGAAGGATTCATCCTGCGCATATAGAAGAGACGGTTGAAAAATGCCGAAAAGAAGTTGAAAACATTATTAAACAGTCTGGAGAACAGGCTACCTTTGAAACAGGTATTCACGGTCTCAACCCTGAGCTTGTTAAGCTTCTTGGAAGACTGCGTTATCGTACAAGTTACGGACAAAACGTACTTATTCATTCTATTGAGGTATCTCACATAGCAGGAATGATGGCTGAAGAACTCGGAGTTGATCCGATGCTTGCAAAGAGGGCAGGTTTACTTCATGACATTGGAAAAGCAATGACACATGATGTAGAAGGATCTCATGTACAGATCGGTGTTGATATATGTAAAAAATACCACGAGAATCAAGATGTCATACATGCAATTGAGGCACATCACGGTGATGTTGAGCCTAAAACTGTTGTTGCGATGCTTGTGCAGGCAGCAGATGCTGTTTCGGCGGCACGGCCGGGCGCGCGGCGTGAAAATCTCGAGTCTTATATTAAACGGCTGCAAAAGCTTGAAGAAATTGCGGCGGATTTTGACGGCGTTGAAAAATGCTATGCAATTCAGGCAGGCAGAGAAATACGTATTATGGTTAAACCCGAAGAAGTTAACGAAGATCAAATGGTTTTCCTCGCGCGTGATATTGTTAAACGTATAGAAAACGAAATGGAATACCCGGGTCAGATAAAGGTTAATATAATACGTGAAAGCCGAAGAGTAGAATACGCAAAGTAATTTTAAAAAAGTAAAAAAACAGGGGGCATAACCTGGGCATAACCTTGCTCCCTGCTTATATTCGCCCTTAGCTCAATTTGGATAGAGTACCGGATTCCGATTCCGTTGGTTGCAGGTTCGAGTCCTGTAGGGCGAGCCACCGGCGAAGCGCCGGGCCACTCACCGCGCATTGATGTTATATGTCAGTGTGCGGTTTTTAATGCCGCGTTTTTGCGGAGATTTAAATTTTGTATATAAAAAATCCGGCGAAGTGCCGGGTCACACACCTCGCATTGATGTTATATATCAGTGTGCGGTTTTTAATGCCGCGTTCTTGCGGAGATTTAAATTTTGTATATAAAAAATCCGGCGAAGCGGCGTGCCACTCACCGCGCACGAATAAATATTTTGAGCGGTGTTAATTTTTATATTTAAATATTTTTCTGAATTTAAAAGCTGGATACTTTTATATTTTTAAATATTATGTAAAAAGAAGTTTTTTGATATAAAATTTGAGTTTAAAAAAAATTAAAAAGTGTCCGCTGATAATATAATTGCATAATATTATACTGAGCTTTTAAATAACAAGCTCAGAAAGGAATTGGCCAAATTGGGTATAGTTAAATCGAATAAATCGATTGATAAAACCAGCATTGATTGCGGCGATTCGTTTAATATAAAAATATCATTTTCGGCAGTGCCGGATATAGTGAGCAGTCCTACCGATATAGTTTTGATTTTAGACCGTTCAGGAAGCATGGCAGGAAGTCCGCTTGCAAATATGAAAAGCGGCACTAAGAAGTTTATTGATATAATAGACGAAGCGACGGATAGTGCCAAAGACGGTCAAATCGGTTCGGGAAGCAGGATAGGTATAGTAAGTTTTTCAACTACAGCTGTTCAGAACACCCAGCTTATAACCGATGTAGATGATTTAAAAGCAAAGGTAGATGCGCTTGTTTCAGGTGGATCTACAAATCATGCTGACGCTTTTGAAAAGGCGATACAATTATTTGATCCGGCTTCTTCAAATGCCAAGGTAATGGTTATGTTTACTGACGGAGTTACGACTGCAGGAGCTCCTCCCTCTCCCGTAGCTGAAGCAGCGAAAGCGCAGGGAATAATAATTTACGTTATCGGACTTTCCGGAAACGGCGGAATTGATGAACAGGCGCTAAGCGAGTGGGCGTCTGATCCCGATTCAGCATATTTGGCGATAACACCTGATGATGCGGCGCTGGAGGATCTTTTTGAAGACCTGGCAAAAAATATAACAAAACCGGGTGCAACAGGTATTGTAGTAAATGAAAAAATATCTCCGTGTTTCCAGATCATTTCATTATCGTCGCCGACAAAAGGAACTGCGAGCCTTATAAATTCGACGACTGTCAAGTGGAATATAGACGAATTAGGTGTAACTCAGAGCGAGGGTGCGGTACTGGAATTTGAGGTGCGTCATATTGGATCTTGTACCGGAACGCTTTTTGTAAACGAAGATATTTCCTATAGTGACAATGAAGGAAACAACGTTACTTTTCCTTCTCCTCAGATTTATGTTGACTGCGGCGTTATTGTTCATCCTGAAGAATGTCCGACGCCTATTGATTTACAGGTTTCAGGCTGCAATGATGTTATTGAGTTTGACGCCGGGGATATTGAGATGCAGTCATTAGGGCGCATAGTCAGACTTAATGTTACGTTAAAAAATATTTGTCCTAACAGACGTGTAGCACTGGCAGCCATGCTGACGGAAGTAGACTCCAATGGAATAGAATATAAGCGTGGGATGAAGATGATGACTATTCCGGCACACGGAAGCAGGATGTGCAGGAACGTAACTGTACACGGCATCAATTTTGTATTGCCGGAAGATATATCTGTTTCATCAGATGAAAGCGGCTCGATCTGTCATGAACGTAATCTCAAGGCAAGATTTATAATGAATTATATAGACAGCGGTTTTGATTGTGATATTCAATAATTCAAGATAATAGAATCTTGCTGCCGGATACCTTTATCGGTATCCGGGTACATAGCCATAAAACAAAAAAGAACAGATGATTTGTTAAATTTTTTATTCTGTTTTTGTACAAGCTGTTTTATAACTATTTAAATTTCAGCTAATTAAAAATTATTATCAAAGGCGTTTAACAAGATTATATGCGGCTTTCTCTGCATATTTTTCCAAAAGATCTCTGTCATTTAAATAAAACAGTATTGTATATCTGTCTCTCATTCCCAAAGCTTTCATTATGCTGTTTTTTATTCTTTCAGGATCCTTCACAGGAGAAAATATTTCCATTTCTGAGCAGAACTGTTCGATTTTTTCAAAATACGGCTGATATTTTTCTATAAGGGTTTTAAGATGCTTATCATCTGTCTGATCGTGCAGCATTAGGTACATATCTGCTATAAGCCTCGTAGCTTCACAAACTTCAAGTCCGTGAAGATTAGGAGTTTTTCCTTCATTTATATCCTCAAGTTCCCATGCATGAGCTACTATATGTTCTGCCCCGGATGCCGGGCGAGAATTGCCGGTATAAGCCATTCCCAGCCCTGTGACTGCAAAGCCTTCAGCAATATTTCCGATTGTTTCGGCGCAGCGTTCTTTTATCTTATATCCGTTTTCAAGGCAAGCATTTGTAACTCTTATTACGTCGTCAGCTATTTTTTGACAAAAGTAATCACCGTGGTAGTCTCTTGCCAGTTCCCAGTCCAGAATACCGGTATATTTTCCGAACATATCTCCTATACCGGCAAAAAGCATATCTAAAGGAGCATTTTTCATTATATCTGTATCAGCTATAAAAAAACGTGGTGTTGTACATTTTATAGTTTTTTTCGTATTGTCGAAAAGAATTGGTGATCCGGCTGAAAGATATCCGTCCATTGAAGGGGCGGTACCTACAATTCCGTAAGGAATGCCTAGGCGGTATGATACAAGTCTGCACGAATCGTTGATAGTTCCCGAACCGACTGCGAGAATAAGATCCGGGAGAGGGGAATAATTAAATATATCAGAATCTGCCGAGGTATCCGTTACATGAACTAATATATTGCCTATAGTTTCATAATTGGGAAGAGGTTTTTCGGATAAAATAAGTATGCCGGACAGTTTGCCCTCATTTTTCAGAGTTTCCTCGGCATATTTTCCGGCGGCATTATATGTATTTTTATCGCATACGATAAATACAGACGAGTAGTTTTTTACAATAGAGCTCAGCTTTTTTATTGTTCCGGATTCGATAATATAATTGTCGACAGGCGCTTTGTGACAACCTTTTTTACAGCTGCATTCAAACCCTATCATGATTTTCAATACATCTCCTTGTTTTTTGATAAAATTATATAGCAAAAATATGTATGTGTCAATAAGATAGATATATAAGAAAAATACTTAAGTTTAAAAAGGTAAATAAAATAATATTTGTTTTTTGCTATATATAAAAAAGCGGAACAATTTTGCTGTTCCGCTTTTTTATTATATTATTTTTTAATATTAGACAATGTCTTATTGATTTAATCTTTCTTATTCTTCAGAAAGAAGCAATTCTCTCATCTCTTCAAGATCATCCTGGTATGAAGGCAGAGAAGAGTTATAACTTGAAGCAAAGGTGTTGCTCCTGTTGTTTACCATTCCTATAATGCTCGGAGCATATCCGTCATAGAGGAAGCGAGCGCTGTTCTTTATAATAGGAAGCATTGCTTCGGATTCTACGTCTCTTGTGCTCTTTACAGTAAGAACAGTATCAAAGTATGTAGGAGTAAGCTCTTTAGCACTCTGGAATGCAAGCTCTTCGAGAACTGCACCTGTAAGTTCAAGCTCAGTGTTTGTTACAGGGATATATGTAAGAGCCGTCATATTAGAAGAACGGTTCATATATTCTGAATTTTCATCCCACTTCGGATAAGGAATTATACCGAAATCAAATTCGACTTCAGAAAATCCTGTAATTCCGTCGAGGAATGTGTCTTTAAACATAGCTCTGCCTTCGGTAAAGACATTAATTTGACCGGTATGATCGTTTGATTCAGCCCAAGATTTTTGTCCGTCAGCAAAGAGATCTACTATTCTTCCGTAAATTTCATGTGCTTCATCAACATTCTGATTAAGAACAGGCATATTGTCAGCGTCTTTTTCAAGAGGAGAGTATCCTGTTGATATTAAGAGCGCAGGAGCAAGTTCATAAACCCATCCGATAAGTCCCCACTGGTCATCTGCAAAAGTCATCTGGCCGTCACCGTTTAAATCTTCAGCACCGAGAGCTACAAGCTCTTCGAATTTATCCCATGTCCAGGTTCCGTCAAGAACGTCCTGATAAGGATATTCAAGTCCGAGATCGTCAAATATATCTTTGTTGAATACAAGACAGTCAATACTGTCAACATATCTTGCATAATCGCCCGTCATTACATATATCTTGTCGCCAAAGCAGAGATCTTTTGTAATATTCTGATACCACCACTCCTCATCAAGATTAACGTAAGGTAAGGTGTTCCAGTCTACGAAATATTTTTCAAGAATCATTTGCGGCATACCGGTATGCTGAACGTGCATGAAAGCATGGTATGTCTTGTCACCGGTCTCTATAAGAGTACGGAACTGCTGTGTAGCTTCTGCCTGCCCGGAGCCTGTTGCGTCAACGCCTGTCTTAACAATGTTAAGGTCTATTCCGAAGCGTTCTTCAATAAGAGCATTTCTGCGGTAAACCGTGTCATTGATAAGATCAGAGTTTTCCTCTTCAGCATACATTACCTGGCCGGTAGATCCTATAAGCATGCTAAAAGTCTGACCGTCAAATTTAAGATCCGAAGGCACGTTAGGGCTGTAAGCCTGCTCGAGCGGATCGGCGTCAGGATTTTCTGTACCTGACTGCGGATTTTCCTGCTGCTTATCATCGCTTTGCTTATTACAAGAAGAAAGCAGCGATACCGGGGTTGCAGCAAGAAGAAGAGCAGCTAAAAACACTGCTGTTTTTTTCATTAGTTTTACCTCCTAAAAATAAAATTATATCTGAAAGCCGCATTACGCATAATAAAGCAAATACGACGATACAGAGCGAAAAATATTTTGTTTAATAAATAAACTTTCCAAATTATTCTTCAGAAAGAAGCAATTCTCTCATTTCCTCAAGATCTGTCTGATATGTCGGAAGAGCAGCGGCATAGTCAGACGCATATGTATTGTTTTTGCTGAATACCATTGTGTGTATGCTGGGGGCATATCCGTCATAGAGGAAACGTGCATTGTCCTTTATAATAGGAAGCATGGCTTCGGATTCTACATCTCTTGTGCTCTTTACGGTAAGAACCTTGTCAAAATATGTAGGAGTAAGTTCTTTAGCGCTCTGAAAAGCAAGCTCTTCAAGAACGGCACCTGTAAGATTAAGTTCGGTGTTTGTTACCGGAATATATGTAAGAGCCGTCATATTAGAAGAACGGTTCATATATTCTGAATTTTCATCCCACTTAGGATAAGGAATTATACCGAAATCAAATTCCACTTCAGAAAATCCTGTAACGCCGCCGAGGAAGGTATCTTTAAACATAGCTCTGCCTTCGGTGAAAGTTTTATTTTGCGAATCATAATCGGTTCCTTCGCACCAAGCTTTTTGACCGTCGGCGAAAAGATCGATTATGCGACCGTATTTTTCATGAGCATCGTCTATATTCTGGTTAAGCACAGGCATATTGTCTGCGTCTTTATCGAGAGGAGAATATCCTGTCGATATAAGCAGCGCATAGCAAAGCTCGGGCGACCATCCAACAAGTCCCCATTGATCGTCTTCATACTTCATGATGCCATCGCCGTTTAAGTCGTCGGCACCAAGAGCTACGAGCTCTTCAAATTTATCCCATGTCCAGGTTCCGTCAAGGACATCCTGATAAGGATATTCAAGGTCGAGTTCATCGAAAATATCTTTGTTAAATACGAGACAGTCAATTCTATCGATATAAAGCGCATAATCACCGGTCATTACATAAATTTTATCACCGAAGCAGAGATCGTTTGTGATATTCTGGTACCACCACTCCTCATCAAGGTTAACGTAAGGCAAAGTGTTCCAGTCTACAAAATATTTTTCAAGAATCATCTGCGGCATACCGGTATGCTGAACATGCATGAAGGCATGATATGTCTTGTCACCCGTCTCAATAAGTGAACGGAATCTTGCAGTTGCCTCTTTCTGCCCTTCTCCGGTAGCTGCAGCATTAGTTTTTACTATGTTTAGATCAATTCCAAAATGCTCTTCAATAAGAGCGTTTCTGCGGTAAACCGTATCATTGATAAGATCAGAGTTTTCCTCTTCGGCATACATTGTCTGGCCGGTAGATCCTATAAGTATGCTGAAAGTCTGACCGTCGAAGCGTGTACCTTCCGGAATGTTGGGGCTGAATTCATAAGACA
>CALWBE010000016.1 GCA_944375955.1 uncultured Clostridia bacterium | reverse complement strand
AAGCGCAAGCCCTACATAAGCGCGATACAAGAACGGCACCGGGCAAACAGGAAGTCTATTTAATGTCCGGCTTTGTCCGTTGTGCGGACTGTCAAAAAGCCATGCGGCGAAAAACCGCCCGCAATATTGCCTACTATTCTTGCCGCAGCTACACAGACAAAAAGATTTGCAGCAAACATTCTATCCGGCAGGATAAATTGGAAAACGCGGATTTGGCAGCTTTGCAAATGCAAATTGCCCTTGTAGATTAGCTTGCAGAAGAAATTGAACGGATTAACAACGCGCCTGTTATCAACGGGGAAAGCAAAAGATTATCCTATTCCTTGAAACAGGCAGAGAAGCAGCTAAAACAGTACAATGACGCTTCCGACAGCTTGTACCTTGATTGGAAAAGCGGTGAGATTAAAGGGATATGCAGGGTCGGTAATTTTGCTTGAGGCGCCAGTCGTACCATTTTTATGTAATGGCGGCGATGATACGATAGACGGACTTACAATGACAAGCGATAATCCATATCCTGTTGAGTTTATACAGGTGTCCGGCGACGGGAATCAAATCTTAAACTGTATGATTTACGGACCGGATCAAGCCGGCGATTCTTCAACCTGGGTAGTTAATAGGGGTTTTGTTACGCAAGGAAACGCCACGAATCTTTTGGTAAGAAATAATGTATTTCACACTTTGCGTCAGCCGGCATACTTGAATCCGGGCTCAACCGGAACTATTATGGATAATGTAGCATATAATACGCGAGGGTATGTGGTTGATCAGGCGACATTTGTATTTTCAGGAAATTCCTGGGGACTTCCGGCAAATGCGGTTGATATTGCACTGCTTGCAGGCACTACGACCGGAGCACCGTATGATCCGCTTTCAGCTCTAGAGGCAAGCAACAGCAGCGCTTCAATTAGTGATCAGAGGTAAA
Organism: uncultured Clostridia bacterium; assembly: GCA_944375955.1. Lineage (GTDB taxonomy): Bacteria > Bacillota > Clostridia > Oscillospirales > CAG-382 > UMGS1052. The sequence goes on along the minus strand of CALWBE010000016.1, from coordinate 92,834 downwards.
AATTTCTGTATGTCTTGGCATTTGCGTATAGAGTTATTAGTTTTTCACACAGAATTATTAAAATCTAAAAAACAGGTCGCTTATTATAGTCAGCGACCTGTTTTAAAATTTATATAATGTTTAAGTAAATAAAAAGATAAAGTGCGTGTTTAACACACGGAGCTATCACGCGTAAGTATTTCAGCGTTTCAAAAGGACAGAGTTTTCAAATTCGGAGTGTTTTTAATAATTTTGAAAATGGCAGTAGCAAAACCGTTTATTTTTTGTTGCTGTTGCTTGTATTTGTATTGTTGGTGGTATTGTTTTTAAGCTGTTGAATCACGTTATATAGAAAATTAGGAAGCGGAACTCCTATTTCATTTAAATTTTCAAGAATACTTGTTGTTTCGTTGAGTATAAGCCAAACAGTTACAAGAACACCAAAGAAACACGCTCCGCCGGATTTATCGTATATAGCAAGAGAAGAATTACATATATAATCTACGATTATTCCGACTCCTACTCCGAATATATAACATATTTTTTTTAGTATTCCGGATATTCCTTTTTTACTTGAGATTTCCCCGTGAAGTCCAGCGCTTATCATTCCTGTTATATAATCAGTTGCCATTGTAACAATCAATACCAATAATGGCAATGCCAATAGTTTGAAATAAGCAGCGGCCGCAGCAGCGGCCGCTGCTATAATTGTTTTAAAAATATTTTCTTTCATTTTTTATTTCCTTTAACTTATTTTTTTATGATACCGTTCAAAAAGCGTTCGTACATATTCTGCTTTAAGCGGCGCCTGTCCTGACAGCATAAGTTCCCAGTTTATTATATTTTCTTCGGTTATAATACCATCATCAATCAGCATTTCCACCGTATTGTCATAACTTCGGCATTGTGAATATTCATACTCGCCAGTAATATTTGGTATTCCAGTAAAATCACATATATCAATACTTTCATTTCCGTATCCTTCGGGACGCAGTTCAAGATGAGTATGTGTTCCGGTAACTTTTCCGGAAGCTCCCATTATTCCTAAAATATCGCCTTTTTTTACTTTCTCTCCATTTTGTACTTTGAAAGTAGATAAATGTGCATAATATATTCTTCTCCCGTCTGCAAGATATTGCCTTATGTAATATCCAAAGCCGTTTTCTTCATACAAAGTATAAACTGGTCCGTCAGCGATTGCTCTTACTTCATTGCTGTCAATTCCTACAAGATCTATCCCTTTATGATATTCCTCATATCCGTTAAGTACCCGGTATCCTCTCGGACTTGTGAGTTTGAACCTTCCATAAAATGGGGAAATCATAATTTTACCTTCTTTTCGTAGTTTTCTTCAAAATATCTCTTCATACGTTCCCAAAGCGCCGCCGCCTGTTCTCTTGTCATTGCTTCTTCGGGCTTAAAACTGTTATCGGGAAACCCTTGTATAATTCCGTCATTTGCCGCTGCCTGAATAGCTTTTGCGCTCCAACGGTCATTATTTACATCTGTGAAATTTTTTTCTAACATCGGTATCATCCCCCATTTTTCAATTATTTTGTCATATTCTATTTTCGGATGCGGACATTTATACTGTCCCCAGCTGTTTTGAAATATAAAATGTCTTTTTGTATACCCGATTATCGGCATAGCATGAAGGGCTTCGGATTTACTTAAAGGATTTATATATTTTATCCTTGTGTTTGCAAAAACCGGAACATCATATTTGTAGATAAAAGCTTTTACTTCATCTTCGCTTCTTAATCGCACATATCCGGATATAAGCTTTTTTGCATATTCTGAATATTTGTCGTAATTTTTTTCAAAAGAATCAATAACCGGAGATACTTCTTCAAGGCATTCATATATATCAGATAAGACATTTCCGTATTTTAATAGAGCTTTCGGACAATCCCTCATTATCTGACCTTCGCCTTTGTATTCTGTTTCACGTCTGTTACCGTAAGTATAACCTATTGAAAAATCATGATTATTTCCGGTAATCTTATGATATATACATTCAAATATTAAAGCAGTTGCGAAGCTTGTACATGAATTGACTTGTAACTGATTTTTCATTTTTTCGGGGAACCATGAAACCGTATATTCATCGGGATATACTTCCTTTCCGCTTCCTGACGGCATATCCATACACATTGATATTTGCCAGTCGCGTTTATCTTTTGGGGAAAGTAATGCACCTGATTTATAATTCATTGCAATATGCCTTCTTTAATAAATACAGCAAGCCATTGATATATAAAAATCACGGTTTGCGGCATTTTGACCCAATGCTCCAGTTTGTGAAATCTGTCTTGTATTGCTTCCTGTTGAATAATAAGGTGTTCGCAATTTCCAAATAACCGCTGATCCGTCTTTTGTCTTTATTCTGTTAGTGTCCGCTTCAGTTCCCGGGGCGGTTAAATCAGAACGTCCATTTCCATAATATTCATATGTGTCACCTTCCTGACCGTCCGCGCTTCTTTCTATTCCTGCATAAACTTCTGTACGCGAGAGCAAAAAGAAACGTTCTTCCGAAATATCTAAACCGTATCCGTCAGATATACTTAATTGTGTTTTTTTAGTAACGTTTCCTATAACATTTAAAAAATCAGAATCAATTCCATTTAGAAAACCGTTGCTTGATATATCCGGAGATCTGTCAAATACGGTTTTTGCTTCCCACCAAGCGTTTGAGTCCGAATTTGTATTTAACCATTGTCTGAGTACTGACTGACTCCAATTTGAATTTCCGAATCTTGTACGCTGTATTGCATTTGTATTATTCGTTACACTTGTAGTGCTTAAAGCCGGCATTGCAGTACCGCCTTCGCCTTCTGTAACTCCGACTTCCTCTATGTATTCTTTTTCTTCGGGACTTGTGTAAGTCAAAATTTTGCAATCAGCCGCATTTTTATTCTGCAACCAATCAAAATGTATTTGCCCGCCTACTGGTACAGCGTTTGTCAGTGTAAAATTATATGTTTTGCCGCCGCCGTCAGCTACAGCGTAATTTTCCGGAAGCGTGAAGAAATATGTGCCTGCACTTAATCCCTGCGGATATGTGTTCTCATCAATATACCAAGTAGCCTGAGATTCACTCAACTTCATAGCTCGATTTAAAACATCATGAAGCCCAAGTGTCATACTGTGGGTATAATTTGTATCAGCCGGTACATCATGGTCAAATCCTATAATATCCCATACAAGCGTGCCGAACTCCGAATGACTGCATGTAAGCTGGTCGCCGATATTAAAGTACCTGCGTATAGTTCCGTTTCTTACTGCTCTTTGTATTTCCTGCCATGTTTCTGGTTTCTTTGAAACGTTGATATAATGACCGTTATAGTAAGCATGTGTTATATTCTTCCCATGCAATTCGGGAACAATTATTTTTCCGTTTTTGTATATCATGTTTCATCCTCATAAACAAAATATATTTTATCAGGCTCTTTTTTTGTTATTGCGTCATATTCCGACTGTGATAAAACTGTATATTTATCGTCGACATATTTCTTGTTTGCGGCATCAGCATTGTCTATAGGCGTAGAAATATCTTTTATCCTTACTTCCCCTGATCCTTCATAACCGTCAATTAAAATACCGTTACTGTCAAAATTTATTCTTGATTTATACCCTGTCATATTTAAATAATATGTATATAAATTTAACGTATCGCCTCCACCGTAATACCCTTTAATTGTTGATGTATACTGCCCATATCCGTTATCTTCGTGTGATAAGCTTAACGCCTCTCCTATTGAAAGATTTCCGCTTATAGAGCCTCCTGTAAGTGGAAGATATTCTAATAATTTGTCATTGACATACGATTCGGTAGCTATATATCCGGGAATATCACCGGGAGTTATATATCCGGAATCGTTTGCAAGCTGCGAGGTTTTTTCTGGTATGTCAGCTTGAAGGGCATATCCGGAATCGTTTTCAAGTTGCGAAATTTTCGAAGGAATTTCCGAATAAGTAACATATCCCGAATCATTTTCAAACTCAGATAATTTTGAGGGTATATTGCTTATTTCAGAGTTTATTCTGTCAAGCAGCTGAGAGTAAAGATCCGGTGTAGGAGGGATAGGAGAAGAAGCGTCGGAGCAAAATCCTGATTTTCGGATATGCAACTCGAAGGGAATAGTAGTAATGCGCTTTGTACCTCCGGCTTCCTGACCAAAAACAGAAACAAGTACTTTACCGTCGGTAAGCTCGTTTGGAAGCGTACAGAAATCACTTTCGAGAATAACGTTAAATGTATTTTCACCTTGTGAAAACTGTGCGGTTTTGTCGAGTCCGTCCCAGTCATCGGTAAAAGAAAAATATGCGGAAATGTAATCTATGCTGTCACTTGCAGCCGGCGAATATTCTCCGGATATGCTTTGACCGCATACAGTAATTTTTATCATAAATTCTCCTTTAAATTTCAAATTATATTTCCGCCTGCTGACCGCTGCGTTACGGCGCATAATGACGTATATAATATCCCGACCGCATAATAGAACTTTTGTTCTATTATTATAGCATAAATAATTCAAATTGTCAAGAACAAATTTTCGGTTATTAGTACTTATAATAGTAAAATGGCAGAGAGCTGTGGGCAATTATAAGTGTAAAAGATCTTTAAGAAATAAGTTTATCAATTTACTAATAATTTGGCGATATAAATTCAGAAATTTGTCAAATTTTTGTATTGACAAAAAAGGAAGTGAATGATATACTATATAAAATTTGATCTTTAAGAGCGATACCGTGATATCGGCAAGATTGAGTCATAAGGTTTTGGGGCAGGTTATCCGAGTCCTTTTTCCGTATATTATCTTGCCCTGACGGCAAGATTTTTTAATTTAAACGGAGGAACCGCAAATGACAAATACAAATGCTGCATTTGAAAAATTCAAGGAAATAAATCATTCGTTCATTTCAGAAGAGTATTTGTCACATATTTTTAAAACAACATTTTGTGATGTTGATTTATTTGATTGCGATATAAAAGAATATACTATTTTACCCGGCTTTTGCGATGTACACGTACATTTCAGAGAGCCGGGCTTTTCATATAAAGAAACTGTTTTAACAGGAAGCCGTGCAGCGGCGCGCGGAGGATATACCGATGTTTGTACAATGCCGAATCTTAATCCGGTTCCGGACTGTCCGGAAAACATGAGAGTACAAACTGATATTATAAAAAATAGCGCAGTGATAAGAGTTCACCCATACGGTTCAATAACTGTGGGAGAAAAAGGAAAAGTGCTTTCAGATATGCATGGAATGGCAGAAGAAGCGGTTGCCTTTTCGGATGACGGAAAAGGAGTGCAGGATAAAGATTTAATGCGGGCCGCAATGCTTGAGGCGAAAAGGGAAGGAAAGATAATTGCGGCGCATTGCGAGGATAATTCGTTGCTTTGCGGAGGATGTATACATGACGGGAATTACGCAAAATTGCACGGTTACCGCGGAATAAGTTCGGAAAGTGAATACCGCCAGATAGAACGTGATATAGAGCTTGCGGACGAAACCGGATGCGCGTATCATGTCTGCCATATATCGACAAAAGAAAGCGTGGATATAATAAGACGAGCAAAGGCAAGGGGAATAAATATAACCTGTGAAACGGGCCCGCATTATCTTGTATACTGCGAAGACGATCTTAAAGAGGACGGCAGCTGGAAAATGAATCCACCTTTAAGAAGCAAGGCGGACAGACAAGCTTTAATAGAAGGAATATGCGACGGGACAATAGATATGATAGCGACGGATCACGCTCCTCACTCAGTGGAAGAAAAATCTGGAGGACTTTTAAAAAGTGCATTCGGGATCGTAGGACTGGAAACTGCTTTTTCTGCGCTGTATACAAATCTTGTAAAACCTGGCATAATAGATATTGAAAAACTTATTGATCTTATGTGTTATGCGCCTCGAAGGCGTTTCGGTATAGAGGAAAACGGATTTTCGGTATGGAAACTCGGTGAAAAATATAAAGTGAATCCGGAAGAGTTTTTGTCTTGCGGACATTCCACGCCGTTTAAGGGAGAATTGCTTTACGGAAGATGTGTTCTAACTGTAAGCGGCGGAAAAATCGCATGGAAAAGTAAATAAAACATAAATAAATAATTGGGAGGAAATAAAATGGCAAAGAGAACGGACATAAAGAAGATACTGATAATAGGTTCAGGGCCTATCGTAATAGGACAGGCAGCAGAATTTGACTATGCGGGAACTCAGGCGTGTCTTGCTCTGAAAGAAGAAGGCTATGAGGTAGTGCTTTGCAATTCAAATCCTGCAACGATAATGACAGATACAACAATAGCTGATAAAGTATATATGGAGCCGCTGACACTTGAATATATAGCAAAGATACTGCGTTATGAAAGACCGGATGCGATAGTTCCGGGAATAGGAGGACAGACAGGTCTCAATCTTGCAATGCAGCTTGAAAGAAAGGGCGTATTAAAGGAATGCGGCGTAGAGCTTCTCGGCACGAGCAGCGAGAGCATAGAGCGTGCGGAGGATAGGGAGCTTTTTAAGGAGCTGTGCCAGTCGATAGGAGAGCCGACAATTCCTTCGCAAATAACATATAATCTTGATGAGGCGAAGAAAGCGGCGGCGGAAATAGGATATCCGGTAGTTTTGCGCCCTGCGTTTACGCTTGGAGGAACCGGCGGAGGATTTGCAAACAATGAGGAAGAATTAGAAAGTATAGGTCTTAATTCATTTAAGATGTCGCCGGTGCATCAGGTACTTGTTGAGAAAAGCGTTAAGGGATATAAAGAAATAGAATTTGAGGTTATGCGCGACTCAAATGACCATGCGATAACAATATGCGGCATGGAAAACATTGATCCGGTCGGAGTACATACAGGAGATTCGATAGTTGTAGCGCCTATAATGACACTTAATGATCATGATCTTAAAATGCTTAATGACAGCGCAATAAAGATCATCCGTGAACTCAAAATAGAAGGCGGATGCAACGTACAGTTTGCTCTTAATCCGGAATCAAGCGAATATTATCTTATAGAGGTAAATCCGCGCGTATCGCGTTCATCGGCACTTGCTTCAAAGGCGAGCGGATATCCGATAGCGAGGGTTACTGCAAAAATAGCGGTGGGAATGGCTCTTGAGGATATAGCAATAGCAAATACAAACGCGGCGTTTGAGCCTTCGCTTGACTATGTTGTCGCAAAGCTTCCGAGATTTCCGTTTGATAAATTTTCAAGTGCGCCGAATACTCTCGGAACGCAGATGAAAGCAACCGGAGAGGTAATGGGTATAGGGTCTAATCTTGAAGAATGCCTTTTGAAATCGGTAAGATCCCTTGAGATTGGAGCATGTCATTTTTATCTTCCGAAATTCGAAGGAATGACAGACGAATATCTTCTCGAATATATCAAAGATTTCAGGGACGATAATATTTTTGCGATAGCTGAGCTTATCCGGAGAGGATTTTCAACCGAAAAGCTTCACGATATAACGCTTATAACAAAATACTTCCTTGATTCAATAAAAAATATAACCGATATGGAGAAAAAGCTTGCGGAAAATATCGGTGATATAGCTGTGGTCTGCGAAGCTAAAAAAATGGGATTCAGCGATAAATATATAGCAAAACTCTGGAAAAAGAGTGAGATAGATATTTATGAAATGCGTAGGAAAAATGGAATATATCCGGAATATAGAATGGTTGACACATGCCATACCGGAGCATATATACCTTATTTTTACTCATCATATACAGGAGAAAACGCATCAAAGCTTACTGATAAAAAGAAGATAGTGGTATTAGGAGCCGGACCTATAAGAATAGGTCAGGGAGTTGAGTTCGACTATTCAACAGTTCATGCGGTTACTACAATAAAAAATTCGGGATATGAAGCAATAATAGTAAATAACAATCCCGAGACGGTATCAACCGATTATACTACTGCTGATAAACTGTATTTTGAGCCTCTTACACCGGAAGATGTCATGAATATAATTGAATTTGAGAAGCCGGAAGGAGTTATTGCATCGCTTGGAGGACAGACTGCCATAAATCTTGCAGAGCCGCTTCGCAAGCGGGGTGTAAAAATAATCGGTACGGACTGCGATGCAATAGAGCGTGCAGAAAACCGTGACAGCTTTGAAAAGATACTCGAAAGCCTTAATATTCCGCAGCCGAAAGGAAAAGCTGTGACAAAAGTTGAGGACGGGATACGAGCAGCAGGCGAAATAGGATATCCGGTGCTTGTGCGGCCGAGCTTTGTGCTTGGAGGACGGGCAATGCAGATAGTTGCAAATGAAAAACAGTTGAGGCACTATCTTAAAACTGCCGTTGAAATTGACGAGGACAAGCCGGTGCTTGTTGATAAGTATATAGAAGGTAAAGAGGTAGAAGTAGACGCAATCTGCGACGGAATAAACGTATTTGTGCCTGGTATAATGGAGCTTGTAGAGCGTACTGGAATACACAGCGGAGATTCAATAAGTGTATATCCCACCTTCAGTATTTCAAATAAGGTGAAAGGAATAATTCTTCAGTATGCGAAAAAACTTGGACTCGGTATCGGCATAATAGGGCTTTATAACATTCAGTTTATTGTAGATAAGGACGAGAATGTTTATATAATCGAGGTAAATCCGAGATCTTCAAGAACAGTTCCGTTCCTTTCAAAAGCTACGGGTTACAGCCTTGCGGATATTGCAACCGAAGTTATACTCGGCAAGAGCTTAAAGGAACAGGGAATATTTGATATATATCCCGAAGAGAAAAAACGCTGGTATGTAAAAGTTCCGGTATTTTCATTCAATAAAATACGCGGCCTTGACGCATATCTTTCACCTGAGATGAAATCAACAGGCGAAGCTATAGGGTATGACGATAAGCTTAATAGAGCGTTGTATAAAGCTTTGCAGGCATCCGGAATGCATTTGCAGAATTACGGAACAGTATTTGCGACAATTGCCGATAAGGATAAACCGGAAGCTTTGCCGCTTATAAGAAGATTTTACAATTTGGGATTTAATATCGAAGCTACCGAAGGAACTGCAAAATTCTTAAAAGAAAACGGCATACGTACTCACATTCTCAAGAAAATCGGTGAAGGAAGCGACGAGATACAGGAGGCGTTAAGGCAGGGACATATTGCGTATGTAATAAATACGCGTGATATAGATTCGGCCGGACAGGCAAGCGACGGCGTGCTTATAAGACGTTATGCGATAGAGAATAACGTAACAATTTTCACCGCCCTTGATACCGTAAGAGTGCTTCTTGACGTTCTTGAGGAGACTACGCTTACAATATCGACAATAGATTCAAACAGACAGTAAAGTTTAATTTTAATATTCGAAAAGCATAAAAAGCCTTTAAAAAATATTTGTTGCCTAATAAGGGAGAAAAAATGAAACAAAGCTTGTTTGAGATAGTATCAAATATACAGATAGCTGAAAATGTGTTCAAAATGGTTTTGTCAGGGGATACGGAAGCGGTAAAAAAGCCGGGTCAGTTTGTAAATATAAAAATAGAAGATGGCGGACTGTTTCTGCGCCGTCCGATTTCGGTTTGTGACTGTGAAAATGCAGGCGGTAGCGGAAAAGGAACTCTGACGATAATTTATAAAGTTGTCGGGAAGGGAACTGAAAAAATGAGCCGGATGAAAAGTGGAACGCTGGATATTTTGTCAGGACTCGGAAACGGATATGACACGTCGTTATCCGGAGAAAAGCCTTTGCTGATAGGAGGAGGAGTAGGGGTTCCTCCGCTTTACATGCTTGCAAAAAAGCTTATATCGGAAGGAAAAAAAGTATCTGTTATTTTGGGATTCAATAAAAAAAGCGAAATATTTTTTGAAGATGAATTTAAAAGACTCGGAGCGTCGGTAAAAACAGTTACGGTTGACGGCTCGTACGGACTCCGTGGTTATGTCACCGACGCGATGCCAAAGGACGCGGAGGGAAAAGACGGATATACATATTTTTACACCTGCGGACCGGAACCAATGCTGAAGGCAGTATATAAAGCTTCAAAAACAGCGGGACAGTTCAGCTTTGAAGAGCGTATGGGCTGTGGATTCGGGGCATGTATGGGCTGTTCTTGCAGAACAATCACCGGCAGCAAGCGAATTTGCAAGGAAGGACCTGTCATGGAAAAGGAGGAGATATTGTGGGAAGACTGAGTGTAGATCTGTGCGGCATAGAGCTTGAAAATCCCATTATTCCGGCCAGCGGAACTTTCGGATACGGATATGAATTTGCAGAGCTTTACGATATAAATATTCTCGGCACTTTTTCATTCAAAGGTACGACAAAGGAGGAGCGTTTCGGAAATCCTACGCCGCGTATTGCAGAATGTACTGCCGGAATGATAAATGCTGTCGGACTTCAGAATCCCGGAGTAGAAAAAGTTATTTCGGAAGAACTGCCGAAGCTGTCGCGCTGCTTTAATAAGAAAGTAATGGCAAATGTAAGCGGTTTTTCAGTAGACGATTATGCATATACATGTGAAAGACTTGACAGTTGTGATCAGATAGGGTGGTTTGAAGTAAATGTAAGCTGTCCTAATGTTCACGGAGGCGGAATGAGTTTCGGGACAGATCCGAACGCTGCGGCAGATGTAACAAAAGCGGTAAAAAGAGTTACAAAAAAACCGGTTATAATGAAGCTTTCCCCGAATGTAACTGATATAGTCAGTATTGCAAAAGCATGTGAGGACTCCGGAGCAGACGGAATAAGTCTTATAAATACACTTTTGGGAATGCGAATAGATCTCCGCACGAAAAAACCTGTTATTGCGAATAAAATGGGAGGCTTTTCCGGAAGAGCGATTTTTCCTGTTGCTCTTAGAATGGTGTACCAGGTATCGGACGCGGTAAAGATACCGGTAATAGGCATGGGTGGAGTATCGAGCGCAGAAGACGTTATAGAGATGATGCTTGCCGGGGCGTCGGCGGTGGAAATAGGAGCGGCAAATCTTGTAGAACCGTATATATGCCGTGATATAATAGAGAAACTGCCTGAAATAATGGATAAATATAAAATAGATACTTTAAAGGGTATAATAGGAGGAGCGAAATAATGGGAAAGGACGTAATAGTCGCTTGTGATTTTCCGAGCGCAAAGGAAGTATTTGCGTTTTTGGATAAATTTACGGAAAAGAAACCTTTTGTCAAGATCGGAATGGAACTGTATTATGCAGAAGGTCCGTCAATAGTACGCGAGATAAAAAAGAGAGGGCATAAGATATTTCTTGACTTAAAGCTGCATGATATACCTAATACGGTAAAAAAGACTATGTCGGTTTTATCGGGACTTGACGTAGATATATGCAATCTTCATGCTGCGGGCACAACGAAGATGATGGAAGCCGCAATAGAGGGCCTTACAAGGGAAGATGGAAGCCGACCTCTGCTTATAGCGGTAACTCAGCTTACATCTACGGATCAGGAGAGCATGGAAAAAGATCTTTTGATAAAAGAACCTATAGATAAAGTGGTAATGCACTATGCTTTATGCGCAAAGAACGCGGGGCTTGACGGAGTGGTATGTTCGCCACTTGAAGCTGGAAAAGTTCATGAAGTCTGTGGCAAAGACTTTTTGACAGTAACGCCGGGAGTGCGTTTTGCCGAAGGAGATGCGGGGGATCAAAAGCGCATTATGACGCCTTCACAGGCAAAGAAGATAGGCTCGGACTACATAGTTGTGGGCCGTCCCATAACAGGCGCTGACGATCCGGTAGCGGCATATAATCGTTGCATTAACGAATTTGTTGATTAAGTAAAAAAATAAAGCGGAATAGGAGAAAGAAATGGAAAAGAACATAGCGAAAGATTTATTGTCAATAAAGGCGGTGTTTTTCCGTCCCGAAGAACCTTTCATATGGGCAAGCGGCATAAAAAGTCCGGTATACTGTGATAATAGGCTTACGCTTACGGCGCCCGAGGTAAGAAACGATATAGAAAACGGACTTGCTGAAATAATAAAAAAATATTATCCGGAAGCCGAGGTCTTAATGGGAACGTCAACGGCTGGAATTGCACATGCGGCAATAACCGGGCACATTCTCGGGATGCCGATGGGATATGTTCGTTCAGGTGCAAAAGATCACGGCAGGCAGAATCAGATAGAAGGCAAGCTTGAAAAAGGACAGAAAGTTGTTGTTATCGAGGATTTAATATCTACCGGAGGAAGCGTTATAGAAGTGGTAAATGTACTGCGGGATGCAGGAGCAGAAGTTTTGGGAATAGCGAGCATTTTCACTTACGGAATGAAAAAAGGAATAGAGCGGCTTAAAGAAGCCGGAGTAAAAAACATATCGCTTACAAACTTTGACGTTATAGCAGAAGTTGCAGCAGAAGAGGGATATATAAAGCCCGAGGATATAAAGAAGCTTATAGCTTTCCGTGATAATCCGTCGGACGAAAGCTGGATAGTTTAAGAGGGGGAAAAAGTGTGAGAAGTCTTATAGATATTCTTGATCTGTCGGTGTCGGAGATAGACGATCTTATAAAAACGGCAAATGATATTATAGATAATCCTAAAGCATATTCGGATAGATGCCGCGGGAAAAAGCTGGCGACGCTTTTTTTTGAACCTTCTACAAGGACAAGGCTTAGTTTTGAGGCGGCAATGTATGAGCTTGGAGGAAATGTAATAGGATTTTCAGAGGCCCAGAGTTCGTCAGCGTCAAAAGGAGAAAGTGTTGCCGATACTGCAAAAGTTATAAGCTGTTACGCGGATATAATTGCAATGCGTCATCCAAAAGAAGGCGCACCGCTTGTTGCTGCAATGAATGCGACGGTGCCGGTCATAAATGCTGGTGACGGAGGACATAACCATCCTACACAGACACTTGCGGATCTTTTGACAATACAGCGTGAGAAGGGAAGTTTTGAGAATCTTACGGTAGGATTTTGCGGAGACTTAAAGTTCGGCAGGACCGTTCATTCTTTGATATGTGCGCTTTCAAGATACAGTGGAATAAAGGTAATACTGATATCGCCTGAGGAGTTAAAACTGCCAAGCTATGTAAAAAAGGATGTGCTTGCAAAAAACGGGATATATTATGAGCAGACACAAGATCTTGAAAGTGCCATGCCTCAGCTTGATATTTTATATATGACGCGCGTACAGAGGGAAAGATTTTTCAATGAAGAGGATTATCTCAGATTAAAAGACAGCTATATACTTGATCCGAGAAAGCTTAAAAATGCAAAAAGCGATCTTTGCATAATGCATCCATTGCCGAGGGTAAATGAAATAAGCGTTGCTGTAGACAGCGATCCGAGGGCGTGTTATTTTAAGCAGGTGCTTTACGGCAAATATATACGTATGGCACTTATATTAAAGCTTCTTGAGGAGGCGGGAAAATGAATATTGATTCTATAAATAACGGTATAGTGCTTGATCATATAACAGCCGGACTAAGCATGCGGTTATATGATCTTCTCGGGCTTGACAGCCTTGACTGTTCAGTAGCTATAATAAAGAATGTTTCAAGCAAAAAGCTTGGGAAAAAGGACATAATAAAGATAGATGCTGATATACCGGTAAATCTTGATGTAATAGGATATGTGGATCCGGGTATTACCGTAAATTTTATACGTGAAGGAAAACTATATGAGAAAAAATCAATTGCAATTCCTGAAAATCTGATAAATGTAATTAAATGCAAGAATCCGCGTTGCATCACATCTGTCGAGCAGGAGCTAAATCATGTATTTAAGTTGACTGACAGAAAAAACCGTATATACAGATGCATATACTGCGAAACAAAGGCGCAGTAAATGATTAAATAGATAAAAGAAACATAAAAATAAAAACGGATCCGAAAAATGCGGATCCGTTTTTTAATATAATTTTATATAAATGAAATATAACTTTTACTTTAGAATTAAAGGTTAGCCGATACGGTACGTTTTTCAGTTTCCTTGCTGCTTTTAGCATCGAATTTGAAGCAAAGGACATAAGCAATGGCACAGATCGGAATAGCGACGATAACATCGATAACAGAATGCTGTTTTAAAAATACAGTAGAAAGTGTAATGAGTATATTTATAATTATAGCTGCAATTTTTATTCCACGTTTAATTCCATTTGCGTGCAAGAAAGCAAATGTTGAGGCAAACGAACCGAATACATGTATAGAAGGGCAAACATTTGTGTTTGTATCAAAAGCGTAAAAAGATGTCATAAACCGGGTAAATATATTGTCTCTTTCAAACATAAGCGGTCTTAAATTCTGAGCTGTGGGATATGTAAAATAACATAAAATCGCAATAGTGTAGGTTACCATAATAAAGTTCATGGTTTTACGATAAGTATCGATATCATATAAAAGCGTATATACAATGGCAAGTACAATATAAGCAAACCAAAAAATATAAGGTATTACAAAAAATTCATTAAACGGAATTATATCATCAAGCGCACAGTGAACAAAATGAAATTCTTTGCCGAGTGCAGGAAGATATTTTTCATATCCGCGTTCGACAAAAGCAAACATTATTCCAAAAATCGGCCAGTAAATAAGAAGCAGGAGATGTCGATACTGCTCATCCCAAATATTAGAAGGCCTTAGCTTGAGATAATTTATACAAGGTTTTTTTAATTTCATAGATAAGAGTATCCTCCGTAAGTTATCAAAAATCAAGACTTTTGAGACAAAAACTCACCGCTATTTTCTGAAGGCTGATCAGCAGTACTACCTTTTATATCTGTGCTATCGGCAGCACAAGCAGCTTCGCATTCTCTGGTTCGAAAAATAATAAGTAATTTTTGAAGCCTCGGTCGGTTATAACGCTGAATAAGAATAAAAGGAAAATTTGACGCTGCATATATTATGTAAACTATGACTGCAATATTAAATTTAAAAAACCTAAAGCATCCTAAACCCCATAAAAATAAAATCCAGTGAACAAATTCAGCCACGCATGTTTCGCAGATCATAATTTGCAGAGTTTGGGTATCAGGTATTTTTGAAATTCTTTTTGTAGGCATAAGACCGGGCAGAATTTTACTCATATCGGGCAATCGATTTTGCCAGTGCTTGATACCAATACGCTCGTAAATTGCCCCGTCTTTTTCAAAAGAAAAAGTACGGAAAGGAAACGAGTTTGGATCAAAATGTTTTTTTGGGACAAAGCGCCCGAAAAGGAAACACATAAAACCTGTCAAAGCAAAATATACAACACAGCTAATTAGTTTCATGTATAATAAAATGTCCTTTCATTAAAGCATATTATCCTAACGGCAGAAATGAAATAAAGATAGATAAAAATAAATCTGCCAGAATAAAATATACTGATATTATTATACCATAGTAAAATAAAAAGTCAACATAAGCTATCAAAAAATATTTAGAATCGAATCTGTAATTTTTATATTATTTTGAAATATATAATTTTTAATATAATAAAATGCGAAAAAGACATAATAATCTTGATTTTTGAATAAAAACAAATTAAAATATTATGAAAAGATAAGAATATAATACAAAAAATAAGAGGAAAAAATGGAAAATTTCGATAAAATAAAAATAATTGCTCACATACATACCGATTTTCCGGAAAAATTCGGAATTCCAAGGCAAAGCGGAATGACTTCATCTCTTTCACGGATAGTGTTTGAAAAAGAGTACCGATGTGAAGAGTCTTTGCGAGGGATAGACGGATATAGTCATCTGTGGCTTATATGGAAATTTTCCGAATCCGAGTGTAAGAAATGGTCGCCGACTGTTCGTCCTCCGCGTCTTGGCGGGAATAAAAGAATGGGGGTGTTTGCAACGCGTTCCCCATTCAGACCAAATCCGATAGGATTGTCGTCAGTTGAACTTGTATCGGTTGAAAAGACGGCCGAGGAAGGAAGCATTTTGGTCGTGCGTGGAGCGGACATGCTGAATGGTACGCCTATATATGATATTAAGCCATATCTTTCATTTACCGACAGCCATGCAGACGCAAAGTGCGGTTTTTCTGACAAAACTCGAGGATATTCGATAGAAATAGATTTTCCCGAGGAACTTCAGAAAGGAATAGAATCTGACAAACTGAAAGTTATAAAAGAACTTTTAACACAAGATCCAAGGCCTGGATATATAAATGATCCGAAACGTGTATACGGCATGTCTTATTCCGGGCTGGAGATAAGATTTTCAGTATCAGAAGGAGTTTTGCATGTAAAAGAAGTATCGAGTAGAAAAGGTTAAAAGCGAATATAAATAAACCGTCTGCGGGTTTTATTAAAAACCGCAGGCGGTTTAAAAAATAAATAATTAATTGTTTGAAGTCGTTTTTTATAAAATTATAAAAACAGCACAACGATTATACCATATGATAAATCGCTGTGCTGCAAGGATTGTTACATTGTCGCAAACTCAAACGGCGCCGCTGTTAAAATCAAATTTCCGTAATAGTTACGGTTTTAGAAGTGTCATCCCATTCAACATCACACTCAAATGCTTCTGCTATCGCACGTACCGGCACAAGAGTTCTTGAATCGACTATTTTAGCATAAGCATCTATAGTTTTCGATACGCCGTCGACGACAATTTCTCGCTTTCCGATCTCAAGGGAAATTTTTATTCCGTCTTTTTCTGCATTTACGGTTTTTGTGCTGTCATCCCACTCCACCGATGCTCCGAGGGCTTCAAAAATCGCTCTTAAAGGAACCATTGTGCGGTTGTTTATAATTTGTGCGGGCACGTCTATAGTGCTGACATTATCATTGATTATGATTTTGTCGCTGTCAACGGTAAGTTTAATAACATTTAGCACATTGCAGAATGTGAGAATCCCGTTTACAGGACCGCCGGCGTTTGTGCTTATTCTAAATTTATATGATGAATCTGCATTGAGAATGTTCTTGTATATGGCTGAGTCTTCACTTTCGGCTACCCATCCGTATTGTATTCTCAAAAAACCCGGAGTGCTTTCTGCATGTATGTCATGAGATGAAACAACTGCACCGGAAGAGGAATCTATTACTTCCAGAGTTATATTGTGCTCATCTGAAACTGCCGCATACTTTACATAAATTACAGCGTTACCCTGATTATCCTTAGCCGGTATAACCGAGAAATCTAAATTTACAGGTTTGTCATCCGGTATAGTGTATTCATAAGAGTATACTTCAGAAGATAAATCGAATTTTTTTTCAATATCTTCCGAAAAACAAAAGTTGATAAAGCAGGAAACTAATAAAATCGAAGAAGCGGCAAAAACCGATAAATACTTTTTTACAGGAGTCATTTTTATTCCTTTCTGAACGTCAAGCTTGCATTCTCTTATACCTTTCTGTTTAAAGTTCATCGGAACCAGCCCCTTTGTTTTTATGATCATGTTTTTTATATTTTTCTAATTTCATTATAAATTATTATTTGGTTTACATAATTATGTCGGCACAAATAACACAAATATAGGCATAATTTACACATTTTTTTAAAAATATTTACATATTTCGGCAAATATGTAATAAAAAATATTTTTTTGCTTTTAATAAACAGATAACTTTATATGAACAAGTATTGTTTAGAACCAAAAATTCAACGGCAATAAGTAATCATGGGAGATTTTTTTATCTTAAAATTCATAACTGCATTAACGGAATAAAAATATATAAAAAATAAGCGCAGCAAATCATATGAAATGCTGCGCTGAAATTTTTATTAAACGATTTAATATAATACAGACTGTTTGTAATCAAACAAAATAATATGTTTGATACAATATTTTTAGTTCTTGCCGGTAAGTTTTGCGATTTCTTCGACAAAGTTGTCTTCTCTTTTTTCAATGCCTTCGCCTTTTTCAAATCTGACAAAGCCCTTAAGAGTGATTGTGCCACCGAGTCTTTTAGCTTCTGCGGCGATATACTGTCCTACGGTCTCTTTGCCTTCAGCCTTGACATATTCCTGTTCGGTAAGGCATTTTTCTGAATAAAACTTTCCGATTTTTCCGAGAACCATTTTTTCAAGTACAGCTTCAGGCTTGTTGGCGTTCTTTTCATCATTCTTTATCTGAGCGAGAATAATTTCTTTTTCGGCATTAAGAGCTTCTTCTGGAACGCTTTCCTTATTAGTATAGACAGGATTCATAGCGGCAACCTGAAGGGCAGCGTTTCTGAGGACAGCCGAAGCTTCAGCTGCATCAATTGTAGCGTCTCCGTAAACGATAACTCCGATTGTGCCTCCGCCGTGAACGTAGCTTGCACAGACAGGCTCGTCAATTATAACAAAACGTCTGATAGAAAGCTTTTCACCGATTGTAAAGATCTTTTCTTTAAGAGTATCTTCAACAGTAGCGTCGGTGTCAAGGTATTTGTCTGCCAGCAGCTCGTCAACAGTTTTAGGTTCATTTTTGAGAATTGTCTTAAGAATATCCTTAACGAACTCCTTAAAAGTAGCATTTTTAGCTACGAAGTCTGTTTCTGAATTTACTTCTACCATAGCGGCTTTTTTGCCGTCATCGGAAAGAAGTATATCGACAACGCCTTCAGCCGCAATTCTGTCGGCTTTTTTAGCTGCAACTGCGAGACCTTTTTCACGAAGAAGCTTGATTGCTTCGTCAACATTTCCGTTTGCTTCAGTAAGTGCTTTTTTACATTCTATCATACTGATACCGGTTTTAGCCCGGAGATCAGCTACATCTTTTGCTGTTATAGCCATTGTGTATAAACCTCCTGATAATCTTAAATATATAAGAATTTGAAACGATATATTTTATTTAAACTTACTCAGCGGCAGATTCTGTTTCAGCGTCAGCATCAGCTTCGGAGCCTTCAGAATCAGAAGGCGCATCTGTGAGCTGTTCGCCCTGTCTGCCTTCGATTATAGCGTCTGCCATAACTGAGAGAATAAGCTTGATTCCGCGTATAGCGTCATCGTTTCCAGGGATAACGTAGTCGATTTCATCAGGGTCGCAGTTGGTATCAACGATAGCAACAACGGGGATGCCGAGTTTTCTTGCTTCTGCAACTGCATTTTTCTCTTTGCGAGGGTCAACAACAAACATAGCGGAAGGAAGTCCGTCCATGTTTTTGATACCGCCGAGATTTCTTTCAAGATCGTTTATTTCTTTTACAAGTCCGCTTACTTCTTTTTTTGGAAGCAGGTCAAAAGTACCGTTGTCTTCCATGGTGTGAAGGTTGTTAAGTCTTGTAATGCTCTTTTTTATTGTTTTAAAGTTTGTAAGCATACCACCGAGCCATCTTACGTTAACATAATTGATGCCGGCTCTGTCTGCTTCTTCCTTGATAGCGTCGGAAGCTTGTTTTTTAGTTCCTACGAAAAGGATATTGCCGCCTTCCATAGCGATCTCACGGATAAACATATAAGCTTCTTCAAGCTTTTTTACTGTTTTCTGAAGGTCGATAATATAGACGCCATTTCTTTCTGTGAAGATGTATTCAGCCATCTTCGGGTTCCATCTTCTTGTGTGATGTCCGAAATGAACTCCGGCTTCAAGAAGCTGTTTCATTGATACTACTGACATGATTGTTTTTCCTCCTTGGGTTTTACCCTCCATACGCGGTTTGTCAGCGGCAAAATCGCAATACAGCGACACCCTGCCTCGACCGTGCGTATGTGTGTATTAATTTTATTTGCAAATGTAAAAAAACATTTACCGCATAATTATATCAAAGTACTGATAACTTGTAAAGAAAAAATGAAATAATTTACAATTTATTAACTTTATAATTGCTTTTTTAAACAGTAGAATGAGCAAAAATTGCCTTTTATCATAAAAATAGTGAGATTTTACTTATAATATTCAAATTCCGCGCCGTAAATATTCACGGTATCGCCTTCTTTTATACCTTTTTTTTCAAGAGCGTCAAAAATACCGGCGCGTCGCAGAACTTTTTGAAAATATGCGGTAGATTCACGGTCGCTGAAGTTTATTGAGTTTACAACGTTCACAAGACGCTCAGCTTTTACATCAAATACACCGTTACTGACGGTGATTGTTATTTCGTCATCCTGCAATTCATCTTTGATATCGCTTATGTCAAGTTCAGGCTCAAAGACTTTAAGAGGCGGGAGCGTTTTCAGGCGAGCCGCTATTGCTTCAGATAGCTCTCGTACGCCTTCGCCTATTCCGGCGCACATAAAGAAAATTTCAAGATTCTTTTCGTCTGCGTATTTCTGCAGCCGTTTTTTATTTTCATCAGACATCATATCTATTTTGTTAGCTGCAATAATCATCGGCCTTTTTAAAAGTTCAGGATTGTACTGAAAAAGTTCGTTGTTTATAGTGGCTATGTCATCAAGAGGATCTCTGCCTTCAGAACCGGAAGCGTCAACTACATTTACAAGTATTCTGCAGCGGTCGATATGTCTTAAAAACTCATGCCCGAGCCCAAGTCCTTCATGAGCGCCTTCGATAAGACCGGGAATGTCAGCAAGCACATATCCACCGGCTTTTGCTTCAACAACGCCAAGTATAGGGGACAGGGTAGTAAAATGATAGTCGGCAATTTTGGGCTTTGCAGAGCTTAGAACAGATAGTATTGTAGATTTCCCGGCACTTGGCATACCGACGAGACCGACATCCGCCAGCATTTTAAGCTCTAAGGCTATTTCCATTTCCTGACCTTTTATGCCGGCTTTGGCAAAATTCGGAGTCTGCCTTGTGGGGGTGGCGAAATGAGTGTTGCCAAAGCCGCCTTTCCCGCCCTTGAGAAGCGTAAAGGAACCTGAAGACGCAACATCGCTGTCAGACATATCTTTAATAATTTTGCCGGTTTTTGGATCTTTGATAAGTGTTCCAGGGGGAAGAGGTATAATAAGGTTTTCGGCATTTTTGCCGTGGAATCTTGAATTTTTACCGTCTTCTCCGTTTGAAGCGATAAATTTACGGCGGTATTTAAAATCGAGGAGAGTATTTTTACCTTCATCGACTCTAAAAATTATATCACCGCCGCGGCCGCCGTCACCGCCGTCCGGACCGCCGTGCGAAACATATTTTTCTCTGCGGAAAGAAACGCACCCGTTTCCGCCGTTGCCGGCCTTTACATAAATTGTAACTCTGTCAAAAATCATATATTTATTCCTTTCGGCAAATTTCGAAGGATGAATATTAAAAGCCTGATAAAAAGAACAAAATGGCTGTCCTGTACGGACAGCCAGATCATCATAAAAAGTAATTACGCTTCATAAACACTTACGCGTTTTTTTCCGCCGGCCATATGTTCAAATTTAACTTTACCGGGGATGAGAGCATAAATGGTGTAGTCTGTGCCGATGCCGACACCTTTTCCGGCGTGGATTTTAGTTCCTCTCTGTCTCACGATAATATTTCCGGCGATTACTGACTGACCGTCGGCCTTTTTAACACCGAGACGCTTTGATTCGGAATCTCTGCCGTTTTTTGTTGAACCAACACCTTTTTTATGAGCAAAAAATTGCAAACCTAATCTCATAGTTACACCTCCGTTATACTGCATTTTATAAATCGCGGATATTGTTTTTCAAGATCTGCGGCGGTACGGTAAAAACCGTCGATAATTCGGGAAATTATAACGCGCGATTCTTCTGAGACAGCCGCATTTCGGGAATCGCACCCGACGGCGGCAATAGCGGGATCTATTTCCGCAGATATGTCAAAACCGAAGCTGTCGCACAGCTGATTGAGTATAAGCTCACAGCATGAAGAAACAGCAGCGCAGACGATATCACAGCCTTCGGCAGCGTATCCAGAATGACCTTTTACGGAAAAGCCGGAAAAACGCTGGGAAGAATCCCTGAAAAAAACAATGTTTGTCATAGCAAAAGCTATAAAGTCAGATAGAAATTTTGCGTATCTGAAGCTTAGTATAAGGCTGTCTGTGACCGATTTTTTTCTTTTCGTTTTTCTTAGATTTATATTTAAGAATATGAATCTTTTTGCCTTTGCCGTTTTTGATTACGGAAGCTTCGATTGACGCGCCGGCAATATAAGGAGTACCGGCTGAGAAACCAGAATCTGAATCGGCAGCGAGAACTGTGTCAAACGTAACAGTATCACCGTCATTAACATCGAGTTTTTCGACGAAAATGACATCGCCCTCCTGAACTTTGTACTGCTTTCCGCCTGTAACAAAAATTGCGAACACGAAAAGCACCTCACTTTCAATATAAGTCTCGCTGAAACAAGGTTTTAGCACACATATAAATAGAGCCAAATTCATGAGCAAAGAGCCCAAACCTTTTTCAAGCGGCTATTTATTTTATCATAAATAGTTTGCTCTTGTCAATAGATTTTATGAAAAAAAGGATAATTTTTAAAATATTGTTGACAAATATATAAAAGCATGGTATAATCTTATCACCTCTTCTGAAGGTGCTTTTTTTGTTATGCCTATTTTTAAGTGATATGAAGCCATAATATTTACAGATAGTGATTACTACTATAAATAGGAAGAAAAGTGCTTTTCAAACGAGGGAGGTAAAGAAAAACACTTATAATTTACCGGGAGGTGCTTAAAATGAGAGTAAAGATCACGCTCGTTTGCAGCGAATGCAAACAAAGAAATTATGACAGTACCAAAAACAAAAAGAATAATCCGGATCGTCTTGAACTGAATAAGTACTGTCGTTTCTGCCGCAAGCATACCCTTCACAAGGAAACAAAGTAAGCAACGTGTTTGCTAAACTATTCAAATGGAGGTAAAAAAACATGGCAGAAGAGAAAGAGAAGATATCTTTCAAAGAAAGAATCAAGAAATTTTTCAGAGATTACAAAAGCGAATTTAAGAAAATTTCATGGCCTAACAGAAAAGAAACTACAAAAAGAACAATTATGGTCATAGCGGCTATTGTAGTAATCAGCGTGTGCATATTTGTCGTAGACCTGTTATTTACAAGTTTCAACGGGTGGCTCGCGCAGATTTTCTGATTGCGGCAGTTTCGCTATACTTTAAAAATCCTGTAAAGGAGACCATTTATGTCAAACGAAGCAAAAGCGGAATGGTTTGTGCTCCATACTTATTCTGGCTATGAGAATAAGGTGGCTGCCAATATTGAAAAGATTGTCGAAAACCGCGGACTTCACGACTTAATATTTGAAACGCGCATTCCAGTTGAAACGGTAGTCAGTGACGGCGATATGTATGATGACTATGTAGAAGGTCAGCGTATAGTTGAATATGACGACGATGGAAACGAAAAGCCGCGGAAAGGTCCGAAGACAGAGACTCACAAGCTGTTTCCAAGCTATGTTCTTATTAAAATGATCATGAACGACGAAAGCTGGCACATTGTTCGCAATATAACAGGTGTGACAGGATTTGTCGGACCCGGGTCAAAGCCGGTGCCGCTGACAGAAGCAGAAGTCGAGGCACTTGGAGTAGATCTGCATATAGCCGACATAAAATTTGATGTCGGTGAAAGCGTATATGTTGTCGCAGGACCTTTTGCAGGTTCCATAGTGACCGTAAAGGAAATCGACAAAGAAAAAAGAAGAATCAAGGCATCTATCATATTCGGCGGAAAAGAGTCGGTTGTTGAGATGGATGCGAAGGATGTCGAAGCAATAAAAGACTGATGATATCCCGATAGAAAAATCAAAGAAAAAGAAGAAAAACACAATCGTTTTTCCGGTGCTGCAAGAGATTTGCGGCGCTGTGGGAGGGAAAAAAAGAAAACTTTCCCGAAAAATTATATTACCACATTCGGAGGTGTTAAAAATGGCAAAGAAAATTGTTGCCTTAGTAAAATTGCAGATACCCGGAGGAAAGGCTCTTCCTGCTCCTCCAGTAGGACCGGCACTCGGTCAGCACGGCGTTAACATTGCAGGCTTCTGCAAAGAGTTTAACGAAAGGACAAAGGGTGACATGGGACTTATAATTCCTGTTGTCATCACTATTTATGCTGACAGATCCTTTACCTTCATAACAAAAACTCCGCCTGCAGCGGTTCTTATTAAGAAGGCTTGCGGAATTGAAACAGCTTCAGGTACTCCTAATAAGAATAAGGTAGCTACCATAACAAAGGAGCAGATCCAGAAAATAGCAGAACAGAAAATGCCCGACCTTAATGCAGCTTCACTTGAAGCGGCAATGAGCATGATCGCCGGTACGGCGCGCAGCATGGGCGTTACCGTTGCTGACTGACAGGAGGGGCGTATAAATGAAAAAAGGAAAGAAATATATTGAAAGCCAGAAGCTTATAGACAGAACAAAGCTTTATGACGCAGAAGAAGCTCTTGAGCTTGTATGCAAGACAGCATCTGCAAAATTTGATGAAACGGTTGAACTTCATGTAAAGCTGGGTGTTGACTCACGTCATGCCGATCAGCAGGTAAGAGGAGCTATCGTTCTTCCTCACGGTACGGGAAAAACTACACGTACACTTGTTTTTGCAAAGGGAGACAATGCAAAGGCTGCTGAAGAAGCCGGCTCTGATTTTGTCGGAGCAGAAGATCTTGTAGCAAAAATACAGAATGAAAACTGGTTTGATTATGATGTTATAATTGCAACTCCGGACATGATGGGTGTTATAGGACGTCTCGGTAAAGTTCTCGGACCTAAGGGACTTATGCCTAACCCGAAAGCCGGAACAGTTACTACTGATGTTGCAAAGGCTGTAAAGGAAGCAAAAGCCGGTAAGATAGAATACCGTCTTGACAAGCAGAATATAATTCACTGCGCAATAGGAAAAGCTTCTTTCGGCCCTGAAAAACTTGCCGACAATTTCAATGCACTTATGGGTGCAATTATAAAAGCAAAACCTGCCGCAGCAAAAGGACAGTACATTAAAACCTGTGCTCTTGCATCTACAATGGGTCCCGGTGTAAAGGTTAACAGCGCAAAGCTTGCCTGATCACGAGTTTTGCTGTAAGCTATAAAATAAATATAATTAAGTGTTTTCGCCGTCCGAAATGTTTTTGTTTCGGACGGTTTTTTATACAAAACTAAATTTTTACCGTACAGACTTAATTAATAAATAAAAAGTTCTCCAAGAAATCGGAGAACTTTTTATAAAATTGATCTAAGACAGATCAATTTATTTTTTTACCTTTTATGCTTTCAACAAATCTCATAAAAGCTTTTCTACCGTCGGGGGTGCATTTGTAAACCCCTGCATCCTCAAGCACTTTAACAAAAGTTTTTCCTATTTCAGCTTTTAATATATTTTCGGTATTTTCCTCAGTAAAATTATAAGAACCGCGGAAGGAATCAAACCAATCGGCGTGTTTTTCTATTTCCTTAACTGATCTAAAATCCACGCCGTTAAGGATAGCGGTTTTCATAGAAGCCATTTCATCCTTTAAACGTGAGGGCAGAACGGCAAGTCCCATAACTTCAATAAGTCCGATGTTTTCCTTTTTAATATTGTGAAGGTTTGCATGAGGATGAAAAACGCCTAAAGGATGTTCTTTTGTAGTTATATTGTTGCGCAGAACAAGATCCAGCTCATATTTTTTACCTCGGCGTCTTGCAATGGGGGTTATAGTGTTGTGAGGTTCACCGTCAGTATTTGCGAAAATAAAAGCATTTTCATCAGAATAATCACGCCATTTATTAAGAATTTCATCCGCCAGCACAGAAAGAGTTTTCTTGTCTTCTCCGGAAATGCGGATAACAGAGAGCGGCCAATCGACAATGGAAGCGCTAATATCAGGATAATTGTAAAATGCGAGTTTTATTTCATCCTTTGCATTTTCCATAGCGAAGGTATATCTTCCGCCCTGCATATGATTATGTGAAAGTATAGATCCTCCGACTATGGGGAGATCGGCATTTGAACCTATAAAATAGTGAGGAAACACTTCAATAAAATCAAGCAATTTCTCAAAAGTAGAAAAGTCAATTTTCATAGGTACATGTTCTTTTGAAAATGCAATGCAGTGTTCGTTATAATAGACATAAGGGGAATATTGAAGATACCATTCATCGCCTCCGAGATTTATCGGTATAATTCGGTGATTTTGTCTTGCGGGAGAATTTACTCTGCCGGCATATCCTTCATTTTCGCGGCATAAAAGACATTTTGGATATCCGCTTTGCGGCAGCAGCTTTGCGGCGGCGATCGCTTTAGGATCTTTTTCCGGCTTTGAAAGATTTATTGTTATGTCAATATCCCCATATTTACTGGGAGTTTTCCATTTCAGATCTTTTTCAACTCGGTATTCTCTTATGTAATTTGTGGATTTCGAAAAAGCATAATAATAATCAGTAGCTTTTTCAGGGGATTCCGAATAGAGTGAATAAAATTTTTCAATAACACAGCCCGGAGTCGGAGTAATAGCGCCCATAAGTTTTGTATCAAACAGATCGCGGTATACTATTGTGCTGCTTTCGATAAGACCTTTTTCCGCGGCAAAGTCGCACATATCCGAAAGTATTTTTTCAAGATCTCTGCGGCGTGTTACTGGATCATCCGAAATTTCATCAAGCTGAAGAATTTCCAACAACTTATTTTTAGCCCAGATCTCGTCATATTTTCCAATAAGACCTTTTTCTGCGGCATAAATAACAAGTTCTTTTACTGTATCTGATATATTTTTCATATATAGCATCCTATCATTATATTTATTTTACAGAGTTATTTTAACATTATTAAAAGATAAAATCAATATAATAGTATAAAAAAATAAAACTTATTATATAATATGAAGAAAAAAGTTTTTATAAAAGAAATGTAAATAAAATATAAAAAAGTATTGACATTAAAAAACTTTTATGTTAGAATAACAAAAGTAAAGAACAAAGATGTTCATTTGAGGGTATATTTGCCTTCAAACGGGCATCTTTTTTTATTTTTCTGAAAGGTCGATAAAATTTATGAAGTATTTGGAAGGTCAGGTCAGAATTCCGTCAGGCTGTGCTATTTCGGCGGTCATATCAAAAGAAGGCAAAAGAATGACAGGAGAAAATATAATAAAAAGCATGATACCTATGCATGATCGTTCCAACGGATTAGGAGGAGGATTTGCAGGATACGGCATTTATCCTGAATATAGGGAATTTTACGCAATGCATATGTTTTTTGACGATATGTCAAGGCGCACTGATTGTGAAAATTTTCTTAAAGAGGGATTTGAGATAGTAAAGAGTGAACCTATTCCGACAAGAAAGCATCCGAATATAACGGATGTTCCGGTAATAATGAGATATTTTGTATCGCCGTTAAAATCGGTGCTTTCGGCAAAGCAACTTGATGAAAAGGAATTTGTCGCACGTTCGGTCATAAAGATAAATTCACTTATCGACGGATGTTATTGCTTTTCAAGCGGTAAAAATATGGGAGCTTTCAAGGCGGTTGGATTTCCGGAGGACGTCGGTGTATTCTACTGTCTTGATGAATATGAGGGCTATTCATGGACCGCTCATGGAAGATATCCTACAAACACGCCGGGCTGGTGGGGAGGCGCGCATCCGTTTGCACTGCTTGATTATTCTATAGTTCATAACGGAGAGATATCGTCATACGATGCAAACCGAAGATATATAGAAATGTTCGGATACAGATGCACGCTCAAGACTGACACCGAGGTTATAACATATATAATGGATTATCTTTTGAGGAAAAAAGGATTAACGCTTAAAGAAGCCGCATCGGTTATAGCTGCACCGTTCTGGAGCACGATAGAGGATATGGAAGAAAAGGAAAAAGAAAAACTGACATATCTTAGAAAAACATTTTCCGGCTTGCTTGTTACAGGACCTTTTTCAATAATATTGGGATTTGAGGGAGGTCTTATGGCGTTAAATGACAGGCTCAAGCTGCGCTCAATGGTGGTAGGAGAAAAGGAAGACAAAGTTTATATAGCGAGCGAAGAAGCGGCGATACGCACAATGGAACCTGAGGCGGAAAACATTTATGCGCCGGAAGGCGGCGAAGCGGTAATCGTAAAGGTAAAAGAGGGGTGTTATTGATATGGGTATCGAGTTTATTTATCCCGAATTTGAGGTTGAGCGGAATGATTCACGCTGTACAAAATGCAGGATGTGTGAAAAACAGTGTGCAAATGAAGTATATTCGTATGATGAAACAAGAAAAACAATTTTAATAGATGATACAAAATGTGTAAATTGTCAGCGTTGTGTTTCCATGTGTCCGACGAGGGCGCTTAAAACAGTAAAGAGCAGATGTGTTCTGAAAGAAAATTCAAACTGGCAGCACGACACGATAAATGAGATATATAAACAGGCAAACAGCGCTGGCGTATTGCTTTCATCAATGGGTAATCCCAAACCTTTGCCTGTATATTGGGACAGAATTTTAATTAATGCATCTCAGGTTACAAATCCGTCCATTGATCCGTTGCGCGAGCCGATGGAAACAAGGGTTTTTCTTGGGAAAAAGAATGATAATATAAAGAGAGATGCGCAAGGGGAACTTATATGTGACACATCTCCTCAGCTTGAGCTTTCTATGCCGGTAATGTTTTCGGCGATGAGTTATGGATCTATAAGCTATAATGCTCATGCGAGCCTTGCAAGAGCTGCGGAGCGGCTTGGTATCTGCTATAATACAGGTGAAGGAGGTTTGCATGAAGATTTTTATTGTTACAGCGCGAATACGATAGTACAGGTAGCGTCAGGAAGATTCGGAGTGCATAAAGATTATCTTGAAGCGGGAGCGGCAGTTGAGATAAAGATGGGACAGGGAGCAAAACCGGGTATAGGAGGTCATTTGCCGGGCACGAAAATTGTAGGAGATGTATCACGAACGAGAATGATACCAGAGGGTTCTGACGCGATATCACCGGCACCGCATCATGATATATATTCAATAGAAGATCTGCGTCAGCTTGTTTATTCGCTGAAAGAAGCGACTGAATATAAAAAACCGATAATAGTAAAAGTTGCAGCGGTACATAATATAGCGGCGATAGCAAGCGGGATAGCACGCAGTGGTGCAGATATTATAGCAATCGATGGTTTCCGCGGAGGAACCGGAGCTGCGCCTACAAGAATAAGGGACAATGTTGGTATACCGGTAGAACTTGCACTTGCAGCGGTGGATCAGAGACTTCGCGATGAAGGAATAAGAAATCAGATATCGCTTGTTGCCGGAGGAAGCATAAGAAGTGCAGCCGACGTTGTAAAAGCGATAGCGTTGGGAGCAGATGCATGTTATGTAGCAACTGCGGCACTTTTGGCTTTAGGATGCCATCTTTGCCGTTCATGCCAGACAGGAAAATGCAACTGGGGAATAGCTACTCAGCGTCCCGAACTTGTAAAGCGTCTTGATCCGGATGTCGGAAGCGAACGGCTTGTAAATCTTATGACTGCATGGCGTCATGAAATAAAAGAACTTATGGGAGGCATGGGTATAAATTCAATAGAAAGCCTTTGCGGCAACAGATCTATGCTTCGTGGAATAGGGCTGAATGAAAAAGAACTCAGCATACTCGGAATAGCTCATGCTGGAGAATAAAAAAAGAATTATTGAAAAAATAAATGGAATACAAAAGAATGGAAAAAAATTAAAATTTTAGTGTTTAAAAATCAACAAAAATGTCTTGGAGTGTGGTATAATTTATGTTAACGATAGAAGCAGGTCAGCTTGATTTTTTAAAACTTAATGAAGCGGTGCGCAGCTCAGCTGATGACTGTGTGATAAACGGATGTCTCGGACAGAGATTTATTGCCGCCGGACTTAAGGGAAAGAACGTAATTATAAACGGAGTACCGGGAAATGCGCTCGGAGCATATCTTGACGGAGCAAAGGTAGAAGTTTTTGGAAACGCGCAGGATGCAGTGGGAGATACTATGGACGGCGGAGAGATTATCGTCAGGGGAAGCGTAGGAGATGCTGCCGGATACGCGATGCGCGGAGGAAGAATATTTGTGAAAGGAAATGCAGGCTACCGTGCAGGTATACATATGAAGGCATATAAAGAAAAGCTGCCCGTAATGGTCATAGGAGGCACGGCGGGAAGTTTTTTAGGGGAATATCAAGCAGGCGGAATTATAATAGTTATAGGAATAGATATAGGCGAGAAGAATATTGTAGGAGCATTTCCGTGTACCGGAATGCACGGCGGGAAAATGTATCTTCGTTCGGATTGCAAAAAAATAAAGTTTCCTGGGCAGGTACATGCCAGAAAAGCTTCATATGAGGATATGCAAGAGATAGAAGGCTATATAAGTGAGTTTTGTGAAATATTCGGATATGGTAAAGATGAGATATTTAATTCATATTTTACCGTAGTTACTCCGGATAGCAAAAATCCATATAAGCAAATGTATGTAGCAAATTAAAAAGATGATTCAGCAAATTTAAAAGAGGGTGCGACATGAATTATTCAGCAAAAGAGATTATGCAGTATGTGAGTGAAGAAGATGTAAAGTTCATACGCTTGGCTTTTTGCGATATTTTTGGTAATCAGAAAAATATTTCT
Organism: uncultured Clostridia bacterium; assembly: GCA_944375955.1. Classification (GTDB taxonomy): domain Bacteria; phylum Bacillota; class Clostridia; order Oscillospirales; family CAG-382; genus UMGS1052. Next base: position 62,550 of record CALWBE010000016.1, on the reverse strand, counting down.
GTTATGCCGGACGAGCTTATACGGGCATTTGATACCGGGATAGCATTTGATTCATTGGCAATTAAGGGGTTCGGCGGGGAAGTGCATTCGGATCTTTTTCTTCATCCCGATCCGTCAACCATTTCAGTTCTGCCATGGCGTCCAGAACACGGCAGAGTTGTGCGCATGTTTTGCGACATAACTGATTTTTACGGTCGAACTTTCAGTGCAGATACAAGAGCAGTTTTAAAAAAAGCGGTGTCAGAAGCAGCAAATGCTGGATATTTGTTTTCGTTTGGCTCGGAGATGGAGTTTTATCTTTTTAAGCTTGATGAAAATGGTGAGCCCACAAATATTCCGTATGATAAAGCCGGATATATGGATATTGCGCCTGATGACAAGGGAGAGAACGTAAGGCGAGAGATTTGTCTTACATTGGAAAAGATGGGGATATATCCGGAAAGCTCTCATCATGAAGAGGGACCGGGACAAAATGAAATAGATTTTAAATTTTCAGATCCGCTGACGGCGGCTGATAATGCCGTAACTTTTAAATCTGTAGTACGGACGGTAGCGGCGAGAAACGGTCTTTTTGCAGATTTTTCTGCAAAGCCGCTAAGTGATTTTCCGGGCAACGGATTTCATATAAACGTATCCGTAAAAAGCGGAAAAAAACATGATCTTTTGCCGTATGTTATATCCGGGATATTAAAAAACATAAACGATATGACACTGTTTTTGAATCCTAACGAAAATTCATATGACAGGCTTGGAAAGCAAAAAGCTCCGAAATATATAACATGGTCGTCTGAAAACCGTTCGCAGCTTATAAGAATTCCCGCTGCAGGAGGAGATTATAGGCGTGTAGAACTTCGTTCTCCAGATCCCGGAGCAAATCCGTATCTTGCATTTGCGCTTATAATATATGCCGGTCTTGAGGGACTTAAAAATGAGATACTTCCTCCGGTAGCGGCAGATATAAATTTGTTTGGCGCAAATATCAGCGAGGAAATAACAAAGAAATACAAAACTTTGCCGCTTACTTTGGAGCAGGCTAAAAAAGCAGCTTCAGAGAGCGTTTTTCTGCGTAGTTGTCTTACTGAGAAGATAATTAAGGAATATACAATGTAATAGATCTGCAGTAAAACTGCGGGAAATGAAAGGAGGCAGTGTTTTTTGACATTTAAGGAATGTGTGTACAGTGTTCTGATAGTTTCAGCATCCGGGAAGTTCAATTCCTATATGTCATCGATACTGCCCGAATGTGATTTTTATCCGGTTGATACAGTTGGTAATATATCAGAAGCAAAAAGAAAAGTACTTGAAAGAACTTACGATATCATTGTAATAAATTCGCCATTGCCTGATGATCAGGGTATAATATTTGCAACAGAGGTATCCGAAAATTCAGAGACGGGAGTTTTGCTGTTTGTAAAAAATGACATATATGAAGGAGTAACGGCAAAAGTTATGGAATTAGGGATATTGACGCTTTCAAAACCAACATCACCGTCATTTATCTTGCAGTCGATACATCTTTTGTGTGCTGTGCACGAGAAAATAAAATGTGTGCGCAAAGAAAGCGCATCTCTTAAAGACAAAATGGAAGAAATAAGAACAGTAAACCACGCAAAGTGGCTGCTTATCGAGTTTCTGAAGATGTCAGAAGAAGAAGCGCACAGATACATAGAAAAACAGGCAATGAATGAGCGCTGTTCCAAAAAGCAGATAGCTGAGAGGATCATAAGAACATACAGATAACGAGGCTGCGCAGAGATAACATTAACGTTTATAAAAAGTTAGACGATAGGGGTAAATTTGATTTATGACGAAATATATATTTGTCACCGGCGGAGTAGTTTCAGGCCTTGGAAAAGGCATTACCGCAGCGTCGCTAGGCAGACTTTTGAAATCAAGAGGATTAAAGGTTGCGGCCCAGAAACTTGATCCGTATATAAATGTAGATCCGGGAACAATGAGTCCGTATCAGCACGGCGAGGTATTTGTCACGGAAGACGGAGCTGAAACGGACTTGGATCTCGGACATTATGAGAGATTTATAGATGAAGATCTTAATAAATATTCAAATCTGACAACCGGCAAAGTATACTCTAATGTAATTTATAAAGAAAGACGCGGAGAATATTTGGGTAAAACAGTACAGACGATTCCCCACATAACTGATGAAATAAAAAAGTTCATATATCGTGTGGGAAAGAAGACAGATGCGGATATAGTTATAACAGAGATAGGCGGAACTATAGGTGATATAGAGAGTCAGCCTTTTATAGAAGCGATAAGACAGATAGGATATGAGGCAGGCAAAGAAAACGCTCTTTATATCCATGTAACACTGGTGCCATATCTGAAAGCTTCGGGAGAACATAAGACAAAACCGACTCAGCATTCGGTAAAAGAACTTCAAGGACTCGGAATAATGCCGGATATCATTGTTTTGAGAACAGACGAGCCGATAACGGACAGAACAGTCTTTGAGAAAATAGCCGGATTCTGCAATGTAAAAGACGACTGCGTAATAGAGAATGTAACGCTTCCTATATTGTATGAAGCACCTCTAATGCTTGAAAAGGCCGGATTTTCTTCTATTGTATGCCGCGAATTGGGAATAGAAGCTCCCGAACCGCAGCTGTATGAATGGGAGAAGATGGTAGAAAGCATAAAAAACAGAAGCAGGTCAGTTAAGATAGGGCTTGTTGGGAAATATGTCGCATTGCATGACGCATATCTTTCAGTAGCTGAAGCTTTAAGGCACGCTGGATATTATCATGAAGCGAAGATTGATATTGAATGGATAGATTCAGAAACAGTCACAAAAGAAAATTGTAAAGAAAAGTTAAGCAATATTGACGGAATAATAGTGCCGGGCGGTTTTGGAGACCGCGGAATTGAAGGAATGATAGTTGCCGCAGGTTATGCGAGAGAAAATAAGATACCTTATTTTGGGATATGTTTAGGAATGCAGATTGCGGTAATAGAATTTGCAAGGAATAAAGCGGGTATAAATGAAGCGACTTCAGGAGAGTTTGATCCAGAGTCAAAGGCAAAGGTAATAGACTTTATGCCGGGCCAAAACGACGAGATAGATAAAGGCGGTACTCTAAGGCTTGGCAGTTATCCATGTGAAATAAAGCGGGGGACGACAATGGAACGCTGTTATGGGAAGTTGTCGATAAGTGAAAGACACCGTCACCGTTATGAATTCAATAATGAATATAGAAGCATACTTGAGGAAAACGGACTTGTTCTGAGCGGCCTTTCTCCGGACGGCAGACTTGTAGAGACAGTAGAACTTAATGACGAAGGATACGACTTTTTTGTAGGAGTGCAGTATCATCCGGAATTTAAGAGCAGACCCAATAGACCTCATCCTTTGTTTGCCGGATTTATAGAAGCGGCACTTAAGAGAGAGAATGGAAGCGGAATATGAGCGGTATGCATGAAGAATGCGGAGTTTTTGGAGTATTTTCTCCGACAGCTTCGTTTGATGCCGCACATATGGTTTATTACGGTCTGTATGCACTTCAGCACCGCGGCCAGGAATCGTGCGGAATAGTGGTAAATGATGACGGCGTATTCAGTTCACATAAAGATATAGGGCTTGTAAATGAGGTTTTTACTAAAAATGTACTTTCGTCTCTGCCAAGGGGCGGTATGGCAATAGGTCACGTAAGGTATGCTACTACCGGGTCTGCAGACAGAAATAACTGCCAGCCGATTGAAGTAAATCATAAAAAAGGTCATATGGCGCTTGCTCATAACGGAAACCTTGTTAATTCATCAGAACTCCGAGACAGCCTTGAAAATGGCGGCGCAATATTTCATACTACAAGCGATACTGAGACAATATGCTACATAATAACTAAAGAAAGGCTCACATCTCCGTCAATAGAAACTGCAGTGAGTCGTGCTATGGATATTACAGACGGTGCATATTCGTTTGTGCTTATGTCGCCGGCAAAACTTATAGCTGCAAGGGATCCTCACGGATTCAGACCGCTGTGTTATGGGAAGACAGATGACGGGATATATGTAGTTGCTTCCGAAAGCTGCGCGTTACAAAGCATAGGAGCGAGATTTATAAGGGATATTTGTCCGGGAGAAATATTGATTTTTGATAAAGACGGTGTACATTCGGATAAAGGTCACTGTGGAACAAAAACAGTTACGTCATGTATATTTGAGTATATTTATTTTGCACGTCCCGACTCTGTGATAGGTGGTGTAACCGTTCATGAATCAAGAAGACTTGCAGGAAAAATACTTGCAGCAGAGAGCCCTGCTGAAGCGGATGTGGTAATAGGAATACCGGATTCCGGGCTTGATGCAGCTCTGGGTTTTTCCGAATCCTCAGGTATACCATACAGCATAGGCTTTATAAAGAATAAGTATATAGGCAGGACTTTTATATCTCCTGAGCAAAATGAACGCATAGACGGATTAAAGATAAAGCTAAATGTAGTAAAATCTACGGTTTACGGAAAAAGTATAGTGCTTGTTGATGATTCAATAGTAAGAGGGAATACGATGGCGCGTATAATAAAACTTCTGCGCGATGCTGGGGCAGAGAAGATTCATGTGAGAATATCATCTCCACCTTTTCTTAATCCGTGCTATTACGGCACTGATGTCGATTCAAGGGATAATCTTATTGCGTGCAGTCATTCCGTGAAAGAAACGGCGAAAATTATAGGAGCTGACAGCCTCGGATATTTCCCTGCTGAGAGACTGTGTGAACTTGCTGGGACAAAATGCATATGCAAAGCGTGCTTTGATGGGGTGTATCCGACAGATATACCAAAGGACACAGGAAAGCACCGATTTGAGAAAAAGTTGTCTGACAGAAAAAAATAAATAAAAAAGAAAGGCAAAAATTATGAGTATCAAAGACGAAGTGAAAAAATGTGAACTTCTTTATGAAGGAAAAGCAAAAAAAGTATATTCTACAGACTGCGCAGACTACGTGATCGTTTCATATAAAGACGATGCTACGGCGCTTGACGGGTTGAAAAAAGGCACAATAACGGGAAAAGGGTCTATAAATAACCGAATGTCAAATTACTTAATGCAGAAGCTTGAAGAACATGGAATACGAACCCATTATGTACGTGAGCTGTCAGATAGAGAGACCGTAGTAAAAAAAGTTAGTATCGTGCCGCTTGAAGTTATAATAAGGAATATATCGGCTGGATCATTTTCAAAGAAATACGGCGTAGAGGAAGGAATCGTTTTTGATGAGCCGACTATAGAATTTTCATATAAAAACGACGCACTGCATGATCCGATGCTTAACCAATACCATGCTATTGCGTTAAAATTGGCTACAAAAGAAGAAATTGCTGAGATAAAGGAAACAGCGTTCAAAATAAATGAGATATTAAAGAAATTTTTTGCTGATATCGGAGTAAAGCTTGTTGATTTCAAGCTTGAGTTTGGCAAACTTCCGGACGGCACAATAGTTCTTGCCGATGAAATATCGCCTGACACCTGCCGCTTTTGGGATGCAGAGACAAACGAAAAGCTTGACAAAGACAGATTCCGCCGTGATTTAGGTGGAACAGAGCAGGCATATGAGGAAATGATGAGCCGTGTTTTTTCAGACAAAGAGAATAAATAACAGAATATTTATAAAAAAACAAAAATATTGTTGTTTACAAAATATTAAAAAACAAAACTAAAAATCTATTGCTTTTTGCTGAAAAAAGTATTAAAATATCTATGATTTGATATTATACAAAAAAGATAAAAAATACGATTTTCTGCGAGGTAATTATAAATGGCTGATAAAAAGTTTAGAAGAATAGGAGTTCTTACTTCCGGAGGAGATGCTCCGGGCATGAATGCTGCTATACGCAGTGTAGTAAGGACGGCTGTACAAAACGGCGTTGAAGTCATGGGTATATTCGGCGGATATAGAGGACTTGTCGAAAACGACATGAAGCTTCTTGATGCTCGCGATGTTGCGAATATAATAAATCATGGCGGTACAATGCTTTTTACTGATCGTTGCCTTGAATTCAAAGAAGAGAGCGGTTTGCAGAAGGCTATAAAGACCTGTCGAGACAATAAGATAGACGGCCTTGTAACGATAGGAGGAGATGGCACATTCAGAGGAGCTCAGGATCTTACAAGGCGTGGCATACCGTGTATAGGGCTTCCGGGAACTATTGACAATGACATTTCGGCGACTGACTATACCATAGGTTATGATACGGCGATGAATACTGTAGTAGAGCTTGTGGATAAGCTTCGTGACACATGCGAATCGCATGCAAGATGCAATGTTGTTGAGGTAATGGGCAGAAATGCCGGATATATTGCTATAAATACGGGGCTTGCAACAGGCGCGGTCGGAATAGCGATTGAGGAATTTCCGTTTGATATAGATGAGACGATAGAGAAAATGATAGCGCTTAAAAAAGCGAAGAAAAGAAACTTTATAATAATTGTTTCGGAAGCGTTCGGACCGGATTTTTCTGAAAATCTTGCCAAAAGAATCCAGGATGAAACCGGAATAGAAACGAAATTTGCAAGGCTTGCCCATGTACAGAGAGGCGGAACTCCGACACTGAGGGATAGAGAGCTTGCAAGTCTTATGGGATATAAGGCTGTCGAACTTTTACTTGACGGCAAGTCAAATATGGTCGTATGTATTCATGACGAAGTAATATGCGGAATAGATATAGAATACGCACTTACATACGATAAGTTATGTAAAGGTAAGATCAAGCCGGAAGATATAACCGGATTTTCTGACGAGCAGATAGCAAAAATGGTAGCAGATTCGGAAATAAAGCGCCAGAGGATGCTTTCTGTATATGAGATAGCTGAAAAAATATCAATATAATTATGTTAAGGAGCTTTTTACTTTATGTAAAAAGCTCCTTAAATTTTTAATAGGCAAAAAACTATTATATATTTTAGTTTTAATTTGAAAAATTAATATAATTTACATCGGATATAAATATAATAAAGCAGTAAAATAAATTAACACATTACAGAAACCTATTGCTTTTTTGCTCAAAAAGCGTTATAATATAAGCGAAATCTTTGTATAAAATATCGAAATGTGGGGAAAGACATTGAAAAATATTGAAAAAAGTGAAATGGCGCCGTATTTATTTCATCAGGGTACGAATTATTACACATATAGATATCTCGGTTTTCATATAGAATCTTTCAATGAAAAAAAATGGGCGGTATTCCGCACATGGGCTCCTAATGCTAAAAAAGTATATTTAACGGGAGATTTTAACTGCTGGGACAACACACTCGAAATGGAAAAAATTACTGACGGAGGGGTGTATGAAGTAAAATTTTCTGCGGATAAGGTAAACGAAGGCGACAATTATAAGTTTAAAATACTGACATGTGACGGCAGAGAACTTTATAAGGCGGATCCATACGCGTTTTATGCCGAAAGGCCTCCACTGACAGCGTCAAAGATAATAATTCCGCATGAATTCGAATGGACAGACGGTGGATATATGCAGTCTCGCAGGAAAAACGTTACAGCTCCGGATTACAGAATACCGATGAATATTTATGAAGTGCACCTTGCGTCATGGAAAAGACATGAAGACGGCTCATATTTGTCATATAACGAAATAGCATCAGAACTTATTCCTTATGTAAAGCAGATGGGTTATACACATATAGAGCTTATGCCTGTAATGGAACATCCTTATGACGGTTCTTGGGGATACCAGATAACGGGATATTATGCGCCCACCTCACGTTTTGGTAAGCCGGATGACTTTAAAAGATTTATAAATGATTTTCATAATGCCGGCATAGGAGTTATTTTTGACTGGGTGCCTGCTCATTTTCCGAAAGATGAGCACGGTCTTTGCGAATTTGACGGCAAGCCGCTTTACGAATACCAGGGCGCAGACCGCATGGAGCATGCAGGCTGGGGTACAAGAAGATTTGATGTAGCCCGGAATGAAGTAGAATGCTTTCTGATATCCAATGCGGTATATTGGTTGGAGGAATTTCATGCGGACGGATTACGCGTTGACGCTGTAGCTTCGATGCTTTATCTTGATTATGATAAAAAACCCGGGGAATGGAATCCGAATATATACGGCGGAAACGAGTCGTTGGAAGCTATATCGTTTTTCAAGAAATTAAATTCGCATATTTCTGGGAAATACCCGGATGTCCTGATTATGGCTGAAGAATCAACAGCATTTGCCGGTGTTACAAAGCCTGTAGAGCACGGTGGACTTGGTTTCAGTTATAAGTGGAATATGGGATGGATGAACGATACACTGAGTTATGCCCAGACAGAGTTTGACTATCGTGCACAGTTTCATAATAAGACTAATTTTTCAATGATGTATGCATATTCGGAAAGGTATGTGCTGCCTGTATCGCACGATGAAGTCGTGCATGGCAAAAAATCTTTTCTTGACCGTATGCCAGGTGATTATTGGAGAAAATTTGCAGGATCACGTCTGTTTTTGTCGTATATGATGTTTCATCCGGGTAAAAAGCTTACGTTTATGGGAACAGAAATAGGGCAGTTTTCGGAATGGGACTATACCAAAAGCATAGAATGGTTTTTATTGGATTATGACATGCATAAAAAGCATCAGCTTTTTGTGCGCGACCTTAATAAATTTTATTATACTCATTCTCAGTTATGGCATGATGATCATAGCTGGGAGGGATTTCACTGGCTTCGTCCAGATGACCGAGAAAATATTGTATCATCTTTTATGAGAATAAACAGCGCGCTTACAGCATATAAAGAATTGATAGTTGTTTTAAATTACAATTATTCTGCCAAAGAAGATTTTATTATAGATGTTCCGTACAGCGGGAAATATAAAGAAGTATTTTCAAGTGATAATGAAATTTACGGCGGATCGGGATGTATAAACGAAAGGGAAATAGACTCGTATAAGAGCGAATATGGCAACGATCTTATAAAAATCAAGCTGCCCCCTCTTGCTGCTGCTGTTTTTGAGATTAAAGAAGCGGACAGTAAAGAACAAGCGGAAAAAAAGTACAGAAAAGCAATGGAAGAGAAAGAGATGCGCATTAAGAAAGAGGCAGCCGAAAAAAAAGGCATAGAAAAACAGATGAATAGGGAAAAGAAAAGTATAAAGGAAAAGATAAAGTAAATAAGAATTTAAAAATATAAAATATAAGTTTAACGGAGCGGAAAAAACAAAGAAAAATAGCATATAATAAGGGGGTAAAAATAAGTGTTTAGAAAAAAAGAATGCATAGCCATGCTTCTCGCGGGAGGACAAGGCAGCAGGCTTTATGCTCTTACGGAAAAAACTGCAAAACCGGCGGTAAGCTTTGGCGGGAAATATAGAATAATAGATTTCACCCTTTCAAACTGTGTAAATTCAGGGATCGATACAGTAGGGGTACTTACACAGTATCAGCCGCTTGTTTTAAATGAATATATAGGAAACGGTCAGCCGTGGGATCTTGACAGAACATACGGCGGAGTAAAAATATTGCCGCCGTATCAAGGAAAAAAGAAAGCGGATTGGTACAGCGGGACAGCAAACGCAATATATCAGAACATGAATTTTATAGACCGTTATAATCCTGAATTTGTTTTGATATTATCAGGCGATCACATATATCAGATGAGATATGACACAATGCTTGCATTTCATAAAGTGATGAATGCAGATTGTACGATAGCGGTAATAAACGTGCCTATAAAAGAGGCAAGCCGTTTCGGAATAATGAGTGCTGATGAAAACGGAAGGATATATAAGTTTTCAGAAAAGCCTAAAAAGCCGGACAGCACCCTTGCATCAATGGGAATATATATTTTCAGTAAAGACAAGCTTGCAAAATATCTCGAGGAAGATGAAAAAAATCCGAACTCTTCAAAAGATTTCGGAAAAGATGTTATTCCGGCAATGCTTGCCGGAGGCGAGCGAATGTTTGCATATCCGTTTTCCGGGTACTGGAAGGATGTAGGTACGATAGAAAGCTATTGGGAAGCAAATATGGATTTAATGAAAGAAAATAGCCTTTTAAAATTTGAAGGAAAGGAGCGCCGTGTATTTTCACGAACAAATGCAGAACCGCCGCAATATATAGGAAAAGATGCTCAAATAAAAGATTCCATAATTACAGAGGGATGTGAAATAAACGGAACAGTAGAAAATTCTGTACTGTCTGAAGGTGTAATAGTGGAAGAGGGAGCAACAGTGCGGGATTCAGTTATCATGAACGGAGTGACAATAAAAAAGAATGCAAAAGTCGAATATACGATAATTGATTCCGGAGTAGTCATAGGATCTGGCGCCTCGATAGGAGCGGATAAAGAAAATGCAAAAGGAATAACGGTGATCGGATCCGGCATAGCTATAGATGACGGAAAGGTTATAGCTGACGGAGAAATGGTAAATGATGCGTATTATGAGGAGAAGCTAAAGGGGGACATGACTGTATGAGTGCATTCGGATTGATTTTTTCAAATATTCATGATAATAGTATCCCCGAACTTACACGTAGAAGGACAATGGCGTCAGTTCCGTTTGGATGTCGTTACAGGCTTATAGATTTTGCACTTTCAAACATGGTGAACGCGGGAATAAGCAAAGTAGGCGTAATAGTTCATAATAATTATCAGTCTTTGCTTGATCATTTGGGAAATGGTAAAGACTGGGATCTTGCACGCAGAAGCGGAGGAATAAAAATACTTCCGCCGTTTATAACTGCATATGACAGCCAAGCTGCTTCACAGCTTTACACATCAAAGCTACAGGCGCTTATGGGAGTGATGAGCTTTATTGAGCATTCGGAAGAGGAGTATGTAGTGCTGTCCGACTGCGACTGCATATGCAATATTGATATATCGGATGTAATAAAGAAACATGAGGAAAGTGAAGCAGACATTACTTTTGTGACAAAGAAAGAATATTTAAGCGATTTTAAAGCATCATCGCGGACATTTTTTGAAAGTGACGAAAAAGGCCGGATAAGGCAGATATATTCAAAACCGAAGCATATATCAGGTGAATTTGACGTGAGTCTCAATATAATGGTAATGAAAACAAAGCTTTTATATCTTTTACTGACAGACGCTATGGCAAGGGATCTAAAAAGTTTTGATACAGATATTGTAGCAAAAAGACTTGGAGAAATGGAATTTTATATATACGAATTCGACGGATTTTATGCTGCCATAGGGTCAATGGAGGAATACTTCGAATGCAATATGAGACTGCTTGAAAAAGATGTCAGAAGAGCTCTTTTTGATATTCCTGAGAGGTCGGTATATACGAAGATAAAGAATTCACCGCCAACGCTGTATTCTTCCGATGCATGTGTAAAAAATTCGCTGATAGCAGACGGATGTGAAATAGAAGGAACTGTAGAAAACTGCATAATATTCCGAGGAGCAAAGATAAACAGAAATTCCGTAGTGAGAAACTGCATAATAATGCAGGGCACGTATATAGGTAAAAATGTTCATTTAAATTGTGTAATATCAGATAAAAATGTTTTGATAAAGGATGACAGAGAGCTTTCAGGACATCCGTCAATACCGTTTTATATAAATAAAGGAGTAACAATATAATGAAGATCCTATTTGTTGGTTCGGAGGTAATGCCGTTTGCAGCGACCGGTGGTTTGGGAGACGTATTAGGATCGCTTCCGAATGCTCTGAGCAAGGCATATAACGATAATGATATAAGGGTAGTAATGCCGCTATACGGAACGATAGGGAAAATATACAGAGAAGGAATGACATTTTTAAAGTCATTTGAAGTAAAACTTTCGTGGAGAAAGCTGTATTGCGGAGTATTTACCTTTGAAAAGAACGGCGTTATATATTATTTTCTTGACAATGAGTATTATTTTAAACGCGATTCACTTTACGGCTGTTTTGATGACGGGGAAAGATATGCCTTTTTCTGCGCTGCAGTTCTAAGAATGATGTATGAGGTTAATTTTTATCCTGATATGCTTCACGCGCATGATTGGCAAAGTGCGCTTTCGGTTATATATCTTAATTTAAAATACCGACAGATTGAAGAATATAAAAATATACGCACAGTGTTCACGATACATAATATACAGTATCAGGGACAATATGATTTTGCAATTCTCGGAGATGTTTTTGATCTTGATACAAGGGACAAGCGATATGTAGAATATGGTGGCTGCATAAATCTTATGAAAGGTGCGATTGAATTTTCCGATTTTGTAACTACGGTGTCACCGACTTATGCGAAAGAAATAATGAGCCCTCAGTATTCGCAGGGGCTTGACAGCATGCTTTCTCGGTGTGCAGGAAAACTGCGCGGAATATTGAACGGTATAGATTATGAATATTATAATCCTCAAACTGATCCTGACATATTAATGAACTACACATGGCGCAGTGTAAATAAAAAAGCGGCAAATAAATCCGCGATTCAGGAATACTGCAATCTTCCGAGAAGAGAAGAAGTACTGGTATTTGCAATAATATCAAGGCTTGCTTCACATAAAGGACTTGATTTAATAAAATATATTATGGAAGATTTTGTTGCATCAAACGATATTCAGCTTATAGTATTAGGAAAAGGCGAGTATGATTATGAGTGCTATTTCCGATATCTTGCCGGAAAATACAGAGATAAAGTTTCTGCACTTTTGGTATATGATCGCCAGCTTTCAAAAAAAATATATGCTGCTGCCGATATCTTTTTAATGCCGTCAAAGAGCGAACCTTGCGGATTATCGCAGATGATAGCTTCGCGTTACGGAGCGGTTCCGATAACGCGTGAGACCGGAGGACTTTATGATTCCATAAAGGGCTATTATGTAGATGAAAAGGGGAATGTGTGCGGAAATGGATTCACATTTGCAAATTATAATGCGCATGAGCTGTCAGACAGAATGTACGCAGCACTTTCTCTATATCACAATAAGGAAGAATGGCTGAAACTTGTACGCAAAGTAATGCGTGAAGATTTTTCATGGGAAAAATCAGCCGGTGAGTATATGCAGCTATATAAAGAACTTGTTTGAAATTGATTTTTTTTGTAAATAACTATAATAATATAAAAGGAATACCTGAAAGGAAAAGCAATAAAAAATGTACACAAATGAAGAGATAAAAGAATTGCTCGGCAGTAAGCTTTCGCGATATTTCGGAACAACACCTCAGGAAGCTTCGCTTGAGCAGATATACAAAGCGGTGGCAGTTACAGTAAGAGACATTCTTGCAGCGAAGCGGAATAATTATAAAAAAGAAGTAAACAGACGCGGCGGGAAGCGCGTTTATTATATGTGTATGGAGTTTCTGCTTGGCAGAAGCCTTAAAATAAATCTTTTTAATCTCGGACTTACAAAGGTGTTTTCCGAAGCACTGTCAGAATTGGGATATTCAATCGACGAGCTTTATGAACTTGAACCGGATGCCGGACTCGGCAACGGAGGACTTGGCCGTTTGGCGGCATGTTTCATGGATTCGTTGTCATCGCTTGATTATCCCGCTACAGGCTTTTCTATATGCTATGAATATGGCTTGTTCAGACAGAAAATAGTAGATGGAATGCAGGTAGAACTTCCCGACATATGGCTTCCCGGAGGAGAAAGCTGGCTTATACCGAGAACCGACCGGATTTTTAAAGTAAGATTCGGAGGGCATATAAGAGAAAATTGGAACAACGGGCGGCTTGAGATACAATATGAAAATTATGATGAATTAGAGGCAGTTCCGTATGACATGATGATATCCGGATATAAGTCTGACGCAGTAAGCCAGCTTAGACTCTGGAAAGCGCGTGATATTGTGAATTTCAATATGAAGCTTTTTACTCAAGGGCAGTATACGCAGGCTCTTGAAGAAAGTACAAAAGCCGAGGTTATATCAAAGGTGCTTTATCCTTCAGATAATCACAATGAAGGAAAACTTCTTCGTTTGACACAGCAGTATTTTCTTGTATCTGCGTCGTGTCAGAGCATTATAAGGGATCATATGGCTGTATACGGAACACTCGATAATTTTCCGGATAAAGTTGCCATACACATAAATGATACACATCCAGCCTTGTGTATACCGGAGCTTATGAGAATTTTCCTTGACGAATATTTTATGGACTGGGACAGTGCATGGAGTATTGTAACAAAAACAGTATCTTATACAAATCATACAGTTATGCCTGAGGCGCTGGAATGCTGGGATGAAGATCTTTTTAAGATAAAATTGCCGCGTATCTATTCAATTATTCATGAAATAAACGAACGGTTTTGTCATTATGCCTGGGATGCATTTACGGGAAATTGGGATAAGATATCAAACCTTGCAGTTTTGTCAGGTTCTCGAGTAAAAATGGCAAATCTCAGCATTATAGGATCTGATTCTGTAAACGGAGTATCAAAGCTTCATTCTGATATTTTAATGAACTCGACATTTAAGGACTTTTATAAAATTTATCCTTATAAATTTCACAGTGTAACAAATGGAATAGCTCACAGGAGGTGGCTCAACTGTTCAAATCCCGAGCTTGCGTCGTTGCTTGACGACTGTATAGGTACCGGGTACCATAAATCACCTGAGAAACTTGCTGATTTTAAGAAATTCAGTTTTGACAGTACGATACTAGCCCGACTCGGAGAAATAAAGCATAATAATAAAAAGCTTTTTGCAGAAAAGCTGTATAAAATATCGGGAATAAGAATAGATCCTGATTCTATATTTGACGTTCATATAAAGAGATTGCATGAGTATAAGCGTCAGCTGCTTAACGCGCTGAATATAATAAGCGTATATAATATGCTTAAAGAAAATCCTGACGCAGATATACAGCCTCAGACTTATTTGTTTGGAGCTAAAGCAGCGCCCGGATATTATATGGCGAAACAAATAATAAAACTTATTTGTTATATAGCTAAAGATATAGACAACAATCCTAAAATAAATAAAAAATTAAAGGTAGTATTTCTTGAAAACTATTGTGTAAGTATGGCGGAAGCACTTATTCCGGCGGCGGAAATATCCGAACAAATTTCTCTTGCAGGTAAAGAAGCCAGCGGTACAGGATGTATGAAGTTGATGATGAACGGTGCTATAACAATAGGTACGCTTGACGGAGCAAACGTTGAGATGCTTGATGCTGTGGGAAGAGAAAACATGTTTATTTTCGGCTTGAGTGCGGATGAGGTTGAAAAGCAATGGCTTTCCGGATATAATTCGGCGCTTTACTGCGTAAATAATAAGCGGCTGAACGGAGCAATAAATTCATTAAATAATGGATTTGCCGGACAAAATTTTGCTGATATAGCAAACTATCTGCTTGCGGGTCATGGAGTAGCCGATCCGTATATGTGCCTTGCCGATTTCGATTCATATACTAAAGTACACGATCAGATCGTTGATGAGTATAAAGACAGCAAAAACTGGAACCGAATGTCGCTTGAAAATATAGCAGGATCAGGATATTTTGCCGCAGACCGCAGTATAGAAGAATACGCGTCTGAAATTTGGCATTTAAAGAAAATCCGTCTGCCGGAGAATAAGTGAATAATATAATAAAAGTATAAGTTGTATAAGTATAAGTAAACCCGGCTGAGCTGTTATCAGCCGGGTTAAAAAATAAAGTATTAAATTTTAAACGGAGAAAAGCAGGATGTTGGCTCTTAATCCAAAAGATATTTTTAACGAAGAAAGTATATTATTAAAGAATAAGATAAACGGAAAGTATACATTTAGCAAGGCATGTTCGCTTAATGATAATATATGTTTTGAACTTTGTGTGGAAAGGCAATTGGGAGTTTATCTTCCTAAATTTTTTTTAAGGGGCGACGGAACAGGATTTTTGTTCTGTGAGGATTTTCGGTATATATGTTCTGATGAAACTTATGATATATATGAGCTGTATATAGATATTAAAAGCATATGCAAAGAGCCCGGACTGCTTTTTTATAAAATATCGTTTTCAATAGGAGACAACACAATATATTTTATAAGCAGAAATAATGTTTCGGGAAGGCTAACATATTCGCCTGACGGATTAGGTGAATTTAAAATGCTTGTATATGACGGATCTTTCAGGACTCCTTTATGGTTTCGAGAAAGTATAATGTATCATATTTTTGTTGATAGATTCTGTAAGGGCGATGCTATTAAGGAAAAGTATAAAAAAGAAATACCGATAAGAAGAGATGCCGAAATTAATGACGACTGGTACGAAGGAATTCCGCAGTACGGCAAAAAGCAGGGGGATTTCTGTAAAAATAATATGTTTTTCGGAGGAACGCTGTACGGTGTCTGTGAAAAGCTCGATTATTTAGAGTCTCTGGGAATAGGAACTATATATTTAAGTCCGGTTTTTGAAGCTTATTCGAATCATAAATATGATACAGGCGATTATGAAAAAGTAGATTTGATGTTTGGTGGAGACGAAGCTCTTGATGTATTGATAAGTGAGTGCAAAAAGCGAAACATTCACATAATACTTGACGGAGTTTTTAATCATACCGGTGATGACAGCGTGTATTTTAATAAGTACGGCAGATATGGAGAAGACGGAGCGTACAGGAAATATGATTCCGTATATCATGACTGGTATTTTTTTACTGAATATCCGGATCATTATGAAAGCTGGTGGGGAATAACCATACTTCCTAAGTTAAACACGTCAAATCCAAAGGTTGAGGATTTTCTTGCCGGTGAAAACGGCATTGCCGCGAAATATTTAAAGCGCGGAATATCAGGATATCGTCTTGATGTTGCTGATGAACTGCCGGAGAAATTTCTTGAGCGTTTGAGAAAAACGGTAAAGGGGGAAGATCCTGAAGCGGTAATAATCGGCGAGGTATGGGAGAATGCGGCTGATAAATGCGCATACGGCAGACGCAGAAAGTATTTTCAGGGAAAACAGCTTGACGGTGTAATGAACTATCCTTTAAAGGACGGCATAATCTCGTTTATAAACAAAGGGGATTCTAATAAGCTTTGGGATGTTGTATGCGATATATATTCAAGCTATCCTACACAGGCTTCTGAAGCTCTTATGAATATTCTCGGAACCCATGATACCGAGCGTATCATGACGGTGCTTGCGGCTGAAAGAGAGATCCCTAAAGACGGAGATGAACTGGTGCACTTTTTGCTTAACAATTCTGAATATGAAATAGGAAAAATAAAGCTGAAATGCGCATCTGTGCTGCAGTATACGCTTCCCGGAGTACCGTCAGTATTTTACGGAGATGAGGCAGGCGTATCCGGCGGAAGGGATCCGTTTTGCCGAAAAACGTATCCCTGGGGAAGAGAAGATAAAGAAATTTTAAGTCACTACAGAAAATTAGGAAGAATACGCAGAAGCGAAAAGTTGCTGTGTCATGGCGATCTGGATATAATTTGTCATAAAAATGGATTGTTTGCATTTACAAGAAGCGGGGAAGAGGGTAGTATAACTGTTGCGGTAAATTCAGGCACGGAATGCACTTTAATGCCTTTGCCAGAAAAAGCAAAAATAATCTATGATATGCGTTGCAGCCATTCTGAAAAAAACACTATTATAATGGAACGTTTTTCTTTTGCTATAATAAAAGACGATAAAAATCAGGCTTAATGCAAAAAAGCCTTTAAATTTACATAAGTGTAAATTTAAAGGCTTTTTAGTTTATACTTTTAAATATTTATAATTTCAGCACCGAGAAGTTCTGCTTCTTCTTTACTGTGGGTAATAAAAAGCAAAGTTTTTCCTTTAGCTTTTTCAAGTATATAATCGATAACGGTTTTTCTGGTATCTGAATCGAGCCCTTTAAAAGGCTCGTCAAAGACAATAAACTCAGCGTCAAAAAGCAGCGCCCGTGCAATAGCCACGCGCCGTTTCATACCGCCTGACAGCTTGTAAACCGGCTTTCCTGCAAATTTACCTATACCTAAAGCATTAAGACATTCAAGTATTTCACTGTTGCTTTTTTGAGTTGCGATCCTGACGTTAACAATTGCGGAAAAGCTATCGCACAGTCTGTCTTCCTGAAAAACAGCGGCAGTTTTTTTCGGAACACCGGATACAATTCCACTGTCAGGAATTTCAAGTCCGAGAATTATTCGTGCAAGCGTAGTTTTGCCTATGCCGGATTCTCCCATAATACATGTTATGCTGCCGTCTTCAAGTTCAAGAGAAAAGTTTTCAAGAACTTTTAATCCGTCAAAACTTTTATAGATATTTTGAAGTAATATGCTCATTTTTTTCTCTCCAATGCGGCAAAAGCCATTTTTATGAGCAGTGTTATAAGTTTTTCAAAAATAAGACTTACTGCGACTATAATTACAGTCCATGCGAAAAGATCCACAGAATCGAAATAAACTTTGGTATAATATAACGCTTCGCCTACAGAACCGGCAGGAATGCCAATAAGCTCGGCTGCAACACCTGATTTCCAGGCAAGACCTACGGAAAGACTGCAGGCAGAAAGTATATAAGGCCGAAGTCCTGGAAGGATTATGTATAAAAATCTTTTTTGCCAGGATAGTCCGAAGATATCAGCCATTTCAGTCATTTTTTTATCGGTATTTTTTATTCCGGCAAGCAGATTTGTGTATACTACCGGCAAAGACATAAGAAAAGAAATAAATATCGAAAGATATACCGATGAGAATACCATAATAGCGACTATAATGAAAGAAGCAACGGGAACAGATTTTATTACAGTCATATAAGGCCTTAATAATATCTCAATTGCTTTAAAACGTCCCGCGGCAACAGCGAGAACTGCACCGGATAAAAGCCCGGCGAAGAAACCTGTGGTAATATGAGAAAAACTTGAAAGAAGGGTGGAAAAAAACCCTTCTTCAGTCCATATTGTTGTAAGGCGCATCAGAACGTTTACAGGAGAAACAAGTATCAAATCCGATTTAAACGCAGCTGACGCAGCTTGCCACGTGCCGAGAGCCAAAACGACCGCAAAGACACGTACAAATATATTTTTTACTCTCATCATTATTTGAGGGAGAATATTATTCAGCTATATAATAGAAGTCATCTTCAGGAAGCTTTCCGCCGATAGCTTTTATATCCTGATTTGACAAGATTGTAAGATAGCCGGATACAGCTTTTTTCATTTCTTCACCGCGCATAAATTTGATGTTGCAGTAAGGAAGAGCTTTTTTTGCAACGGCAGCTTTTACAATACCGTATTTTTCAACGAGTTCAGCTGTTCCGTCGACATCAGTAAGAGCAAGCTCTGCTGATTGTTCATATTCGTCAAGGAAATTTTTAATTGTCTGCGGGTAATTTTCTACAAATTCTTTGCGCGCCACAACAACGCCGGTTACGAGTTTTGAACCTGTATCAAGCTTATCCCATTCGCTGTTGAGATCGATAACAGTTTTAAGACCTTCAACTGTAGTTTCAGCAACGGTTACATAAGGCTGGGGAAGCATAGCGACTCCGCTGCCATTTTCGCTTAGAAGAGCGACGATTTCAGCAGGTTCGCTTTTAAATTCTATAGTAACATCATTGTCAGGGTCAATGCCATTTTGTTCAAGGATATATCTTAAAGCATATTCAGGGGTGGAGCCTTTTCCCGTAGCATAAATAGTTTTGCCTGCGAGATCAGATATATCAGAGATGTCAACGCCTTTTTCAACTATATAAATGACTCCGAGAGTATTGACGGCAAGTATCTGAATGTTTCCGTCAGTGTTGTTGTAAAGAACAGAAGCAAGATTTGCCGGAATAGCGGCGACATCAAGTTCGCCTTTTATAAGAAGCGGATTTATTTCGTCTGCTGTAGCCGCGATTGTGAACTCATAATCATTCTTGGAAGTTCCGGCTTCGTCGGAAGCGAGCAGATTTACAAGTCCCATAGAAGTAGGACCTTTAAGACCGGCAAGGCGTACGACAGTATCTTCGGTTTGTTCTGGTATTTCTTCAGTGTTTCCATCGGAATTTTTATCGTCTGTTTCCGAATTATTCTCCTGATTGTTTTCCTGACTGTTGATATCGGAATCATTGCCGGGTTCGTTTGAGGTTGAACATGCGGCAAAGGATACTGAGGCAACAGCAAATACAAGAAGCGCTGCAAGAAGTTTTTTCATGATTATTTCAGTCCTTTCAAAGTATTGACGCATATGATTTTTGTAAAGAGAACTATTTAATAAACCATAAGCATTAAAAATAAAAAATATAAATTATGACGTCAAATACAAATTTTGACAAATATTTAACGCACAAATATATTATACATATACTTCAGATTTCGTGCGTTGCAATTGCAACGCAATAAAGCTAAAAAACAAGTTATTTATTTAAAAGACGAAAAGAGTTTTTGTAAAATTCAATAATTCCTTCATTTTTCATTGCGGAAAGTTCTCTCGACAAAGCGCTTCTGTCTACGCCGAGATAAACTGCAAGGTCATACCGCGACATTGATATATCAAATGTATTTTGCCCGTATCTGTGTTCGCACTGGGAGAAAAACGTTGTAAGTTTTCTTCTAAGAGAATTCTTAGACAAGACTTGGATCCTGTCGTTCATAGCCAGCATTCTGTCAGACAGCATTGAAATATAACGTGTTGTCAGAGATGTATATAAGCTGCCGGAAATTTCCGATGAAGGAGATTTGATTTTTTCAGGTGACAGCCATGCTATTCGGCAGTCGGTGAAAGCTTTTATATAAATAGGTACTTCACGTACCTCAAGAAAGCAAAGTGCTTCTCCAAAAGCTTCCGATGGGAAAACGTTAGTCACTATCATGTGGTTTCCGTCTATATCATCCATATATGCAATGACATTTCCGCGGATAACGATTCCGAAAGATTGCATATATTCACCGGGCTTTTTAATTATTTCGTCCTTTTTGTAATCCTTTTGATACATTGAAAAAAAATCTTTAGCTTTATTAAGATCTCTGTCGTCCAGCCCTGCGAATATCAGATTTTCCCGAAGAATATTGTCTGAACTGAAATTCTTATTTGTTGTTTCTTCCATTTTTGCCTCCGAAAATCATTAATGTTCATATAATTTATATAATATTATTATCCTATAAATTGTGTAAAAAATCAATAATAAAAAAATATTTTGTTTAGTGTACAAAAATATGTTATATTTTTAAAGGATATATTTTAGACATAAAAATAAAAATAAAAAAATTTAAAAAAGCTATTGACAAATGAAAAAAAATGTAATATAATAACACACATGAAAGGCAAGGACGCCTTGAGCATATAAGTGCTCGCAGTGTCCTTGCCTTTTTTTATTTTAAAATTCTTTGAAAGGATGACCCCGATTATGAAAACAGTACCAGAATATTTTGGATGTATGGTCTTTGATGACAGAATAATGAAAGCAAGGCTTTCCGGCAAAATATATAATTCGCTGAGAAAGACTATCGACGAAGGAGCGAAGCTTGATATTTCGGTTGCCAATGCCGTAGCGGAAGCCATGAAAGATTGGGCGATATCCTTAGGAGCCACACATTTTACTCACTGGTTTCAGCCGATGACAGGAATCACAGCGGAAAAGCATGATAGTTTTATTTCTCCGTCACCTGACGGAGGAGTAATAATGGAGTTTTCGGGTAAGGAACTTATAAAAGGCGAACCGGATGCTTCATCATTCCCTTCAGGAGGGTTGAGGGCAACATTTGAGGCAAGAGGATACACGGCATGGGATCCGACATCGTATGCTTTTATCAAGGGTAAGACGCTTTGTATACCGACAGCATTCTGCTCGTACGGAGGCGAAGCTCTCGATAAAAAAACACCTTTGCTTCGTTCAATGCAGGCGCTCAATAAGCAGGCGCTTCGTATACTGCGTTTGTTCGGAAATGACAGCGTAAAATGTGTAAGGACATCAGTCGGACCTGAGCAGGAATATTTTCTTGTAGACAGGGAGATATATAATAAGCGCCGTGATCTGATTTTCACAGGCAGAACTCTTTTCGGAGCTAAGCCGCCGAAAGGTCAGGAAATGGACGATCATTATTTCGGCATAATAAAGCCTAGAGTTGCAGCATACATGGCAGAACTTAACGAAGAACTTTGGAAGCTTGGAGTGCTTGCAAAAACGGAACACAACGAGGTTGCGCCTGCACAGCATGAACTTGCACCTATCTATTCAACAACTAATATAGCAACCGACCATAACCAGCTGACAATGGAAATAATGCAGAAAGTAGCAGAAAAGCATGGTCTTGTATGTTTGCTTCATGAAAAGCCGTTTGCTGGAGTCAATGGTTCGGGAAAGCATAACAACTGGTCGATTGCTACAGATACAGGTATAAATTTGTTAACACCGGGCGAGACGCCGTATGAAAATGCTCAGTTTTTGCTGTTTCTTGTAGCGGTTATCAAGGCGGTAGATGATTATCAGGATCTTTTAAGACTCTCGGTTGCAACAGCGGGAAATGACCATAGGCTGGGAGCAAATGAAGCTCCACCGGCGGTTGTTTCGATTTTCCTGGGAGATGAACTTGAAGGGGTCCTTGAAGCAATAGAAAACAATACGCCATACAGTGCGGCGGAAAAAACCGAGATGAAACTTGGAGTACATGTACTTCCGAAATTTATACGGGACACAACAGACCGCAACAGAACAAGTCCATTTGCATTTACCGGAAACAAATTTGAATTTCGCATGCTTGGCTCTTCAAACAGTATTTCATGTGCAAATATAATGCTCAACAGTGCGGTAGCGGAGAGTTTAAAGATATTTGCTGATAGGCTTGAAACAGCTGCAGACTTTGATGCTGAGCTTCATAGGATCATAAAAGAAACTATACATGAACACAAGAGAATAATATTCAACGGTAACGGTTATGACGACGAATGGATTAAAGAAGCGACAGAGAAGAGAGGGCTTCTCAATTTAAGAACTACACCGGATTGCATGCCGTATCTGCTTTCAAAGAAGAATGTTGATATGCTTACACGTCATAAGGTATTTACCGAAACAGAATTAAAGAGCAGATTTGAGATTATGCTTGAAAATTATACTAAAACAGTAGGTATTGAAGCAAGGACAATGACAGATATTGCTAAGAAAGAAATACTGCCTGCGATAGAAAATTATGCTGCGGATGTTTCAGCGGCAGCGGCAAAAAAGCTTGCCGTAGATCCGACACTTACCTGCGGATATGAAAAGGGACTTGTAAAGCAGCTTTCAATACTTACTGACAGGATAGCCGAAAAAGCTGCGGAGCTTGATGAAGCTATAGCGAAGTCAGCGTCGATATCGGATATTGCGGAGGAATCCTGTTATATCAGAGATGAGATACTTCCAAGGATGTCAGAGCTTCGCATCCCATGTGATGAGGCGGAGACAATTACATCGGCAAAATACTGGCCGTTCCCGACATACGGAGAACTTCTTTTCGGTGTTAGATAACAATATTAGACAACATATTAGGGGGGAAATGAAATGTTGATAGATACATTATGGGTGTTTTTGGCATCGATTTTGGTATTTTTTATGAATCTCGGATTTGCATCTGTGGAGTCAGGTTTTGCAAGATCTAAAAATACGGTAAATATTTTATCAAAAAACTTTATAGTATTTGCCGTATCGTCTATAGGATTTTTGCTTTTAGGCTGGGGCTTGATGTTTGGCGGAGACAATCCATTTTTAGGTACAGAAAATTTATGGATATTAGGAAATGCCGATTTATCATTTTATGATTCTACCTTGACTGAAAACGTGCCGTTTTGGGGAAAATTTTTCTTCCAGCTCGTTTTCTGCGGAACTGCGGCGACAATAGTTTCCGGAGCGGTGGCAGAAAGAGTCAAGTACATATCTTTTATTGTGTTTTCATTTATTCTCACACTTGTGATTTATCCGATTGTCGGACATTGGATATGGGGCGGCGGATGGCTTGCTGACCTCGGATTCCTTGATTTTGCAGGAGATACTGCAGTTCATTCTGTAGGAGGATGGGCGGCTCTTGCCGGAGCGATAATATTAGGACCGCGTATTGGAAAATACGGTAAAGACGGGAAACCGAGGGCTATTCCGGGTCACAATATGTCATTAGCGGTTATAGGACTGTTTGTGCTCTGGCTTGGTTGGTTTGGATTCAATCCCGGTTCAACAATGAGTTTCCAAAATCCGGCGGATGTAATTCATATTCTTATGACAACTAACACTTCCGCTGTAGCGGCAGTTTTAACATCGACAATAACTGCATGGATCTTTATAGGAAAGCCTGATCTTGGCATGACTGTTAACGGCTGTCTTGCAGGACTTGTTGCAATAACAGGAGGCTGTGCTTATATAAGCATTGAAATGTCGCTGTTAATAGGAGCAATTGCAGGAGTATTTGTTGTTTTTGCAGTTATGTTTTTCGACCGTGTTGGTATAGATGATCCGGTGGGAGCTACATCTGTTCATCTTGGATGCGGCGTGTTAGGAACTATTTGCATAGGCTTGTTTGCAAAAGAGGGTGTAACGACCCTTTCAAAAGTAAACGGTTTGTTTTATGGAGGCGGCTTCAGACTTTTAGGTGTAGAACTGCTTGGCGTTATATCAGTAGGAGCTTTTGTGTTTATTGCTTCGGGTATAGTATGGCTGATTCTGAAAAAAACAATGGGAATACGTGTTTCTCCGGAAGAGGAGATAGCAGGTTTGGATATAGGCGAGCATGGAAACCATGCATATCCTGACTTTGTAACAGCTATTGAAAATTTGGATTATGGTTATGAAGGAGCAGCTGTGGTTTCAGGTGATGTCCCTGCAGCGGAAGCTATTCCGGTTAAGAAAATGCCGTCGTTTAACGATGGAACTCCGAAGTTGACAAAAGTAGAAATTATATGCAAGGAATCAAAACTTGAGACGCTTAAAGCCGCTATGATGGATATAGGTATTACGGGCATGACAGTTTCGCATGTTTTAGGCTGCGGCGTACAAAAAGGAAAACCTGAATATTACCGCGGCGTGCCGGTGGAAACGAATTTGCTGCCTAAAGTACAGATAGATATTGTTGTCAGCAAGGTACCTGTAAGCAGTGTTATAGATACAGCGAAAAAAGTTCTTTATACCGGACATATAGGAGACGGAAAGATTTTCGTATATGATGTAGAAAACGTCATAAAAGTCCGCACCGGTGAAGAAGGATATGCAGCGCTTCAAGATCCTGAGGAATAATATAAAAAGAAAAGGCGTTGGAAAAAAGAGAAGTAGCGTGCGGGAAACGGCAAAAGCGAGCGGGGGACAGTGAGAGCTCCGCATACGCTCCGCACGCGAATAACACTTTTTGAGCCGCGAGCTGAACAGAGTTAAAATCTCTAAATAGGCGAGCCGTAGCCATGCGTTATCTGGCAAAATGAGATAAAAACATAGGTGGCACCGCGAGAAGCAGCACTTGCCCTATGTAATGCTGACACTGACATATCTACATTTTTACAAGGAAGGTGTTTTTATGTGTTCAATAATGGGTTACTGCACAAGCGGTGTTTCATTTGATGAATTTAAGAAATATTTTGACCGTACTATCTCAAGGGGACCTGATGATACAAGAATAATATATACGGGAGACGGACTTATAGGATTTCACCGTCTTGCAATAATGGGACTTACTGATTCAGGTATGCAGCCGTTCGAGCTTGACGGAAGTTATCTTGTATGCAATGGAGAAATATATGGATTCAAGAAGTTCAGAAATGAGCTTGAAGGAAAATATACATTTCACAGTGATTCCGACTGTGAGGTTCTTTTGCCGCTTTATAAAGAATACGGTGTGGAAATGTTTAAGATGCTTGATGCGGAATTTGCGTGTATATTATATGACAGCGAAAGCTGCAGCTGGATAGCGGCAAGAGATCCAATAGGAATAAGACCGCTGTATTACGGATATGATTCGAAAAATGCAATTGTATTTGCAAGCGAGGCAAAAAACCTTGTAGGTCTGTGCAAAAAGATTAAACCATTTCCTCCGGGATATTATTATAAAGACGGCGAATTTAAATGTTACAGAGATATAGCTGCAGTTGAAAAATATGTATATGACGACATAGATACCGTGTGCAAAAATATTAGAGAAAAGCTTATAGCAGGAATAGAAAAGCGGCTTATAGCGGATGCTAAAGTGGGATTTTTGCTTAGCGGAGGACTTGATTCATCGCTTGTATGTTCGGTTGCCGCAAAAAAAAGCGAATCCCCTATCAGAACCTTTGCGATAGGAATGAGCGAGGACGCAATAGATTTAAAATATGCAAAAGAGGTTGCCGAATATATAGGAAGCGAACATACGGAGGTTATTATATCAAAAGATGATGTAATATCATCGCTCGAGACAGTTATTTCTATTCTGGGGACATTTGATATTACTACGATACGCGCAAGTATAGGTATGTATCTTGTATGCAAAGCTATACATGAAACGACAGATATACGCGTGTTGCTTACGGGAGAAATTTCAGATGAACTGTTTGGATATAAGTATACTGATTTCGCTCCTTCTGCGGAGGAATTTCAAAAGGAAGCGCAGAAACGTCTGCGTGAACTTCATACATATGACGTTTTGCGTGCAGACAGATGCATTTCGGTAAATTCACTCGAGGCGAGAGTACCGTTTGGTGATCTTGATTTTGTAAAATATGTTATGTCTATTGATCCTGAGAAAAAAATGAATAAATACAAAAAAGGCAAATATCTTTTAAGACATGCATTTGAAGGCGATTATTTGCCGCATGATATACTGTATAGAGAGAAAGCAGCGTTTTCTGATGCTGTGGGGCATTCCATGGTAGATCACTTAAAGGAATATGCCGAACATGCTTATACCGATTCTGAATTTAAAGAAAAGGCACAAATGTATGGGTACTGCACTCCATTTACAAAAGAATCTCTGCTTTATAGGGAGATATTTGAGAAGTATTATCCGGGACAGGCAGAAATGATACCTGATTTCTGGATGCCGAACAAAGCATGGGAAGGCTGTGCTGTCGACGATCCATCTGCGCGCGTGCTGTCAAACTACGGAGACAGTGGTAAATAATATATAAAAATAAAAAAAGAAGTATCGTATTGGGGCACCCTCCGTAAGGAAGGTGCCCCGAGTTTTTTCTTTATTTTCTTTTCGGATTACGGGTATCATAATCCGATGCTCGTTACGCAATAGGACCACCAAATTATCTGCATTGTTTCTTCTATTACTAAAAAGTAATTTTATGTCTATTTAGATGGATTGTTCGCCAAATTTGCTATAGTTTATTTCATTGTAATATATTATAATAAAGACATGATCAGACATGATCGAACCATTTTGTTAATCATCAAAAGGAGGATTTTACGATGTATAATATCGGAGAAAAAATTGCAAAATTACGAAAAGGCAAGAATATGACGCAAGAAGAACTTGCCGACATAATTGGCGTGTCTTCTCAATCGATTTCAAAATGGGAAAACAATGTCACAATGCCGGATATCCTGCTTCTTCCGGTCATTGCCAGTTTTTTTGAGATAACGCTTGATGAACTGTTTTCAATAGAAAGAAGGTCTAGAACTTTTACAGCGATAGAAGAAACGCCGTTTGCAGTATATGATGCAATCCTTGATACCATGTGGGCGTGGGATGAAACAAATCCAAGTATCGATCATATAAAAAATAATCTTTCCAATAGTTCTGAATTACATACCGGTTTTGTTTCTATAAAATGCGGCGGCGTATATGCCGACAAAAATATAGCGCTAACATATATTGCTGATAATGTGACTTCAGCAAAATTATTCAGTAATGAAAATGTAGCTGTTTTTTTGCAATGTCTTGCAAACCCCAATGTTCGGAAAATTTTGAAATATCAGCTTGAAAATGGCGGAGCATCTTATACGGTTTCTTCCGTGAGCCTTAAATGCGGGATAAAGGAAGAAGATGCCAAACAAGCGCTTGAATCAATGATAAATTATTCATTGTCGAGAAAACAGACGGTTGAAATGGATACCGGCGAAAGAATAGATATATACAGCCATTTTGGTGATCACAAACTCCCGATGCTGATTTATCCGATTCTTTCACTTGCTGAAAAACTATCTGATTTCAAGGAGAGCTGGTGTGGCCTTCGCGCATAAATTTCAGCACTTACCAGACGTTCATATTGCTGACGAAAGTATAAAGGGAGACACTTCCTCACGAAGTGCCTCCCTTCGGTACTTCTTTTAATTTTTATTTTTTATTTTACTATATGTAAAGATGGTTATTTTTTAATATATTTTTTCAAATCGTCATTTTGCGAAAAAATGTAAATTAATATTACGGAAATAATAAGACTTACGGCACCCTGAATAAGATTACCGATAACAGAAGCGAATGCGGCGGCACCATAAAGAGGAATTTCATATATTAAATAACCAGCAGTCATTATTATTTCTGCTGAAACCGAGCCTAAAAGGATGTATAAAAAAGATAACGTTTTAGATTTTGCTGAGAAAGATCTTTTGTAAAAAACATAAGCGACAAGAGCCATCGCCGCTTTGATTACAAAAGTAGCCGGAGCGTAAATCAAGTAACCTGATGATAAATCAGAAAGAGCGGAACCAATACCTGAAGCGACAGCAGCCCACGGACCTCCCAATATGTATGCAGACAGCAAAACAATACTGTCGCCGATATTAACATATCCTCTCGTAAAAAAAGTGGGGAACATTATCAGGCGAGTCACCGCAAAGCATACAGCGGCAAATAAAGCACATAATACAAGCTTTTTTATTTTTTTATCTTCCATATTGAACTCTCCTGATTTTAAATAATTTAATAAATTAAATAACGTTAAAGACAATCCTATTTATAATTATAAATTATACATTACACATATATTTTTTTATACTATAAATTGTTAATTATTTTGATGTCAAACGTCTTGATTTTTTCTATATTGATTAGGAGTCATGCCAGTAACTTTTTTAAAAACATATATGAAATAAGAGCAGCTTCCAAATCCGCATTCAAGGCTTGTGGAGGAGACAGATCTTCCTTGTTGAAGAAGCAGTTTTGAATGAGCAATTTTGGTATATAAGAGATATTGTTTTAAACCAATATTCATGGTTTTTGAAAATATTGTTGAAAGATAAGGCTGGCTTATATAAAAATGAGAAGCGATTTCCTCAACAGTTGTTAAAGAAGAAAAATTTTTACCAATATAGTCAAGTACATCGCTTATTATTTTCGGCTTGCAGCCGTTCTCCTGAAGCTTATTTGAAATATTCCCGCTTGATAGTATATAAAGCGCGCGCATGAAATACGCGCTTGCCAAATATTCAGGAGCTTTTTCCTCAATGCATAAATCGATATTTTTTAATAATTTCAATAGCTCGGAAAAAGCATTCTCGTCAAGAGAAATTAGACGGTTCTGAGGGGATTTTTGATCAAAAAAGCAAGCCAAAGGGTTTCCACGAAGTTTCAAATATGCGAGACATGCCGCGTTTGATATTCCGATATAGTACCTTTCATATTCGGTGTCACAGTTAATAACAGGACAGTGAAGCTCATTAGGAAACATAAACAAAACATTGCCGCTTTTTTGTTTTATAAAAGTATTATTGATAATAAAATCAGCGTTTCCTGAAATGTAAATATGTATTTCAAGATAATCATGCAGATGCAGTTCTGGTTTGAAGCTTTTTTCAAATGAGCAAATATGGCTGAAAAGAATTGACTTTCCGTTTTCGGCGCTTATATCCGCATTATATATTATTGTTTCTTTCATAAAAACACATTTATGGCTTAAAGCACATTTTACTCCGTAAAATTATAAAATCTATATTTTACATAATAAAATTTATAGAAATATAAAAAATAATATGCTACTATTATAAACAATAATGCAGAAATGTCAAGGCGGTAAAAGTAAATGAAAAAAATAGATATAGTTATTGTAGGAGCAGGCGGATTTGGAAAGTTTTATGTAGACGAGTGTTTTGACGGAGAATCGCGCGAGCTTGTGAATGTTGTGGGCGTAGTGGAACCATATCCAGAATCCTGTCCGAGAATGCAGGAAATAATCGAAAGAAAAATACCGGTGTATAGCAATCTTGAAGAGTTTTACCGTGATAATGAGGCTCGTCTTGCCGCAATAGCGACCCCGATAGGTTTTCATACTGAACAGATAATATATTGTATGCAGCATGGTTCTGATGTATTGTGCGAAAAGCCGCTGTGCGCGGATGAAGCTGATATACAAAAGATTGCCGAAACCGAGAAAAAAACAGGGAAGACGCTTACTGTAGGATATCAATGGTCGACAAGCAAAGCTATTCTTGACGCAAAAAAAGATATCATAAGCGGAATTTACGGAAAACCTAAGTTGTTAAAAACTTTGACACTTTGGCCGAGAGATGAAAAATATTTTAGCCGCTCTACGGGATGGGCAGGAAAAATATATGATAAAGACGGAAGACCGGTATATGACAGTATCGCAAATAATGCGTGCGCGCATTATCTTCACAATTTGTTTTTCATGCTTGGAAAAAGCATGAATACATCGCTTATGCCGGATTCGGTATATGCTGAACTTGCAAGAGTAAACAATATAGAAAATTTTGATACTGCAGTTATAAAATGCGGTTTTCCGGCAGGTGCCGATGCATGGTTTATTACGTCGCATGCCACAGCGGAGACAGTAGATCCTGTTTTACTGTATGAATTCGAAAAAGGAAAGATACTGCTTGTAAATAATTCAATCGGCGCGCCTGAAGAGAATCATATGGATTCATATATTAACGGGGAGATAATAGGTATTTTAAACGATGGAAGAGTAATAAGGTATGGCATACCAGATAACGGAGGAAATTGCCGAAAGCTCGCATTGTGTGCCAAGAGGATAATGGGGGAAAAATCTTACTTTTGCGGAACGGAAGGAGCATCGGTGCAGACAAGGGTAATAAATTATATACAAAAGAATTTTGATATAATGCAGGTGCACCGGGTAAAAAAGACGGATGGGTTTAAAGTAGCGGAAGGAATGGGAGCTGTTCTGTGTAAGCTTTATTCTGAGCCTAAAAAAGGAGAGCTTATAAATTTTATTGAAAAAGAGGATAAAAATGAAAGAAAATAAGCTTAAAGTAGGGATATATGGTATAAATGTTCATCAAATATGGGATTATCTTGAGGGATATCGGCTGGTAGAATTTATAGCTGTAGCAGCAGTGCCAAAAGAGAAGCTAATAGTGTACAGTGCCTATAAAAGCGGGGAACTTATATGCTGTGATACTCTTGAGGAGATGCTTGAAAGAGTTGGAGAAAAGCTTGATCTTGTTTGTCTTTGTTCTCCGGTGCGTGCAAAGCAGTGGGAAGACGCTGTAAAATGTCTGCGCAGAGGGATAAGTGTGTATGCCGAAAAGCCGGCAGCTTTAAATGAAGATGAATTAGACAGAATACTTTTGGAGGAGCGGGAAGCAAAAAAGATATATCCGTCAGTAGAATTTCATGAGATAGCGGACACGGCTTTTTTTGAGCCGTATATGACAATGCGGCATATCATAGCGGAAGGAGTTATTGGTGAAATAGTGCAGATATATGCGCAGAAGTCGTATCCGAATAATTATGATAATCGTCCGGACGATGAAAACATAGACGGAGGGATAACGCGTCAGGTAGGAATACATGCCGTGCGATTTATCGAACATGTGTGCGGAGAGAGGGTTTCTGAAATAATTACGGCAGAAACAAATATAGGTGCGCCTGAAGGAAGAAAGCTTATTACGGCATCATCACTCATAATGAAACTTGAAAAAGGAGGAGTAGCTTCAGTATGTTTGAATTACTGTAATCCGGAAACATTTGGCTTATGGGGAAATGAGAGCCTTAGAGCTTTTGGTACAAAAGGTGTTGCAGAAATAACTGACGGAGGAAGAAATACTCATTTGTGGACGAAAGAAAAAGATTACGGAGCATTTTGCGAAAGAGATGCAAAATGTAAGCCGTTTTTTGAAATTCTTGCGGAACATCTTTTATTTGGAAGTCCGATGCCTTTTGACAGCGAAACAGAACTTCATCCGTTAAGGGTTGTGATACGGGCATATGAAAATAAGATTTGGGATAAATAAATTGCTGAAAATAAATTCCGAAGATTTATAAAATATTTCAGGAGGAGTTTTTTATGAAAATAGAAACTTATAAGATTTTTGAGCTTGACACAAAGATAGGGCAGGTAAGAACATGTGAGGCTGATCTCGGAGAAAAAAAGGGCATATTTTTTGTTTATTCTGAAAGCCCTAATGTAGATCCGTGCGAAAGATATTTTTTCTTTCACAAATATCCTTTGCAAATGGCGATGTTTGATGAAGACGGAAGGCGATTGTGGCATAGAGAGCTGGGGATGGGCGTAATACCCGGAGTATGGCTAATGCCGTTTATATCCTTTGATCTTAACGGAGACGGATATGACGAAATCTGGTTTTTAAATAATAAAAAAGACAATCTGCCGTTAAATTCAGCTTCAATGGTATTAGAAAGAGTAGACGGAATGACTGGAGAAACGATAGGAGAATATCATTTCGGAGCTGAAAACACAATATCGGAAAGACTGTCGCATGCTTACCGGTTTATGATCTTTGCCGGATATGTAAAAGGAGAGCCGGTTATAGTAACGCAGCAGGGAACATATGGAGATATATATTTTCAATGTTATAATAAGGATATGACGCTGCGCTGGAAAAAGGTTATAGGAGAATTTGAAGGCTCGCGTGCATCGCATACGACGCCTGTTATGGATATCAATAAAGACGGTATAGATGAAGTGATTTTCGGAGAACATATAATAAGCTTGGATGACGGGCATGAGATAATAAGTCTTGACCATAAAAATTATAACGGACATTCAGACGTGGTTTTGCCTTTTTATGATTACGGCAGCGGAAAAAGCTATATATATACCTGCCGCGAGGGAGGCGAATATGAAGGATGTCCGCGGATCGTAACATATGATTATAAAGGCAATATCATTTGGAAAGACGTTTACAGTGACGAATGGGGAGATCTTGTTGAGGATGGACATATGCATTATGGATTTATAGCGACTGTAAGGCCGAATTTCCGAAGGGTGGCGTACGCATTGCGTCACCGTGTGAAAAAGGATAAATGGGAAGATTATTATTATGACGCGGTGACAGGAGAAAAGCTTGAGATGCCGTTTAATATGCGTAACTGGCGCCCGATCGACATAAACGGAGACGGGTATCACGAATATATTTTCAATGGAGGCGAAAGCAGAACTTCAAGAGTTGCGGACAGCGAGGGACATGAAGTTTTCGATTCGAAAGGACAGCTTTTGCTTATAGGAAGATGGTTTGGACTGCCGGGAGAACAGTTTATGGCATGGTATCCTGAAAACGGAGAGATAAAAATTTTTTATGATGCCGATGCAAAAAATTCAAAAGAATTTAACATGAGATATGAAGATAAATACCGCAGTATGATGAAAAAGATGACCGGAAGCGGATATAACTGGGGGACATCGATAGATTGTTCTGATAATATTTCAAAATTCGGCGAATAAAAATATAAATGAAAAAAAACGCCTGTCATTTCTTTATGTAAAAAGTAATGACAGGCATTTTTTATGTTGATATTATAGGTTGAATTTGCTTTAAATCTATGGCAAGACTGAGAGCTTCGGGTATTTTATCAAATTCGCAGACAAGAGATCTTGGCTTTTTAAAAGGAGAATCCTGTGCGAACGGAACAAAATATACAAATCTCCGCTGAAGCAGTTTCCCTATTGCCGGAGCAGAACCGGAAAGTCCGTCGTTTGTAGCAAGCGCGATAAGGACGGGACGTTCATTGCGCAAATGAGCTTTCACAGCCATAGCGACAGGGGTATCGGTTATACCGGCTGCGATTTTAGAAAGAGTATTTCCGGTGCACGGGCATACAAGTAAGCAATCTAACTTAATAGAAGGACCGATAGGTTCGGCGTCGGGTATAGTGTGAATTATATTTTTGCCGGTGATAGATTTGATTCGTTCACGAAAATCTGAAGCTTTTCCGAATTTTGTGTCAAGCTTGTATGCGTTGTCGGACATAATAGGAAGAATTTCATATTTTTGGGCAAGTTTTTCCATAGCAGTAAGGCTTTTTTCGAAAGAACAAAAAGAACCGGTCATACAAAATCCAATCATACAGTGAACCCCCTTTCTGAGAGAATATTATTTATACATGTGTACATAATTTTGCCGGCACTGTAAGGAGCAATTTTGCCTGGCAGACCGGAAGCGATATGTGTTTTAATCGAAAGCTTTTCAGCGGTTTTAAAATCCACCCCCGCAGGTTTTAAATGCTGCGGTATTGAAAAAAAAATTATAATATGATATACTTGTTTCAATAAACATGAAAGGCAGAAAAATTTTGAATATACTTCATATGAAATATGCCGTAGAGGTAGCAAGAGTCGGCTCAATAAACAAAGCTTCCGAAACGCTTCTTATTGCTCAGCCGAACCTCAGCCGCTCCATAAAAGAACTGGAAAGCGATCTTGGAATAACAATATTTGACAGATCGGCAAAAGGAATGGTTTTAACTCCTCAAGGTGAAGAATTTATAGGATATGCAAAAAAGATATTAAGTCAGATAGATGATGTTGAAAACATGTATAAAGCTGGTAGACCGCTGAAGCAAAGATTTTCGATTTCAGTGCCGCGGGCTTGTTATATTTCCGAGGCATTCGCAAGATTTTCGACTTCATTGAGCGCTGAACCGGCAGAACTCATGTATAAGGAAACAAATTCGTCAAGGACACTAAACAATATACTTCAGATGGATTATAAATTAGGTATAATAAGATATGCAGAAAAACATGAAGGATATTTTAAGGAAATGCTTGAAGAAAAGGGGTTGTATTATGAGCTTGTTACAGAATTTCAATATGTTTTGCTTATAAATAAAGAAAACCCTTTAGCAGGAAAGGATGAGATCAGATATTCAGATTTGAGGCCATATATAGAGATTGCACACGGAGACCCATATGTTCCTTCGCTTTCAATGGCTCAGGTAAAGAAGGAAGAACTTCCGGATGATATAATACGCCGAATATATGTTTTTGAACGGGCGAGCGAACTTGAGATACTGTCGCATAATAAAGACGCATTTATGTGGGTATCACCGGTGCCTGAGAAAGTACTTAATAAATATGGACTGGAACAAAGGAGCTTTCCGGATAATAAAAAAATATATAAGGACGTGCTTATATACCGAAATGATTATAAGCTTACTGAGCTTGACAGAAGATTTATAACAGAACTTTGTCTGACAAAAAGGGAGTATATAAAGGACTAAAATAAGGAATAATATATAAAATTGGGCACAAATTGTTACATTTAGTATAAAATTAATGCACTCTATTGCATTTTTAAAGCATATAATGTATAATAATAAAGCTATGATGAAAGAAACGGTAAATTATTGTCTTAAGAGAGGCTGTGTGAGGTGCAAACAGTTGGCACAGTTTACCTTTTCCACTTTCGGAGCATGAAGCGAAGAGTTTCGGGAGGCGCCCCTTACAGCGCGTAAAATGAGAGGCCGCATTATTAGTATTAGCATTAGTATTTGTTAAAATAGAAATATTGTGCGGCAATATGGGTGGCAACACGGAGTCTTTCGTCCCATTACAATATAGGGAAGGACTCTGATTTTTTATATATGCCGTTGTAAAACTCACAAGCCGTTATAGTGTAAAATAAAAAATATTTTTTGGAGGAACAAAAATGATAGACATTAAATTTTTGCGTGAAAATCCGGACGCTGTAAAACAAAATATCAGAAATAAGTTTCAGGACTCAAAGCTGCCTTTGGTAGATGAAGTTATTGAGCTTGATGCGAAATCCCGTGCTGTAAAGCTTGAAGCCGACGGACTCAGGGCAGACCGTAACAAATGCTCAAAGATGATCGGCGCGCTTATGGGGCAGGGTAAAAAAGAAGAAGCCGAAGAAATGAAGAAAAAAGTTAACGAGCAGGCGGCGCGTCTTGCGGAATGCGAAGCGCTTGAGTCGGAATACGAAGAAAAAATCAAGAAAATAATGATGGTAATACCTCAGATAATAGATCCGTCAGTGCCGATAGGAAAAGACGACAGCGAGAATGTAGAGATAGAGAAGTTCGGGGACCCGGTTGTGCCCGATTTTGAAATTCCGTATCATACTGATATAATGGAACGCTTT
Organism: uncultured Clostridia bacterium; assembly: GCA_944375955.1. Classification (GTDB taxonomy): domain Bacteria; phylum Bacillota; class Clostridia; order Oscillospirales; family CAG-382; genus UMGS1052. The sequence goes on along the minus strand of CALWBE010000016.1, from coordinate 26,479 downwards.
GACGGTATAGATCTTGACAGTGCGCGCCGTGTTGCCGGCAACGGGTTTTATTATCTTATGGGCGATATAGCAAGACTGCATTCGGCAGTTATTTCATATGCGCGTGATTTTATGATAAACCGCGGTTTTACCTATTGTGTACCTCCGTTTATGATTCGTTCGGATGTTGTTACCGGAGTTATGAGTTTTGCCGAAATGGAAGCTATGATGTATAAGATAGAAGGAGAAGACCTTTATCTTATAGGTACTTCAGAGCATTCTATGATAGGAAAGTTTATTGATCAGATAATTCCGGAGGAACAGCTTCCGCAGACGCTGACAAGCTATTCGCCGTGTTTCCGTAAGGAGAAGGGAGCGCACGGCATAGAAGAGCGCGGAGTTTACCGCATACACCAGTTTGAAAAGCAGGAAATGATTGTAGTATGCAAACCCGAGGAAAGTCCGATGTGGTTTGAAAAATTGTGGCGCAATACAGTCGACCTTTTCCGCTCTATGGATATTCCTGTAAGAACGCTTGAATGCTGTTCGGGAGATCTTGCCGATCTTAAAGTAAAATCACTTGATGTTGAGGCATGGTCGCCGAGACAAAAGAAATATTTTGAGGTCGGAAGCTGCTCGAATCTCGGAGATGCGCAGGCAAGAAGATTAAAGATCCGTGTAAGCGGAAAGAATTCAAAATATCTTGCTCATACACTCAACAATACAGTTGTTGCACCTCCAAGAATGCTTATAGCATTTCTTGAAAATAACCTTAATGAAGACGGAAGCGTAAATATTCCTGTTGCTCTTCGCCCGTATATGGGAGGAGCTGAAAAAATAATTCCTAAAAAATAAAATACAAAAATCCGCAGCAAATTTTTATTTTGCTGCGGATTTTTTATATTAAATCATAAATATTATTTTAAAAAGCAATTCAAAACACTCAATTTCCTTTTGTGTTCCCTTAGACTAAAATCCAAAATCTAATGTAAATTTATTCTTTGAATATAAAACGAGACTACACCCGAAATGGTGGAGCTTTGTTTTATATCTTATCAGAAGCTAATTTTTACGATTTCTGTATCAACAATAGTTTTCCAGTCATCAGAGTCAAAAATATGGAATGACAGTTCTATATCCTCAATCGCAGTAATTTCATTTTCCTCAAGGTCAGACTCCATGAAAGTAATAGTATCCACGGCACGTTTGCCTGCAAGTACATCGCAGGAGAATATGGCAGACGCCATAAATCCATTAATGGATACATCTCTTGTTTGGACAGTTATATCCTTATCTCCAGTGTTTTCAATATAAGTCACGATGCTGGGACCAAATATGGATTCATTTTCTGCAAGTCCCTTGATTATAATCTTTATACCATTTCCTTCATAGGCCAAATCTCCGCTATCATCATAGGTGTACTCAAAGTTATCAGCGATAGAAGTCTTGATCTGGATTGAGGCAGTATCCAAATAAGTTTCCCATTCAGCCATATCAAAAATATGGAATGCAATTTCCATATCAGCAATTTTTTCAATCCCACACGCCTCAAAATCGGATTTCATAAAAGTTAAACTATCATTTGCTTTCTTACCATTCACAACATCAACAGACATCATGGTTTCAACCATGTAGCCATTAACGGAAGCATTGCGACATTGGAAAGTTAGGTCTTTACCAGAATTATTCTCAATAAGCAGTTTGATTTCGGGACCAAAAATCCCGTCAACTTCAAGGCTTTTAGCAGTAACTTTTATGCCAGCCTCATCAACAAGAACGGTCTCATTAATAGTTACTTCTGTTTCCTCAGGTACCTCTGTTTCCTCTACTTGCTCTTGCTTCTGTCCTTCTCCAGCGTTGCTGCCAGTAGCAACATTAGATGGCTCCTTAATGTCTTCATCAGAATAACTACTGCACGCTAACAATGACATAGCTAAAATAATTGCCAGGATAACTGATAATGTTCTTTTCATTTTAATTTCTCCTTTATTATTTATTTCGATGTATAAGACACAAAGCCAATGCCAGACAGCAAACCCCTTTATGCCTCCAATATGCAAGCAATACCAATATTCTCAAACATTATTAGTTCCATCAGAATACCAAGAATGTCCACAATATGAGTAAGATACCAATTACTTTTGCTCTTATTATATCATCACCTTTCCAAATTAAATATAATTATTGGGCTATTCATTTAAACATTCAATGATTTCTATTGAGAACAAAACGTCGAAAAGGAACTCAAAAAAGTTCAATATTGTATTGCTTGGTTTTAAATTTTATGCAATAGGTAGAATAAGCACCTAATTTTTAATTCTATGCATTAGGTAGAAAAGCACCTAATTTTTTAAGCTCTGAAACTAACAAAGAATGGTTGATTTTTCGGACGTCACCGCAGTTTGATGCGAGAGCAGCGGCAGCTCCTGCTGCCTGACCTGTAATAAAGCATCCCGGCATTACGCGTATTGAAGCCTGCATTTTTCTGTCAGTACCCATGCATCTACCGGCGGTAAGCAGATTGGAAAACGATTTTGATATAAGACTTCTGTATGGTATACCATACGATTCACCCTGCTTATATCTTAAATTTTCATACTCATTGCTAAATCTCTCATATTCCTTTTTATCAGTATTCATAACGTGTATATCTACCGGATAGCAATATCTGCCTATTTCATCTTCAAAAACGGCACGGCTGATAAAATCATCAACACAAAGAGCATAGTCGCAAGTGATACGTCTTGATTCTCTGACACCGGGCACAGAACCGGTAGCGCATAATATCATATTTTCAAAACCTTTAAGATATTTTTTGTAATAGCGCTCGTATTCGAGCATCGACTTTCTGCCCCATATCATAGAGTTGGTAAGAGATTTTTCGTCAGTTGGATCAATATTGAAAAGATGACCTATATTTCCGCCTCCGAGAAGATCATCTCTTTTAAACATGCCGGGAAGATGACGATCTTCATATGAAAGCACACCATCTGAGTATGCCTTTTCAATAAAAGCATTTTGAGGTCCGCTTACATTTGACCAGTCGATATTAGCCCAAAGACTGCATAAAGTTCCGGGCATGACTTTTCCGTCACCCTCTCCGACAGTGTAGTCCCCTCCGCCGAGATAACAAAGATCTCCGTCTCCGGTGCAGTCTATGTAAATTTTAGCCTTCACCGCAAACATGCCGGATTTTGCAGTGCATACTACATAGTCAATATGACCGTCTGATACCACGACATCACATACTGTCGTGAAAAAAGAGAATTCAACACCTGCAGAAATCATTTCATCATCGTATACACGTTTCAGTTCTTCGGCGTTTATGGGAGCCCAGTAGATATCGATAGGAAAAGCTTTGGAAACTTTTTTTCTTATATCAAGACCTATACCGGAAGCAAGCATATTAATTCCGTCTCCGAACGGCGCAAAAGACGGAACCAAGCCTGAGGTTCCAAGTCCGCCAAACGCTCCTGTTGCCTCGGCAAGAAATACAGATTTACCTTGCTTAGATGCGGCAATGGCAGCTGCCACACCTGCAGCTCCGCCTCCGGCAACAAATATATCTACATTATATTTTTCTGTCAGATTCTTAGAATAAACCATAACTTAGTTAACCTCCGAAAATATTTCTGTCGGATATATTTTATTCTTTATATTTTAAAAAGTCAATATAAATTAAATGCTGTTTTTTCAATAAAATAAATGCGTGTATGCTTTTAAAGTATACACGGATTTTATATTTTAAATCAAATAAACCATAATATTTGAAGCATTGGTTTTAGAAAATAAACTTGGAGATTACTATTTAAGAACTGAAATAGCTTCTGTTATTGTTTTTTCATAAGCTTCTTTTCCGTATTTGTCTACCTCATCTTTGTTTTTTTCGCCGTGAGTCAGACATCCGGCGCCTCCTATGCAGCCTCCTACACATGCCATGCCTTCAATAAAGTTTGCGTCAAGCACATTTTTGCTTTTTTTGAGTAAAGCGGTGCGGCAGGCTTCTATTCCGTCGCAGGCGCATGCCTTTAATTTAAAATCTGTAAGTCCTTGTTCGATAAGACCTTGTGCCACGGCATCAGAAAGCCCTCCGCTTCTGGCGAATATTCTTCCGAAATATGACGCGTTGTCAAGGATACTTTCTTCAAGAGTAGTTATGTCTATGTCGCGGCTGTCAAAAAGAGCCTGAAGTTCCTCAAATGTCATTACCGAATCTATATATGGTTTTACGGTATCAAGCTGGATTTCAGCTTTTTTTGCCGTACAAGGACCAATAAATACAGTTTTTGCAGTTTTGTCTGTTTCCTTTATATATTTTGCGATAGTAGCCATAGGAGAAAGATTATGAGAAATATATTGAACAAGAGCAGGAAAATTCGATTTAATATAAGATACAAAAGCAGGGCAACAAGAACTTGTCAGAAAACCTTTTTCATAAAGTTCTTTTGATTCGGCTTGCGCGACCATATCTGCTCCGAGAGCAGCTTCAACCACGGTAAAGAATCCAAGCTTTTTAAGACCGGTTATTACCTGACCGAGTTTTGCATAATTGAACTGGCTTGAAATAGATGGAGCGACTATTGCATACATCTTATAATTTTTACCTTCACAGCTTTTTTTCAGCATATCTATAACATTCAAGATGTAAGATTTATCGCTGATAGCACCGAAAGGACATTGATAAACGCATGCACCGCATGAAGTGCACTTTTCATTGTCTATTGTAGCTGCGTTTTCTTCATTGATAGAAATTGCGTGTATTTTGCATGCATTCTGACAAGGACGTTTGCGATTTATAATGGCGGTATAAGGACAAACTTTAGCACACATACCGCATTCGACGCACTTTGTTTTATCGATATGAGCAACATGGTTGTGATCAAACGATATTGCTCCGCGCTTGCAGACATCTTCACACCTATGAGCAAGACAGCCTCTGCATGAATCGGTAACAGAATATCCGGCAGCCGGACATTCATCGCAGGCGATTTCTATTACCTCAATAACATTCGGATTTTCTTTATTTCCGCCCATGGCAAGATGTACTCGTTCCGAAAGTATTGCACGTTCTTTATAGACGCAGCAACGCATAGTCGGCGTTTTTCCCGGAACTATCTTTTTAGGAATTTCAAGAACATTGTCGAGAAGAGTGTCGTTCCAGGCTTGCCTTGCAACTTCACGCAGAACCTTATATTTAAGATACTGTACCTTGGTATCAAATTTTCTCATTTATTATACTCCTTAAAAATAGCTTACCTTTATTTTTTTACCCATTTTTTTCAGACATTCGGAAAGTTCTTTTACAAGATTCATTTTTATGTTGAAATTTATGGGAAGATCCGGGTTTTGATGGGCGGGGTTAACGGCTCTGCCTACAAAGAAGTTTATATCAGTAGCTTCTTCAAAAAGCATCCGACATATAAGTGAAGCTCCATCTCTTCCACAACTCCATTTTTCATAACCTGAGTTATCCTGAATATAGTCTTTGGCATATTCTAAAACCTTGTTTACGGTTATAACTCCTTCAGTAACGAGGTCAACGCCCTCAAGTTCAGCGATAGGAGGGACATCAGAGCGTTCAAAATTAAGAGTTGGTCGGAGAGGTTTTTTAAGATAGTCGGCAGCTATTGAAGAAGTTGTACCTCCGCAGATTATGTGCTTGCCTTCTTTAGAGAAAAACAGAGACATCATTCTTCCGCAGTCATCACGGTTTGAAGGCGGACCGAACAGCAGGTTCATTGGTACTCTTTTTCTAATGCGTATAACACAAGCTGTAGCATCATCGCCCGGCTTGCCGTCATAAAGTTTGGTGCATTCGTTAATAAGTATGGTTGAAAGCGTTTTTGACGTGTATCCTGCCGGAATAATAGTTTCTACAAACGATGCAATATCTTCATATTTCCAGCCAAAATTGTATGCGGTACCTATCCCGGCATGAGGACATCCGTCGCTCATAGCGACAAATACATCATTTTCCTGGAGCTTTATTACGGATTTATATATTTTTTTGCCGTCGATATTTATTTCAGATTTCGGATAATCGGTAAATTTTTCATTTCTGATCATAATTATCTGTGGGTTATCATATTGAATAAACTCGGCGGTTTCATTATTTATAAGGTTTATGATAGTAAAAGTCGAATAAGCAACTCCGCGCACCGAACATACAGGCAGTGTTGCGGCGATTGTTGAGACACATTCTTCAAGCGGAAGACCGGATGCCATCATTGTAGAGATAATTTTAGATGTAAGTGTAGAAAGTATACTGGCTTTTACGCCGCTGCCGAGTCCGTCGGCAAGAACGATGACTTCCGAACCGTCTTCCTGTTCAATTATATCAACATGATCGCCGCAAAGCTGTTCGCCGAAGTGATTTACACTTTTATATCCTATATCGGCACATAAATCATTCATTTGATATTGACTCCTTAAGCTTAGAAAGCGCTATTTTGGTTTCGGCGGCAGTTTCACCGAGCAAAGAAGCGATTTCCTGTACGATTCTCATTTGCTTGTCAACTACTTTATCAGCTACCTCAATTGTTTGACGGCTGATATTTTCTTTCTTTTCGCGTTCGTTTTCTTCACTTGTTATATCACGCATTATGCATATAAGCATATGCGATTCTTTGTCGTAGACTACGGTTTGCTCTATATATTTACCATATTCTGCAAGATAAACATGATCATCGTATATGCCTCTACCGCTTTCAAGAACTTTTACAAAAACCGAAGGATCAAGGATTCTTATGACCTGGTCACCAAGCACATCTGAAGCCGATCTAATATTCATAATTTTGCATGCCGCAGAATTTATCTGTTGAACCTCAAGCTTGTCATTTAAAACAATAAGTCCGTTAGGAGTATTTTTAACTATAGTATCAGAAAAGCTTTCAGCTTTTTCTTTAAGGAAAGGCAGACACATGGATATTTCGGCTTTCCCTTGATATATAGCGATAGCTTTTTCGCGGCAGGTATCATATCCGCATGAACCGCAGTTTAATTCCTGGGCAGGAGTAAACTTGCCCATTTGCCGGAGAATTTCAGTAATTTCGGTTTCGGTTGGCATAGAACTTTTACGCTCTATATATTCAAAGCTTTTTTTCATAACGGCAATTTCAGGCTGAGGGGTTTCAAAATCTTTTTTGCCTGCGAAATTAGATACTGCCATATAGTCTTCGACAGGATGGCGATGATATTTTTCCATAACCGGACCACCTATACAGCTGCCAACGCACGCGGACATTTCAATAAAGCATTTGTGTATTTTTCCCTGCTCTATCTCACGGAGCGCAGCAATACAGTTTTCAACACCGTCAACTACCATATATGTATATTCGGGAAGCCGTTCAGTCATTGTTTTCAGAATTCCGCCTGACGTGGGGAAAAATCTTGCAAGGCTTTCTTCTTTAGGGGTGATTTTCTTTTCAAGCTCTATATTTTCTTCGGCAAGCCATTCTGTGAGCTCTTCAAATGTCAAAACTGCGTCGACAATGCCTTCATAATGTTCTGCCTCGTCTTTTTTAGCTACACACGGACCGATAAATACTGTTTTGGCGCCCGGTATGCGCTTTTTTATGTCTATACAATGCGCCTGCATAGGAGAAACGGTATCAGCAAGATAAGCAAGCTCGCGTGGAAAATATTTTTGAATTAAAAGATTAACGGAATGACAGCATGACGATATAAGAATATCTCTGCCTTCCTCTCTTAAAAGCCTTTCATAATCTCTTTTTACCATTGTGGCGCCGACAGCGGTCTCTTCAGCGTCGTAAAATCCGAGTTTTTTCAGAGCGTCACGCATAGATTCTATTCCTACACCGTCATAATTTGCAATAAAAGACGGAGCGAGACTGACTACTACAGGATCTCCGGAAGCGAGTAAAACCTTTGCTTTTTCAGTTTCATTTACAATTTCTTTTGCGTTTTGCGGACAAACTACAAAGCATTGTCCGCAAAGAATGCATTCGTTACCGATAATATGAGCCTGATTTCCTGAAAATCTTATTGATTTTACGGGGCAGTGCCTTATACATTTATAGCAGTTTTTACAGTTGGATTTTTTGAGCGTAAGACAATTAGGCATTTACGGTCACTCCTTTTCGCGACTGATTTTTCCTAAAACTTTTTCTTTAAAAAAGCCTTCAAAGTTCTCTTTTGTTATACCGGTAAACACCTCGTCATCTACCGTTACAGTAACACCTGTACGATTGCATTTTCCAAAACAAAAGCTGCCGGCAAGAGTGATATCATCGTTAAGACTGTATTTGTCAATAGCCTTTTTAAAAAGCTCTACAACTTCTTCTGAGCCTTTAAGATGGCATGAACTGCCGATGCAGATTTGAATTATCATAAGCTTATATCCTTGTCAAAATTTGTTTTTCAAAGAAATCATCAACTGTATCGGGTGTTACTGAAAAAACTTCGTCATCGATTCCGACACACACACCCATTTGACATTTTCCCATACAAAAAGTTCCGCCGAGTTCAACTTTGTCTTCAACATTTTTTTGACGTATAAGATACTGAAGTTGCTCAACGACCTGACGCGAACCTTTTATGTGGCATGAGCTTCCTATGCAAATGGTAACTTTCATTTGTATATCCTCCGAAAATAATTATTCATAATCAACGACATCTACCCATGAAAGCAGAAACTCGCGCTCTTTTTGATTGCCTTTTACAGACTGAGAAGCAGCGACAATAGGCATCCATTTCTGAACATATTGTTTTGCCGTATCGCTCTTTTTGCAGAAAAGATCAAGATATGTGTTTGCGCTTTCAATGTCGCCGTCCAGCCAGAAGAGCAGGTAAGTTCTTGCAGCATCGGCGGAAGCATTACCTTGAGTCGCATGCGCCCAGTCAATAATATACATTTTGCCGTTTTCGTCGACAATAATATTTGAGGGGTTAAAGTCGCCATGACAAACTTTGTTGTGTTTAGGCATTCCTTCAAGGCGCGTATGAAGATCATAACGTGTCGTTGCGTCAAGTTCAGCCTGACTTATCTTGCGGTTCATTTTATCTTTCAGCTTGTTAAGAAGCGGGCAGGTTTTTGAATGCATCAAAATCTGTAGATCAACAAGCTGCTCAATATATTTGTTTTTGTTATCAGGATCCTCCTGCATAATCTGTGCAAGAGTTTTTCCTTTAATATAATCAGATACAATAGCCCATTTCCCGTCTATCATGGTAACTTCAAGAATTCTCGGAATAAGCAAGCCGGTCTCTTCAATACGAGCCTGATTAAGAGCTTCGTTGAGAACGTCAGCTTTTGAATATTCTTCGTTAAACACTTTGATACATTTATCGCCGTCGCGGTATACGGTTTTGTTGTTTCTAACTGCAATAACTCTGTCAAGTTTCATGTTCGTTCTCCTCACTTATATCTTATTTCTTCATGCCGTTTTTTGCTTTGCGGTAGGGCTTTTTGATATCATGCGCATCATCATTTGATTCAAGTTGACGTTCATCCGGAGTAGGAAGTTCCACAAATTTTTTGCCGTAATAAGCATTAAGATACATTTGTTTTATTTCGCTCATAAGCGGATAACGCGGATTTGCGCCGGTGCATTGGTCGTCAAATGCCTGTTCAGTCATTTCATCAAGACGATCGAGGAAGTCTTTTTCATCTGCGACATAATCTTTTATTGTCGGTTTTATACCAACCTTAACTTTCAGTTCATCGATTGCTGCAATAAGATTTTCAAGTTTTTCACTGTCGGTTTTTCCGGGAATTCCGAGATAGTCGGCTACTTCTGCATAGCGCGCGAGAGTATGAGGATGATCATACTGAGAGAAAGTTCCCATTTTAACAGGGGTTTCAGCTGCATTGAAACGCAGTACCTCATCGATCATTAAGGCATTTGCTACACCGTGAGGCAGGTGATGGAATGCACCGAGCTTATGAGCCATCGAGTGGCATACACCGAGGAAAGCATTAGCAAATGCCATACCTGCCATAGTAGCGGCATTCGCCATTTTTTCACGAGCGACAGGATCGTTGGGACCGTTTTCATAAGCAATAGGAAGATATTCGAAAATAACTTTAAGAGCGCGCAGAGCGAGAGAATCGGTATAATCCGTCGCCATTACAGAAGCATATGCTTCAAGCGCGTGAGTAACAGCATCAATACCGGAGGCTGCAGTAAGTCCTTTAGGAGCAGTCATATGGAAGTCGGCATCAATAATAGCCATTTTAGGAAGAAGCTCATAATCGGCGAGAGGATATTTAACGCCGGATTTTTCATCTGTTATAACAGCAAAAGGAGTAACTTCAGAGCCGGTACCTGCTGAAGTAGGAATGGCGATAAAGTAAGCTTTTTCACCCATTTTCGGGAATGTATAAATTCTCTTGCGGATATCAACGAAGCGCATAGCCATATCCATGAAGTCAGCTTCGGGATGTTCATAAAGCACCCACATAATTTTTCCGGCATCCATAGCTGAACCGCCTCCGATAGCAATAATGCAGTCAGGAGCGAAGGATCTCATGAGTTCGGCACCGGCCTTAGCGCAAGCGAGTGTAGGATCTGGAGCGACGTCTGAGAAAGTGGTATAAGCGATGCCCATTTCTTCGAGTTTATCAGTAATAGGTTTCGTATATCCGTTTTTATAAAGGAAGCTGTCAGTGACGATAAAAGCACGTTTTTTGCCCATAACCGATCTGAGTTCCTCAAGGGCGACCGGCAGACAGCCTTTTTTGATATATATTTTTTCAGGTGCACGGAACCAAAGCATATTTTCTCTCCTCTCGGCAACGGTTTTAATGTTAATGAGATGTTTTACGCCAACGTTTTCAGAAACACTGTTTCCGCCCCAAGAGCCGCATCCGAGGGTAAGTGAAGGCGCAAGTTTAAAGTTGTAAAGATCTCCGATACCGCCCTGGGAAGAGGGAGTATTGACAAGTATACGACAGGTTTTCATGCGAGATGCAAATTCATCAAGCTTTTCTTTTTCCGTAACTGCATTTAGATAAATAGAAGATGTGTGACCATAACCGCCGTCCGCTATAAGTCTTTCGGCTTTTTCGAACGCATCGTGTATATCTTTTGCCTTATACATTGCAAGAACGGGGGAGAGTTTTTCATGAGCAAATTCTTCAGAAAGATCGACGCTTTCTACTTCTCCGATAATTATTTTAGTGCCTTCCGGAACCGTTACTCCTGCAAGTTTGGCAATGGTGGCAGCCTTTTGACCTACTATTTTAGCATTGAGAGCGCCGTTAATGATAATAGTTTTGCGGACTTTTTCTGTTTCTTCGGGATTTAAGAAATAGCATCCGCGTGAAGCGAATTCTTCTTTAACGGCGTCATAAATAGATTCAAGAACGATAACAGACTGCTCGGAAGCGCATATCATACCGTTGTCAAATGTTTTTGAATGTATGATAGAGTTTACAGCGAGCAGAATATCGGCCGTATCGTCGATTATAGCGGGAGTATTTCCGGCTCCGACACCTACAGCAGGCTTTCCGCTAGAATAAGCGGCTTTTACCATTCCGGGTCCGCCTGTTGCAAGAATTATATCTGCTTCTTTCATGAGAAGATTAGTCATTTCGAGAGAGGGGATATCTATCCAGCTGATTATTCCATCGGGAGCTCCAGCAGCTACTGCAGCTTCAAGGACTACCTTTGCAGCAGCAATAGTAGACTGTTTTGCACGCGGATGAGGACTTATAATAATTCCGTTGCGTGTCTTGAGCGATATAAGCGTTTTAAAAATAGCAGTGGAAGTTGGATTGGTAGTCGGAATAACAGCGCAGATAACACCGACGGGTTCTGCAATTTTCTTAATTCCATATGCTTTGTCTTCCTCGATTACTCCACAGGTTTTAGTGTTTTTGTAGGCGTTGTAAATATATTCGGAAGCATAATGATTTTTAATGACCTTATCTTCAACTACTCCCATACCTGTTTCTTCTACCGCAAATTTTGCAAGCGGTATACGCGCTTTGTTTGCAGCTGTCGCAGCGGCAAGAAAAATTTTGTCTACCTGTTCCTGCGTATAGGTAGCGAAAATCTGTTGTGCTTTTCTAACTTTCGCAATAGCCTGTTCAAGTTTTTCAACGCTGTCGACGATTTCATACTGTGCTGACATTATGATGTTCCTCCATTTTATTATAATATATTTGTTGACTTTTCTGATAAAAGTACATTTAAAGCTTTATTAATATTCTTTATAACCAATGCAATAATGCAATTACGCCCTAATGTGCTTTATCTTTGTTATTATTTTAACAATCTTATAAGAGTTTGGGAATAATTAAAAAAGTATAGAGTAATATCATAAATGATATAACAATAAAAGAAGAGCAAATAATAGCTTAATTTTAAAAATCTTCGGAAGATAGAAAAAACTTAATATTTATGTTGAAATTTCAAAGTATATAATATATAATAAAAATAAAAAAGACAGTATAAATACATTATATATATATTATACCGAAGAAAAAGGAAGAATACTTTTTGAAAACAAAAAAAAATTCAGATTCATATAAAAATAAAACGAAAAAAAGAATAAAATGGCAAAGCCTTGAAAATATATTGAAAAAAGCGTTTTATTTAGTAGCTAATCCTCGTTTTTTATTATGTTTCGGAATAGCGTGGTTTATAACAAATGGCTGGTCATATTTGATGATGGGTCTTGGAACGGTTTTTCAAATACATTGGATGATTGCCGTTTCCGGAGCATATATTGCATTTTTATGGATACCTATGACACCGGAGAAGATAATCACAATTGCAATATCGATACTGATTATGAAAAAAATATTTCCGGATGATAAAAAAACGCTGGGACTGCTCCATGAATTGCATGAAAGAGCAAAGATAAAAAAAGATGCATGGAAAATAAAACGAAAAGATAAAAAAGAAAAAAATACAAAAAAGTATAAGGATGATAAAAATGAAAATAGAAATGTGTGAGGGACGGCCTTTAGATTCAAAAGGACGCAGTGAAACAGAAATGAGGGTATACGATTTTTTAGACGCTCTCGGAATTTCATACCGGCGTGCTGATCACGATCCGGCAATGACAATGGAAGTGTGCAGGGATATAGATGAGGTATTAGATGCAGTTATATGTAAGAATTTGTTTTTATGCAACAGACAGCAGACATCATTTTATTTGCTTATGATACCTGAGGATAAGATTTTTAAGACAAAGGATCTTTCAGCACAGATATCATCATCAAGGCTGTCGTTTGCGGACAGCGGACATATGCAGGAATATCTCGGCGTAACGCCCGGGTCGGTAAGTGTTATGGGACTGATGAATGACAAAAATGGAAAAGTACGACTGCTGATTGACAGAGATGTTCTGAATAGCGAATATATAGGTTGCCATCCGTGTGTCAACACATCAAGCCTGCGTATACGAACATTTGATATGATTGAAAAGATAATACCTGCCATGAAGCATACATATACTGTAGTAGATCTTTGATAAGGTTTTACTTTCGCGAATTAAAAATAAGCCTCCCGAATAAGTATATAAAGAGCTTTTTCGGGAGGTGTTTTTATTGAAAGGAAATAAAGCCGCACTTTATTTGCGCCTTTCAAGAGACGACGGAGCAGGCGGCGAATCTGACAGCATTCTTTCGCAAAAGTTGTTTTTGACAGATTACTGCCGAAAATATGGCTTTGAGATAGCTGAAATATATATAGACGACGGGTATACTGGAACGAATTTTGAAAGACCGGAATTTAAGAGAATGGTAAATGATGCATTAAAAGGAAATTTCAAAGTTATTTTAACAAAGGATATGTCAAGACTTGGCAGGGATTATATTGCAACCGGAGAGTACATTGAGCGTTTTTTTCCGGTAAACGGAATCAGGTATATAGCGGTAAATGACGGGATAGATACAGAGAGGGACGGATACGGAAACGACATGATACCGTTCCGCGCTGTATTTAACGACTTGTATGCCAAGGATATAAGCAGAAAGGTAAGGACCGCGCTTGATTCCAAAAGAGCTGCAGGGAAATTTATAGGAAGCTCTGCACCGTACGGATATAAAAAGTCAGAAGAAGATAAAAATCTTTTGATACCTGATGAACGCTGTGCGGGAGTTGTACGAAGGATATTTCTTGAATTTGTTTCGGGAAAAAGCATGCTTGCCATAGCATGCGGACTTACTGCGGACGGAATAAAGACTCCGTCGAGAATGAAAAGCGACAATAGGCAAAAAAGCAATAAATGGAATTCCGTGATGATAAAGAGGATACTTGCAAATCCCACATATAAAGGAGATTTGACTCAGGGTTTTGTAACGAAAATAAACTATAAAACAGATAAACGGAGAAAATGCCGTCCGGAGCAGTATTATAAAGTCTGTGGAACTCATGCGCCGTTAGTAGAAAGCGAACTGTTTTTAAAGGCTGAAAAAAGAATGAAAAAATTAAGGCTTTCAGATTAAGTAAAAAATATTTTTTTATAATTCAAAAAGAAAATAATATATATAAAATAAAAAAAGTACTTGACAACAATGATTTTTAAGTGTAAAATACATAACAATATAGAAGCGATGAGCGGGAACAAGTAGCTTTGCTGATTTTCTAAAGAGAGCTTCCGGCAGGTGTAAGGCAGCGTAAAGAGGCAAAAGCGAATACATCCTGTTAGCTGCGCACCGAAAACAGATACTGCCATAGGCTTATTAATGGAGTACTGAAAAGTAGACTGCGCCGGGTTTGCCCGTTATAGCAATAAGGCATGAGATTTTTGTGCCTGATGAGGCCGCTGCGGTAACGTATCGGTAAATTGAGGTGGTAACACGGATTATTTTCCGTCCTCTTAACGGAGGACGGTATTTTTTTCCATTTATCCGTCTTCCATAAAAAATAAAAGAAAGAAGGGATAAAAATGGAAACAAAAATTTTAACGGCAGCTCTGCTGATAGTATTTTTTGCGGTGATGATAGCTGTCGGATTTTACTGCAGGCGTCATTCAAAGGATGTCGAAGGCTTTGTGCTTGGAGGTAGATCTGTAGGGCCTTGGCTTACGGCATTTGCTTTCGGAACATCATATTTTTCTGCAGTTATTTTTGTAGGGTATGCCGGTCAATTTGGATGGAATTTCGGACTGGCGTCTACATGGATTGGATTGGGAAATGCGTTTATAGGGTCGCTTCTTGCATGGACGATACTTGGCAGAAGGACAAGAGTTATGACACAGCATCTTGAGAGCAAGACTATGCCTGACTTTTTCGAGAAGAGATACGATTCCGGTGCCTTGAAAATAGCGGCATCTGTTATTGTTTTTGTGTTTCTTATACCATATACGGCATCATTGTACAACGGTCTATCAAGCCTGTTCGGAATGGCATTTGGAATACCATACTGGGTAGTGATAGCGGTTATGGCAGCTCTTACGGGATTATATGTGATTTTCGGCGGATATATGGCAACGGCGATAAATGACTTCATACAGGGAATAATAATGCTTTTGGGAATAATTGCGGTGGTTGCAGCAGTATTAAATTCAAACGGTGGATTCATAGAGGCGTACACCAGATTATCAGAGATCCCGTTAGACGCGGCAAATCCGGATGCCGGAATGCAGGGAGCCTTTGCATCGTTTTTTGGTCCTGATCCGGTATTTCTCTTGTTTGTGGTTTTGCTTACTTCACTCGGCACATGGGGATTGCCGCAGATGGTAGGAAAGTTTTATTCTATAAATAATGAAGACTCAATACGAAAAGGAACGATAATTTCAACGGTATTTGCAATAATAGTTGCAGGCGGGTGCTATTTTCTTGGAGGATTCGGAAGGCTGTATGACACACCTGAATTTGCAGATAAACTTTACAGCGGCGGAAAAATAATGAATGACAATATAATTCCCGTAATGCTTTCTACTCTGCCTGGTATTATAATAGCAGTTGTAATAGTGTTGGTCCTTGCAGCATCAATGTCAACTCTTTCCTCTCTTGTCTTAACGTCAAGTTCAACACTTACCCTTGATGTCATAATGCCTGCGTTAAAGAAAAAAGGCAAAAATATAACAAGCGAAAAGAAAACAATTTTTATCCTTAGACTTTTTATCGTATTTTTTGTTGTTGTATCGGCAGTTATAGCTGTTGTAAAGGACACGTTTAACTTTACTTTTATAGCCCAGATGATGGGAGTCTCATGGGGTGCTCTGGCGGGTGCATTTCTTGCCCCGTTCCTTTACGGACTTTATTGGAAAAGAGTTACTAAAGCAGCTGTCGCAGTATGTTTTGCATACGGCACGGTACTTGAAATAATACAGCTTTTGATATCTTTGGGTGCAATAAGCGTAAATGGCGGGATACTGGGATTTGTATTTAAAAACTCACTGTATTCCGGAGTATTTGCCATGGTTGGGGGAATGATTCTTGTGCCTTTGGTAAGCCTGTTTACAAAGAAGCTTGATAGAAAATCTGTAGAAGAAATGTTTGAGTGCTACGAAGAAAAAGTTACAGTCGATGTTACCGAATGCCTCGGTAAGAACTGATATTGGCACGTGCTGGTCTATAATATTTAATTATACTAATATTATTTTTATATAAAAGCTCCATCAAAGGACTTCTGCCTTTTGATGGAGCTTTTAACTTGACGCTGTTTTTGCGGCGGTTTTATTTGACCGCAATGAAGAAAAACGGGACTTAATGAGTTTTTCACTTTCTTTATCAAAATTTAAAACCCGCCCCGTAGGGCTTTGAAGCGAGTTCAAGTATCGATGGATTACCCTTGAGGTTTTCAAGCGTCTTTTTGTCAAATATCAGGGCGGGAACGGTATTGCATATGATGTCAAAAGCGATATTGCAGTCAGATATGCAAGAAGTCCTGAGGGGCTTCATACCGTTAGCGTCTATCCATGAAATATCTGCGTTTTTGCGTGCAGAGACGTATACGTCGGCGTTCATGGATTTTAGAAGGATGGAAAGCTGTTTTCCGACACGGCCGCAGCCGGTTACAAGTATAACCGAACCGGATACTGTTTTTCCGGTTAGTTTTGGTATTTCTGCTGCGGCACCTTCGGCGGTAGGTACGGCACCGAGAATTGAGAATTCAGGGATATCAGCATAATTAATAATTTCATTCTGAATATCAGCCGCTTCTGCCGCAGCGAAAAAGCACCTGCCAGGATTTCCGGCAAAAATAACAGTATTGTCATTGATTCGTGAGAATATGTCGGCAAGAGCGATTTTACGTTCTGACAGCGGCGCGGATATAAATGCTCCGTCGTGCATAACCGGAAGCGGGAGTAAAAGCACATCACAGTCTCCCAGCGCATCGGATAATGAAACGCATTTTGTAGCGCAGCAGTCATATAAAGATTTTTCAAGTCCGTAAACAGCACATTCGCAGCCGGATTCGGAAAAAAGATTTGCACATACTCTGCAGCGTTCGTCGCCGCCTATAACGGCGATCTTTTTAAGAATAGCCAAAAAATCATTCCTTTATAAATCTTTTTATTATATAGTATGTAACGAACGCTGATTTGGCACATTATCAATTATTTCGGGAAATGTGATTCCGCAATAAAATCCGAGACAATATCGTCAGCGTGCACTGATTCTATATTAAAATCAGAGAAAAGTTTTTTAAGATCCAGTATTTTTTCAAAGTCTTCGGTTATATAGTGATATTCGCGAATTGTTTTTCCGCTGACATTTATACGCAGACCGTATAAAATGCAGTTCTTGTTATCATAAAATATGTTTTCGGCTAATATTTCAGCTGTGCACGTGTGGGATCCTTCGGCATTTTCATCAGTTGTCTCTATTATAATCATCTCCTTTATTGCCGAAATGTATTGCAGGTGCTTGAAGAAACAGGATAACATGATATAGCTAAAAAATCAATCAAATTTTTTACAGGGCGACAGTTTTTAACATAGAATTCATTATATTTTAAATCAATGTTATAAAATGTTAAATTAAATGTCGAAAAATAGGGAATAACATAAAAAAAGTTCAAACTGCTTTTGAATAAAATAAAACAAGCGGATTTATTTGTATTAAATTTATACAATATAAGTGTTTAAATATTAAATATACTTGATATTCTCTTAAAATGGGAGTATAATAACATCATAAAGCTTGCGATATATTACGGAGTGGAGGATATCATATTATGGACAGAAATAAATATGAAATAATACGTCTCGGTATGGAGCGTACAGCTGAAGCGTTAAGACGGAATAATTATTACTCTGTATGTGTAGAAAACAAAGAAGAGGCTTTGGATTTAATAGAGACTTTACTTGATGAAAATTCTGTGTCGAGCGTTGCGGTAGGTGGTTCTATGACTCTGTTTGAGGCGGGGGTGCTGGAATTTCTGCGTTCAGGCAAATATGATTTTTATGACAGATATATGGCAGGGCTTACAAAAGAACAGATAGGCGAGATACACCGGAAGGCTTTTTCGTGCGACGCATACATATGCAGCACAAATGCTGTAACCGAAAATGGAGAATTATATAATGTTGACGGAAGCGGAAACCGTGTGGCGGCGATGATTTACGGACCGAGAAACGTTATAGTTGTTGCGGGATACAATAAGATAGTAAAGGATATTGAGCAGGCGCAGGCAAGGGTGAAAAGCATAGCGGCACCGGCAAATGCCGTAAGACTTGAGTGCAAAACGCCTTGTGCGGCTACGGGCAGATGTGTTGACTGTAAGAGCGACGGCAGAATATGTGCGGATTATGTAGTTATGGGCCGTCAAATGATAAAGGACCGTATAAAGGTAATTTTAGTCGGCGAGGAGCTTGGCTACTGATATGGCGAAAATAAATATAGTATTGCATGAACCGGAGATACCGCAGAATACGGGGAATATATCAAGGACATGCGCTGCAACCGGAGCATCGCTTCATCTTATAGAACCGTTAGGTTTTGAGATAAATGACGCCCGGCTTAAACGAGCAGGACTTGATTATTGGCAGTATCTCGATTTGCATTACTACAAGGATATAGATGAATTTTATAAAAAAAATCAAGGCGGCGCGTTTTATTATTTCAGCACAAAAGCACCGCGATCGTATACCGAGATAAACTATCCCGATAATTGTTATCTTATTTTCGGCAAGGAAACAAAGGGACTTCCGGAGGAGCTTCTTGAAAAGAATCTTGATTATTGTGTCAGGATACCCATGCTTGAAGACATACGGAGTCTAAATCTGTCAAATTCCGCGGCGATTGCCGTTTATGAGGTTTTAAGACAGAAAGGATTTGAAGGACTTACGGATTACGGAAAATTCGGAAATGTGCAGTTATAAAATACGGTATATTCCGTTTAATACGGGATTACATATATTTTTAAAGGAGGAAAAAATATGTTTCTGAAAAGAGTGGCTGTATTGATTCTTGCCGGCTTGGTTATGACGGCATCGCTTGCGGCTTGCGATGAGGAGGAAACCAGCGGTAAAGACGATTCTGAAAATGTCGGAGCTGAGGCAGACGACGAAGAAAAAGAAGGAAAGGAAGAAAAAGAAGAAAAAGATCTGCTCGATGAAGAATCAATCGACAATGATCCGGTAGGAGCAGCAGCGGCATCTGTAAGCGAAATTATCGGTAATGCATTCGACAGCGAAAAGATTGCCGGATCAAAGCTTTTAGGTTCGGATAAATTACATATGACGCTGAATGTGGAAAGCGATGAACTTACATTCGACGTAGAATCATGGTCAGATATAAAAAACGGCAAAGCTGCGGCTTCTGTTGATATTCCGCATTTGACAGATTTAAATGCCTATATCAAGAATGACGAGATAGTATTTGAAAGCGATAATATATTAGGCGGAAAAGCATACGGAACAAAGCTTAACGGTATAGATAAAAGGATAAAGACTGCCGAAATATGGGAAACGCTCGGTACATCATACGAAGACGTTTTATCCGAATCCGGTGAAGAAAATGCTGAAATTATCGAAAAGATTCTTGAATATTTCGGAAATTTTGAAGGCTTTAACGAAAAGTATGCAGAAAAGATTTTGGATTTTGAAAAAGATTTTGTAAATGACGTAATGGATGTTCTAAACAAGGCGGATCACTCGGTAAAATCCGAGACAGTTGAGCTGAGTGACGGAGAAGTTAATGCGCTGGTACTTACGTATAATGTTGATTCTAAACTCGTAGGCGATTTTGCCGATGTGGTTGCTGCCGGAATAGAGGATTATTATGATCTTATTTACGGAGATTTAATTGATCTTGCTTCTGAATATTACGATGATCCAAATATGATGGAATATATGCCTGAATATGTGGAGGATGAGTTTGAGAGTGCTATAGAAGATCTATCGTTTGATTTTTACATAAATAAAAAGACAGGCGAGCTTGTAAAGATTGAAGCGAATATCGAATTTCCATATTCAGAACCTGCTTCAATAGTAATTGATTTGGGTAAAAATCCTTCTGAGAGCAAGGAGTATAACGTTAAGATTACTGTTGAAGATACTGACGAATGGATCGAAATCGTATATACAAGAGAGAACGAGGCTGATAGTTTTTACAGGACAGCAGAGCTGATATATCATACTGATGATGATTATGAAGTAATCGGTGGTATAGATTTTTCTTGTGAAAACGATGACGGGACATATACAGTTGCGCTTTCGGTTGAAAGCGAAGGATATGATATATTTGAGGCAGAACTTTATTTGGATGCTTCCGGAGAGTATGATTTGACTTTATATCAATATGGTATGCAGATAACAAATGTAGCCGGCGAGTACAAATATACAGGAGATTCGTTCATGCTCAGCATTGATGAAATAGGAGGAAGCGACAATGTTATGATAAAGTTTGCGCTTGATACTGAGGATTGCCCTGAACTTCCTAAATATATCGAATTGCTTGATATGGATGCAGAACAGTTTTTGGAGCTTCAGACAGCAATAATGTCGTTTTCGTCTGTGCTTTCAGACAGTGGAATATAAAAATACTGAGCCATAAAGACTGTTGATTACGGGTTTTATATTTAAGAATATATAGACACAGCGCAATAAATATTTTTTCATTAGTTCTTGAATAAATATATAAACATATATAATTAAAAAAGGTGTATATTGTGAAAATATGCCCTTTCTAAAATAATTATAAATTAAGATAGGAGATAATGATTATGAAAATGCTGAGTAAATATGCGTCTGCCGCGGCTGCGGTTGTACTTGCTGGCTCAATGTTGCTTACCCTCAGTTCATGCGGAGGCGTAAGCAAAAGTAAGGTTGACAAGAATCCGGCTGAAGAGGTCGAAAATGCTGTAAGCACAAGCATAAAAGAAGTTATAGACAAAGATTCACCGGCGGCGATAGTCAATTCGGCTCTAAAATCGGATAAAGCTCACCTTAAAGTTACGGCAGACGGTGTAGATATAGAATATTGGCTAGATAGCGGTGCACCTGGATTTGTCGCAAAAATAAATATGGACGAAAATGATGCGGCACTTTACTTCAATGATTCAGGCGTTGTTGTAGAAAGTAAATCGCTTTTAGGAGACACATCATACGGTATAGGCTTCAAAAAGATAGGTAAAAACCTGGAAAACTCAGAAATATGGTCGCTTGCTGACGTAGATTATGAAGAAATTTATGAGGAGTACGGCGATGAGATTGACGCTGCAGTAGAGCTGCTTGAAAATCTCGGAAAAATTATAAAGGACGACAATAAGTCTATGGAAGATGCAAAAAAGGAAGCATATAAGATTTTTGCAGACGCCGAACACGAAACTACCTCAGATACATTTGAGCTCCATGACGGTGAAGTTGACGCAGTAGTGCTTGAATATGAACTTGAAAGCGATACGCTAAAAGATTTCTTTGATATTATTATTGACGGTATTGAAGATACAAGAATGATGAGCCTTATCGATGATATTACCGGAAACGTTAATCTTGGCGGATATAAGTCAGCCTGCGACATGATTGCCGAGACGTTTAACGGAGCGGAACTTACAATAGCCTTAAATAAAAAGAACGGACAGTTTGTATACGCCGAATTTTATGTAAAGGACAGCGATTTCAGAGCGGTTGCCGATCTCGGAAAAGATCCGGCCAACAGCGAGGATTATATTTTCTCTATGGAGACCGGAGAAACTAAGACTGAAGTTATATATTCACGTTCAGACGATGGCGATTCGTTTGAAAGGACATTAAGTTTAAAGGTAGACGACAGTGAAATAAACAGTATTTATTTTGAGCTTTCAAAAGATGACGGTGCATTTGTAATAACAGTAAATTCTGAAAATATTGAGTTGGGGCAAATTATCGGTACGATGAAATATACTGATAAATCTGTCGATATTGTTATAGATGAGCTTTTAGGAGAAAAATCTGATATAACCATATCAGCCGACACAACTGAGGGATTGCCCAAGGTGCCCAAATATACAGATATTCTTACTATGACCGAAGATGAACTCGGGGAACTTGCTGAAAGCTTCAAAGATGTAGAATCAATGATTCCATCAACCTTGTATTGATATATGGTATGATATCATTAAAGCAAAATTTTGATTTTGCGGGCGTTTACTGTGCTGCCATTCCTTTTTCAGAGCAGCTTATGCCGATATACAGCGAACTTCGTGCCGCGGAAATTTCCGCGGCACGAAACCCAAAGGTAAGGGAACAGAAATTTTATGTATGGCAGCTGCTGGGATATGCGCTGAAGGATTTTATGGGAATTGATATAAAAAACATATCTTTTTCTCATGAAAAAGACGGAAAGTGGACATGCGGAGAATGCTTTTTTTCACTTTCACATACAGACGGATTTGCGGCGGTGATCGTTTCTTGTTTTCCATGCGGAGTTGATATCGAGATTTTCAGTCCGGAAAAATTTAAAAATTCCCTTGCAAAAAAGATACTGACTCAGGCAGAGTATTACGAATATTTAAAGCTGGATGATATTGAAAAAAACGAATATGCAGCTTTTAAGTGGACTCAAAAAGAAAGCATTTTTAAGATGGTGGGTGCAGGAACGTTTGTCCCAAAGAATATTGAAACCTATAAATTTTATGAATATACGGAAACAAAAACATTTGTTACAGAAAATAAGAGATATATTGTTTCAGCTGTTACCGACAGACAGTGCAAAAAAAGTTTTTTTTCATACGGCGGTACAGCTTATGATTTTAAAAATTAAGATATAAAAAATTCTGACACAGCAACACTCTGCCATGTCAGAATTTTTCTTTTTATGAATATTTCCTGTCGGCGTTTATGACAGCGAAATATTTACTGTTATATTCATTTATTCGCCGCTTTAGGTCTTCGATTATTTTTCCGGGATCTTTTTCGTCAAAAGGAATAACGGCATCAAATATTACATTTGTATGTGTATTTCCGCGTACCATTCGGAAATCATGAGTGGTTATATTCGGATAAGCTACAGCGAGATAATCGCTTATCATGTTTTTGACATCTGAAAGTTCTTTGTCGGTGCGTACTATGGGGTCCATATGTATTGTGGCTATACACGAAAGTTCATCGCTCAGACGTCTTTCTATGTTGTCAATAACATCATGAAGCCCGATAAAATCTCCATCGGCATCGACCTCTACATGGAGCGATATAATTTGACGTCCGTTTCCGTAATCGTGCGCTATAAGATCGTGAATTCCGATTACCTCTGGGAATGACTTAACAATTTCTTCAATCTTTTTCACCATATCAGGGTCGGCAGACTTGCCGAGCAGCGGCGAGATTGTTTCGTTAGCTGCACGTATTCCGGCTGTGAGTATAAATAAAGAAACGAGCAGACCGCAGTATGGGTCTATATTTATATTTGTATATTTGTAGAAAAACATTGAAAAAAGAACAAATGCAGTGGCTACAGCATCACTTATGCTGTCTATTGACGCAGCATGCATTGCAGAAGAATCGATTTTTTTTCCTATAAAACGGTTGTAAAAAGCCATGTAAAATTTAACCGCTACTGAAACCGCAAGTATAGTTATCACAAGCGGTGAAAAAACGACATTTTCAGGAGATATTATTTTTTCAACCGAACCTTTTCCGAGTTCAAATCCCATGAGCACTATAAGGAAAGACACAATAAGGCCTGCTATGTATTCGCTTCTGCCGTGTCCGAAAGGATGAGAAGAGTCGGGCTTTTTTGCAGAAATCTTGAATCCCAAAAGCGTAATGATCGATGATCCGGCGTCAGACAGGTTGTTGAAGGCATCAGCAGTAACTGCAACCGATCCGCTGATAATACCTGCAAAAAACTTAAATGCAAACAGCAACACGTTTAATAGTATTCCAACAATTGAGCAAAGTGTTCCGTACATTATTCGTACTTTTGCATCCGAATATGCATTCCTGTTTTTTATGAAAATACGAGAAAGAAGATTTATCATATAAATACCTGCCTCTTAATACACTTTAAAAAATTAAATTTGAAAAAAACATTATGGCTTTATAATATTATCATATTGTCAAGTATATGTCAATCTCATTTACAGGGAATACTGTGAAAAGAGGTAAGGTAAAAAACATATAAAGAAGTAAACAGGATTATATAAAAATCCGGACACAAGGCAATATTAACATGTGGTTAACAAAAAAAGTTGATGAAGATATATAATCAATAGGGTAATTTATTTATAAGACAGGAGAACGGTGCCTTGAATATAATTCTGATAGGAATGCCCGGATGCGGTAAAAGCACTGTAGGAAGCTTACTTGCAAAACTTATAGGCTATAGATTTCTGGATACGGATACAGTAATACAAAATATGGAAGGAAAGGTGCTGCAAGATATAATAGATGAGGACAGCCTTGAAAGTTTTCTTACTTCTGAAGAGAGAGCTCTGTGTTCGTTGTGCTGTGATGAGACGGTGATAGCGACTGGAGGAAGCGCAGTATATTCCGAGCGCGGCATGAAGCATTTAAGAAAGGGAGGAAAGGTTGTATATTTAAAGATAGGGACAGAAGAACTGAAAAAAAGACTGTGGAATTTTGCTGCGAGGGGAATAGCAGGAGCTAAGGATAAAAGTTTAGAACAGCTTTTTGAAGAAAGAAGGCCGCTTTATGAGATTTATGCAGATTACACGGTTGAATGCCAGAATTCGGAACCGTTGGAAAATGCAGTTAAAATAATCGATATTCTTAAAAATGATATAATATCAGGAAGACAATAAATATGCACAATTTTATTGTATGCATTTTGTAAATGCATACAAAAAAAAATAAAAAAATGAAAATATATTGACTTTTATATTCATTTATGTTAATCTATTATTAAATAAAGGAGGTATTTTATTATGAAAACAAAAATTTTATCTGCACTTCTCGCAGTGATGCTTGTGGTATCATGTGCGGTTATAACAGTTGGAGCTGCAGACGAGAAGGCCTACTATGTAGAGGCAGGTGCAAGCGGAAGCGGTACCTCAGATGATCCTTTCGGAACTATTGAGGAAGCAATTTATGCACTTGCAGGATCAGACGGAACAGTTTATGTTTATGGCACTTATGATCTTTCTGCATTTAAAGCTGAAGAATGGTCTGGTATGATTACTATAGCAGGTGCGACAGCAGATTCAGTTCTTCACTTAGACGATGGTGTTGGAATTGTTTTTAACGGTGATATTACATTTAAAGATATACTTTTTGATATAGGAAAGTATGCTCACTTTAATCCTAACGGAACAACGCTTATAATGGATGGCGGTGAAGACAGCGAATTTGGTTACATGATGCATTTGTCATCATTTGAAAACAAAATTGTTGAAGAAACATATGCAGCTGTTAACAGCGGAAAAATTGCAACATTATATCTTGCCGGCGGATATTCAACGTCTTATGCAAACGGTGTAATGGGAGATTCCACACTTGAGATCAACGGCGGCGAAGTCAAAGGTATAAATATTTCTGCAGACTTTTATATGGAAACACAAACCGGTATATCTGTCGGCGGCAACCTCAATCTTATATATAACGGCGGAACTATCGGAAGTGTAAACTTTAACGATACTACAAAGCCCGAGATCATGGGCGCGCTCAATATCATATTCAATAACGGAATGGAAGCACCTGAAAAATTCAGCTATCCTGAGACAGCAGCAGGCGGAGTATTCATTATAAAGTCTGCAGCAGGCGGAATGATCACACCTGTTGAGAATACCGTAGGCGCATTCAATGTAAAAGCTGACGAAGGCAAAGTTGCAATGATCAACGGTGAGCAGGTGTTTAACGGAACAGTAGAGCTTGAAGCCGGCGAGACCGAAGTAACATGGGTAGATGGAGAACAGCCTGTAACAGAGCCGGATCCTATTGAAATAAAGCTTACAATAGGTCAGGCAGAGATCATAACAAACGGCGAGTCAACAGCGCTTGACGTACCTGCTCAGATAATAGACAGCCGCACAATGGTGCCGTTAAGAGCAATATTCGAAGCGCTCGGCGCATCTGTAGAATGGGATGATTCTACAAAGACTGTAACATCAGAGAGAGGCGACACAAAGGTAAGCCTTACAATAGGTGAAGCAGAGATAATAGTAAACGGCGAAGCAAAGGCACTTGACGTACCTGG
>CALWBE010000015.1 GCA_944375955.1 uncultured Clostridia bacterium | reverse complement strand
AGCAGCTCTTTAGGCCTTATCGTGTTATCCTCATATCCGTATATAAGTCCGTTATCAACTGCAGATTTCATTGCAGCATTGGACCATCCGGTAGGAAAATCGCCGAACTCATCGGCACCCGCCACGGTAAGATCTGCAAAAGCAGTAACCGGTATGGCAGAAAACAGGAGCATTACGGAAAGAATCACCGATAATGCAGTTCTGAGTTTTTTCATGCTCTTCATCCTTTCTTGTTGCGACTTTAATTATACAAAAAAACAGTTTTATGAACCATTCCTGATAAAAACAAAAAATTTTATGTTTATCACAGTATTATCAGTACATTTTTTAGACTCATACCGCGCAAATTTTAATAAAAATAAACATTTCAGAAACAATTTCATTATAACTGCAACACTTTAACTATATAATATACCCAAAAAGGAATTTTGTCAAGTCAAAACATTATCTGAAATGCCGAAATTTATGGTAAATAAATATTATTTTAATAAATCAATAAAACGCTCCGGTTTTAAATACTGAATTATGAAAACATTACGAAAAATCATTTATAAATATGTTTTTTATTTTTCCTTCTCTTTACTGAAAATCCGAAATTTCCCAGGACTTTTCCTAACTTAAAATACTGCCCGTGCGCAAAAGCCAACAGACCGCACTTTTCAAGATTCATCCTGCCTTCTCGGTCTATAATCGAATCGTCAACCGAAATTCCGACTATGTCCGACAAAAACATATCATGACTTCCCAAATTTATTATTTTGTCAACACGGCATTCAAGCGACAGCGGACTTTGCCTTATTATAGGACACGAAACGTAAAATGCCTGATCTTTTTCAAGGCCGCACAGTTTAAATTTGTCAATGTTTTTCCCGCTTTTTATGCCGCAAAAATCGACTGCCCCCACTAAAGATTCCGTGCTAAGATTTATAGCGAATTCCCCGCTCTTTTTTATTATATCATATGAAAACCTCTCTGGCCTTACGGAAATATATGTTTTCGGAGGATGTGTACAGGTTATACCAGTCCACGCTACTGTAAAAACATTATCTGTTTCCCCATCTGAACAAGTTACAAGCACAGGAGGAATCGGCGCAGTCAGTGCACCGCCTTTCCATTTAATTTTACTCATCTAAACTGCCTTTCTTTTACATATGACGTGCGGAACTGTTTTTTGTTCCGTCACTTTTTTATAAAAATTTCCATATAAATATACCAGCAATATGCCCATTTGTCAATTTTTTAGGTTTAATACGATATTAAAATATAAAAATATAGTAAAAACAGAAAAAATTGAAAAAATACTATTGCAAATAATGAAAACTTATGGTATACTGGATAAAAGATTTTATGATATGGAGTGTAAAGAGCGGTTTAAACGAACCGCTCTTTATAATTTGATAAAGCCGTTAAGCTTATCGGAAAGGAATGGTTTTTAAATACCTCATGGAAAAAAACCAAAAGAAAAAAAATATAGCCGAAACGGTACGTGCGCTGGTAAAGGACGCTGTAGAAGAATGCGGATGCAGTTTATGGGATGTTGAGTATGTAAAAGATCCTTCCGGCTGGAATCTTATAATATATATAGATCGAGACGGCGGAGTAAGTTTGACCGACTGCGAAATGGTAAATGACGCGGTTGAGCCTATTCTTGACGAAAACGATCCGATCGACGGCAGTTATTGCCTTGAGATATCGTCTCCCGGGCTTGAAAGAGAACTTAAAAAGCACGATCATTTTGAAGCTTTTCTCGGCAGCCGCGTAAATGTACGTTTATATTCCGCTTTCAACGGCTCAAAAAGTTTTTCAGCAAAGCTTGCCGAACACAGCGAAGAAAATGATACAGTTACCTTTGAATTTGATGACAAAAAAACTGCTGTTTTTGAATGCAAATCTTTGGCTAAGATAACTGTGGCAGCCGATTTTTAATATAAAGCAATCTTAATAACAATACACTTAAATACACTTAACCACGGAGGGAATATAAAATGGCTAATGAACAGAAAGAGTTCTTCAGAGCTCTCGATCTGCTTGAAAAAGAAAAAGGAATCCCAAAAGACTATATGATTGAAAAGATAGAAGCCGCTCTTCTCACTGCTTTCAAAAAAGAGACAGGGAGCTCAAACATGAAGGTCGAACTGAATCCGGAAAAACGTGAAATACATGTATATAAACTGCTTGAAGTAGTTGATCCCAGTTCTCTTACAATTGTTCATGAAAGTGACGATGATAATGACGACGATGTCGATTTCGATTTTTACGACGACGGAGATGAGCCTTTTGATACGTTTAATCCCGAAACTCAAATAAAGCTTGAAGATGCGAGAAAAATAAATGCAAACTACAATGTCGGAGATTTTGTACAAATTGAAATTAAACCTCGCAGCTTTAAAAGAATACCGGCACAAACGGCAAAACAGGTCATAATACAGGGCATTCGCGAAGCAGAACGCAGAAATATGATAAATGAATATGAAAGCAGAAAAGAAGACGTAGTTACTGCTGAAGTCTCAAGAATAGATCCTGAAACCGGGAATGTCGGTCTTATTATCGGCAAAAATGAAGTGACTCTCTTTAAAAATGAACAGATACCGGGAGAAACCTTCCGCGAAGGTGATCATATAAAAGTTTATGTGCTTGAGGTAAAGCGAGACACAAGCGGTCCTGCAATACTCCTTTCAAGAACTCATCCCGGTCTTGTAAAAAGGCTGTTTGAACTTGAAGTTCCCGAAATACAGGACGGCACTGTAATTATTCGCAGCATTGCCCGAGAGGCAGGTTCACGTACAAAAATAGCAGTATCCTCAAGAGATCCGGATGTAGAAGCCATAGGTGCTCTAATAGGTACAAAAAACACGCGTAAAAATTCTATAATGAAAGAAATTCACGGAGAAAAAATAGATATAATAAAATACAGCGATGATATTAAGGAATATATAAAATCCGCCCTGTCTCCTGCAGAAGTTTTATCCGTAGAACAGGTCGGCGAACGTTCATGTAAAGTTATTGTTGCCGATGATCAGCTTTCTTTAGCTATCGGAATGAAAGGTCAAAATGCAAGACTCGCTGCAAAACTTACAGGATGCAAAATTGATATAAAAAGCGCTTCAGAAGAAAAAAAGAGCGCTTTTGATGCAATCATGAGCGGAAAAAATGAACCTTCAACTGCTTTCGGGGAAAAACTTGCCGAAGCTCTTAAGGATGCAGGCAGCAGAGAAGACTGACTTTGACGCCGCACCGGTCATATTTTAAGGAAGAAAGGAAACAGAAAATCTTAACAGTATGAATAAAAAAGTACCGGAAAGAAGATGCCTTATCTGCGGCACACACAAGCCGAAAAATGAGCTTCTGCGCATCGTAAGACTCAAAGACGGCAGCGTTGTTCTCGATAAGACAGGAAAGGTTTCGGGCAGAGGAGCTTATATCTGCCCTAATACAAACTGCTATAAAAAGGCAAAAAAAATAAGGCGGATCGAATCCGAACTCGGAATAGATATTCCGGAAAATATATATGAGGCTGTTGCAGCCGAAATCTCCGAAAAGGAGGACTCTGAAGTTTGAAAAACGAAAAAATCACGGTGTCAGAAAATCTTCTTTATTCGGATGCGCAAGAAAAACTCAAAAAAAATCTTGAAAGGATCCTCGGAGCATTGGGACTTGCAATGAATGCCGGAGGACTTGCCGTAGGCAGTGAATCAGTGTGTATGGCTATTGCGCGTAAAAAAGCACGAATAGTTTTTCTGGCGGAAAATATCTCGAAAAATTCCAAAGAAAAACTGTTGTCAAAGCTTTATGCTTCAGAAACGAAATACATTATACTGCCCTGCAGCATGGAAATGCTTGCGAAGCGTCTCGGAAAGTCTGGTTTAACTTCGTCGGCGGCGCTTACAAAACCGGGTTTTGAAAAAATAATATTTAAGTATATGGCGGACGCCGATACAGTAAAATCAAAAGATCACACTACGGAGGTGCAATAAATATATGGCACAGACAACTACCAAAACAAAAGTAAATTCTCTTGCAAAAGATTTGGGAATAAAAGGAAAGGAAATCATAGATTTTCTAAATTCAAAAGGAATTTCCGATAAATCCGCCTCCGCGATTCTGGAAGACAGTGAAGTCAGCCTTATACTCAATTATTTTACAAAAAAATATGAGCTTTCTGATATATCTATGTATTTTGCTTTAAAGGATAAAAAAGTTAAAACAGAAGAACCTGCAAAGGAAACTTCGGTAAGTGCAAAAAAAGCGCAGGAATCAATAAAAGATAAACCCGAAAAACAGGCTGACAAAAAAGACACTGAAATTAAAAAAGACGCGTCTGTGGTAACTGCTGAAAAAGATAATAAAGAGTCCGCTGCCACAGAGTCCTTGTCAGAAGAGATAAAGAACGATACGCAAAAGACGGACACCTATGAACATGCTCCCGATAAGGAACAGGATATCCGAAAATCAGTTGTCGCCGAACAGCCAAAGAAAAGTTCACCGTCACAGGCTGCCATAAACTCTGCGGCGTCAATAGCAAAGCGCGCTGCAGAACTAAATGCCAAGAACGATTCGATGCGCAAAAATGCCATGCGAGAAGGGCAAAATCAGAAAAGCTTTGACTCGAAAAATACTGGAACAAGATTTCAGCAGAAAGAAAACAGCGCTAATTTCAATAACGACCGTACTTCAAAATTTTCATCTCCCGGACAGCAGCAAAATCCGGATCAGCTTAAGACGGAAATTTTCGGCAAAGACGGTTTTGTAAAAACAGACTCTTCCAAAAATCAAAATCAAAAACGTAAAAATACTACAGATAAAAACCGTCAAAACAACAAGTTTTCTAAACCCAGTCAGAATTCAAGAGACAAAGACGATGACTACGGTCAGTCAGTACGGCAGCCGAGTATTCGTCCTATTTACGATAAGGACGGCAGAGCCAGAAGCCGCTATGCCTCTTTAAACTCGTCTTCCGTCAGCGAAGCTGAAGTGAAACGTCCTGAAGGCGGCGTGAGAAACGATTCAAACGTACGTCTTGTAGACATAAGGTCGCATGATGTAGATCTTTCAAAATATGACGAAAGACTTGACAATCTCGTTCCGGATCGGGTAAATGAAGACGGCGGTAAAAAGAAGCAGAAAAAAGGCGGAATGCAGACCTCTTCAAAAGGCTCCGGAGGCCGTATAAACCGAAATGAATCCGCCGCTCGAAACATAATTTTACAACCCAAAAACCGTCCCGGCAAAAAAGGTAAAGGCGCAGCACAGAAGGAACCTGTAGAGGTAAAGAAATTTTCAGGTCCTATAACGCTTCCTGATGAAATAATGATCTCAGATCTCGCTGCAAAACTTAAAATAACCACAGGAGAAGTTATTAAAAAACTTCTTATGATGGGACTCAGTATGGATGCAGTAGGAGCAAATAAATTCGTTGATTATGACACAGCTTATCTGCTTGCTGACGAAATGGGTATTACGGCTGAAAAGGAAGTAGTAATTTCAATTGAAGAAAAACTGTTTTCAGATGAGGAAGACAAACCGGAAGATCTTAAGCCGAGAAGTCCTGTCGTTTGTGTAATGGGTCATGTCGACCATGGAAAAACTTCGCTGCTTGATGCGATAAGACATACAAACGTAACCGCAGGAGAAGCAGGAGGAATAACACAGGCTATAGGCGCTTACCGTGTAAAAATAAACGGCAAGGAAATTACGTTTCTTGATACTCCAGGTCATGAAGCGTTTACCGCAATGCGTGCAAGAGGCGCAAAGGCGACAGATATTGCTATTCTTGTCGTTGCGGCAGACGACGGCATTATGCCTCAGACTGTTGAAGCTATCAATCATGCAAAAGCCGCCGGTATTTCCATTATTGTGGCCATAAATAAAATGGATAAGGCCGGTGCAAATCCCGAAAATATAAAACAAAGCCTTACAAATTACGATCTTGTTCCAGAAGAATGGGGCGGTGATACTATATGTGTTCCAGTATCCGCACTTAAAAAGGAAGGTATTGACGAATTGCTTGAAATGGTCCTGCTTGTCGCTGAAATGCAGGATCTTAAGGCAAATCCGAACCGTCAGGCAAAAGGCATCGTAATAGAAGCAAAGCTCGACAAGGGACGCGGACCTGTATCTACCGTGCTGGTTCAGAACGGTACGCTTCATCAAGGAGACGTAGTTATCGCAGGTACTGCTATCGGACGTGTACGCTCAATGTGCGATGAAAACGGAAAAAATATGAAATCTGCCGGTCCTTCTGTACCTGTGGAAATAACCGGGCTTTCTGAAGTTCCCGAAGCTGGCGATGAATTCCGCGCAGTAGAAGATGAAAAAATGGCGCGTGAGCTCGTTGAAAAAAGAAAGAACGAAGCTAAAGAAGAAGAATTTAAAGCAAATTCAAAAGTCTCGCTTG
Source organism: uncultured Clostridia bacterium (assembly GCA_944375955.1). Classification (GTDB taxonomy): domain Bacteria; phylum Bacillota; class Clostridia; order Oscillospirales; family CAG-382; genus UMGS1052. The sequence continues at coordinate 50,538 of CALWBE010000015.1, read as the reverse complement.
ATACGCTGTTTGATAAGATTAATGAGGGCACAAAAGAACTTGCCATAATAGTAAAAGCAGATGTTCAAGGCTCTGCCGAAGCGGTAAAAGCTTCTCTTGAAAAGCTCTCAAACGACGAAGTTAAAGTACGTGTTATTCATTCTGCAGTCGGAGGAATAAAAGAAAGCGATGTAATGCTTGCCGATGCTTCAAATGCTATAATAGTCGGATTTAATGTGCGTCCGGATAAAGGCGCGACCGATTCTGCTGAAGATAAAAAAGTTGATATACGCACATACAGAATCATCTATGAATGTATAGAAGAAATTACCGCAGCTATCAACGGTATGCTGGCTCCCGAATATAAAGAAAATGTAATAGGACATGCAGAAGTTAGACAAACTATTCATGTGCCTAATGTCGGTTTTATCGCCGGTTCATATGTTCAGGACGGTAAAATAACTAGAAATGCTCAAATAAGAGTAGTACGTGACGGCATTGTAATATTCGAAGACAAAATCGCTTCGCTGCGCCGCTTTAAAGATGACGTAAAAGAAGTTGCGCAGGGATTTGAATGCGGTATAGGTCTCGAGCGCTTTAATGATATAAAAGAGCACGACATACTTGAAGCCTTTGTAATGGAAGAAATAAAAAGAGATATAAAGAATTAAGAAGCGGGATATCCGAGCGTATATATTCAATTAAAAAAGGATCAAACCTGTCTTTTTATAATTAAAGCGGCATAATATAAAACGGATAATTACTAATCAAGCATCTGATATTTTTACTTTTTAAAAAGTAATCTTATAATAAAGCTCTTGAATCAAAATCTCCGCGATATATTGACTATGCCGCTTTTCTTTACGAAAGGAACTGCAAAATAATGCCCTATAAAAATAAAAACTCATCATCTTTCAAGAAAGCAAGGATCAACGAGGAAATCTCCCGAGAACTCAGTGAAATTCTCCGTACCGTAAAAGATCCCCGCGTAAGCGGATCTTTTATTAGTATAGTAAACGTTGACACAACTCCGGATCTAAAATACTGCAAAGTCCGTTTCAGCATTTATAACGGTGATGAGAAGGAGGTCTCAAGCGGAATAAAAAGTGCCGCAGGATATATTCGCCGCGAGCTGTCTCAAAGGCTGAATCTGAGAATAACTCCCGAGCTGACCTTTATATATGATAAAAGCCTTGAAGAAGGCGCTCATATTTCCGCTATTATTGAAAGTCTAAAAAAAGACAAAGAAAAGTGACCTCGGCTTTGCCCTTACAAACATGAAAAAGAGATGGCTGATATGAAAAACTACAGTAAAAAAAAGGTGGCCGGCATTCTTGAAATAAGTGCCATAGCACTGCTGACTGCGGCTCTGATAATCATGTTCGCAGAATACTGCAGACTTGTCCAAAGCGCGTCGGTATATTATAAAAATGAAAATACTGACATTTTTAGAGAAAATATTCATTTGAGCGGAAGTGAAAATATGCAGCCGTTAGGGCTTTTGTCGCCTGTTTTTATAGGTATCTCATCCGAAAAAAAACTCGCCCCTACGGATGCCGCCATTAAAAAACAGCTTATATCTGATGCAAAACCGTTTATATTGGGTGTTTTTTCTGATGTAAGTACGGTTATGGAATTTTCCTCAGAAAAAGCTAAAAATGATTATCTCGAACAGTCAGTTTACAATAAGGATTATCTTTATCTGTCATTCATTGAAAATATTCCGGCAAATGCATTTATACCGGCTATATCCGGAAATGCTATTGAAAATGCCTATCATGCCTTTGGAGTAAAAGAGCTTTTCATATGCTGTGATAATAACGGCATGCTCTCTGGAACTGCAATAGACGACAACGGCAATATAGCTTCTCTTTCTGTGCGCGAACAAACATCACTGTCATTTGACACGCTTCGTGCATATATAAACTCTGACGGCATGAGCGAATTTGAATTTACATCTGCCGGCAATAAAATGTATCCTGTTTATACCTCTTCTGTTTCCACATTCAACATTGCGGCATATAATAACAGCGGAGGATTTCTGGAAAGCGATTCTGAAAATTTATCCGGAGTACTGAAAGCATTCGGCTTTAATCCGAATGGAACAAGATTCTACCGAACCGGCAACTCTTACGTTACTTATGTTGAGGATATAGGCGAGCTTCGTATTTCCTCTTCCGGCGATATAACTTATTCGCCTACCGGCAGCGGCATTTCTCTTGCCGAACTCTGCGGGAAAACAAAAAAAACATATTCGTTTGAAGATAAAATCTCAGCCGCTTACAACATTATATCAAAGTTGGATAAAAACTATTACGGTGGCTATGCAAACCTCATTATAAATACTGTCGTTTATGACGGGGAAAATCTCACCGTTTCAATGATATATTCAGCCGACGGAATACCCATTGACAGCGAAACTCCGGCTGCATCACTTATTTTCGGAGAAAATTTTCTTGTATCTGCGCAGGTAAATGCCCGCAGTTTTACAAAATTAGACAGTACCTATTCTGATATACCTCAAAAGCTGCTTTTTGTTTTCTCATCCCAGAATTTTTTAGACAGCGCTTTGCCGCGCAGTTTTATTCCGGTTTATACTCAAAATGACGTAGATGCGGTTTACAATGCAAAATATGCTTTTATATATGACAGTGAAAACGCCGTAAACACACTCACTGCCGTAAATAATTTAATGCAGAAAAGGGGGATAGGCTGATCAGGTATGAACTGGCATAAGACAAACTTAGCGTTAATAATAATTCTTGTCGTTATAGACATATTTCTTGCGGTTATGCTTTGGGAAACATATAGATCAACACGTTTTATCCCCGAATCTCTCATAGACGGCGCCACCGAAAATCTTTCTCAAAAAAATATAATACTTGACAAAGATATGATTGATCGCAATCTTTACACAAAACCGGTATATTTATATTCCCCAGGCTCAGCTTTTGCCGAAAAAATGAAAACCTCCGCGTCAGAAACTCATCCTTACCTTATAAGCGTTCTGGCATATCTTACCGATCAGACAGAAAATTCGGCAGAAGACTCAATGCAATATTTTGATATACCTGACGGTACATCTATTTCGGTATTTGACAAAAACGGGACACCTGCTGCTTCAGCAGTTATAAGCGGTGACCTTAACTTCGAATACTGCGATTCCGGATTTGACAAAACACTTATCTCATCCGAAGTTTCCGACTTACTTGAAGCGGAATATATAAATTCAGAAAAAACAGATTGCCCCGATCAAATAAAAAAACTGACAAGAGCAGTATATGATGATACCTTGTCAGTAAACGCAATAAAAATAAATGATTTTAAAGACGGCAAACTGGTTCTGTGTATGATTTCTGTTAACGGAATAGATATTTTAGATATGAAAATATGCTTTTATATCAAAGATGAAAAAATACTATATATAAACGGCGATTTCTTATTCAGCAAACCGGTTGAAGAATACTCCGCTGCCCTTATCGACGGAATAAACATTCTTTACAATATTACAAATGAGTCTGATGAAACAATTAATATACTATCACAAAATCTGGCATATTCAGTTTTTGATATTGAAAACGGCAGCAAATATATAGTTCCATGCTGGATAATCAGTTACGCTTCCTCAAGAAATAATCCTTCAAATGTCGATTATATGATTTTTAATGCTCTTACTGGTGAATCTCTTGGGTAATCGTCATATAATTATAAAAAAAATCGCATGAAAAAATAAAAATGTTAAGAAAAATAAGCTAAAGCTATTCCATTTTTGGAATAATAGTGCTATACTATAAGCGTATATTAAAAATAATATCAGTAAAAAATATCAATATGTTCTGTGCAGTTCCATTTTATCTTTTATATGCTTCTCGCAGATCCTTATTTCAAGACATAATTGCTGTGCACAGATACTGTTGATCAGTTTAAAGCCGTCTTACAATTTTATTAAAGAGGCTTATATATTCAATTTTGATATCCATACCAAGGAAATGCTTTGATCACTTTGTTTTGAACTCTTTATCTTCAGCATTTCCTCTTTCCTTGCCTGTAAAGGCAGAAAACGATAAAGTCAGGAGATAATTGGATGGAAATGGAAAAATTCGTTATCAACGGCGGAAAGCCTTTAACCGGAGAAATAGAAATCAGCGGCATGAAAAATTCAGCTGTTGCAATTATTTTCGGTACAATACTGACAGAAGATAAATGCATTATCGAAAATCTTCCGGATATAAGCGATGTCGCCGATTCGCTCGCAATTCTTGCAAGTATCGGAGCTAAAATAAAACGTGTCGGCAAAACGACATATGAAATAGACACAAGAAAAATAAAACCCGGTTCTTCTCCATATGAATTGGTTCGAAAAATGCGCGCTTCATATTATATTCTCGGAGCTGAGCTCGGAAGATTCGGAAAAGCCCATGCAGCTTATCCCGGAGGATGTGACTTCGGAACCCGTCCTATTGATCAGCATATTAAAGGGTTTGAGGCGCTGGGATCAAAAATCGATGTCGAAAGTGCATATATAGATGTAGATGCGACTGAACACGGCCTTACCGGAGCAAACATATATATGGATTGTGTTACTGTCGGTGCAACAATAAATATCATGCTTGCTGCCTGCCGTGCAAAAGGCATTACGGTAATAGACAATGCTGCCCGCGAACCTCATGTTGTCGATCTTGCAAACTTTCTAAATGCTTCGGGTGCTAATATTACCGGAGCAGGTACTGACGTAATAAAAATAAAAGGCGTTGAAAAACTTCACGGCGTAACTTATGCCGTAATTCCGGATATGATAGAAGCTGGTACTTTTATGGTGGCTGCAGCCGCTACCGGGGGTAATTGCCTTATTACAAATATTATTCCAAAGCATGTCGAATCAATATCAGCAAAGCTCATTGAGATGGGTGTGGATGTTGAGGAATTTGACGACTCTATCAGAATTTCAAGAAACGGACCGTTAAACAAAATATCTGTTAAAACATTGCCTTATCCCGGGTTCCCGACAGATATGAATCCGCAAATGTGCGTTCTTATGTGTTTGGCAAACGGTGTAAGCACTCTTTCGGAAGGTGTTTGGGATAATAGATTCAGATATGTTGAAGAACTGAAACTTATGGGTGCAAAAATAAAAGTAGACGGAAAGCTCGCCGTTATCGAAGGCGGAACAGTTTTTTCGGCAGCACCGGTAAAAGCAGTAGATCTTCGCGCAGGCGCCGCCATGATAATTGCGGGTCTTGTAGCAAACGGAAGAACAGAAATTGAAAATATTTATCATATCCAGCGCGGATATGAAAACATTGCTGAAAAACTCAGAGGAGCAGGTGCTGATATAAAACTTGTTACCGTTATTGATGACAGCGATACAATGCCGATCGCAAACTGAAATTGTTGATTTTTATTTAAAAATATATTTTCACTATATTTTAAATTTAAACGCACCGCTTTATATTTACGACAGGCCATACTTTAAAATACGGCTTTTCATGAATGTTATAACGGTGCGTTGTTTTTTTATTTTTTATAATTACAATTTGTAAAGGTTGTGGATTAAAATATGGATAAAAACAGATTTAAAAAAATTTATGGTCAGGGAGCTATCAGTATTTTTGAAATATGGGTTGATACAATTACTGGAGTACACTATTTATATCATAGAGATGGCAATTCAGGAGGATTAACGCCATTACTTAATGAAAATGGTAATGTTGTAATCTCAAAAGATAAATAACTAAATTTAAATTTTAAAATACCGCTTTATAAAAATTATAAAATTAAGGAGAAGCTATGAAAAGCATAAAACCGGGAAGAGGTCCGTCCATAATGGGTGCAATAGGAAGCATACTCGCTGCTGCATTCGGTATTGTATGGACAATACTCGCTGCCAGTATGGGCGTATTCATTTTTGCAATATTCGGAATAATATTTGTTATCGCAGCAATAGTACAGGCAATTTTCAATTATAAAAACGCTACAGGAAAAAATCGATACTCTATATATGACATTACCGATGAAACGGAAGAAAATGATCCTTTAAACATAAAATTTAAAAATCAAAATACATCCGATAATATAATAACAGAAGAAAAAAGCAATTTCTGCCCGTTTTGCGGACAAAAATTGCAGGAAGATTTTCTGTACTGTAAGAACTGCGGGAAAAAATACCTTAAACAAATATCTGTCATTCAGCATTAAGTGTACACTGTTTTATATTAAAAATACACTGAAAACAAAAGGGAGAAGCATCGAATCTGCTTCTCCCTTTATATAAATTAAAACTTAAATTTCAGAGAAATACTTGATTGTACGAACCATCTGGCTTGTATATGAGTTTTCGTTATCATACCATGATACAACCTGTACCTGATATGTGTCGTCATCAATCTTTGCAACCATGGTCTGTGTAGCATCAAAGAGAGAACCATAACGCATACCGATAACATCGGAAGAAACTATATCTTCTTCATTGTATCCGAAAGATTCGGAAGAAGCAGCCTTCATAGCAGCGTTAATGCCTTCCTTTGTGATATCCTTGCCCTTAACAACAGCTACGAGGATAGTTGTTGAACCGGTGCATGTAGGAACTCTCTGTGCGGAACCGATAAGTTTTCCGTTAAGTTCGGGAATAACAAGACCGATTGCCTTTGCAGCTCCGGTAGAGTTAGGAACAATATTCTGAGCGCCTGCGCGCGCACGGCGAAGATCTCCCTTTCTGTGAGGCCCATCAAGGATCATCTGGTCACCTGTATATGCGTGAACAGTTGTCATGATACCGCTCTGGATAGGAGCGTAATCATTAAGAGCTTTAGCCATAGGAGCAAGGCAGTTAGTTGTACATGAAGCAGCTGAAATTATCTTGTCATCAGCTGACAGAGTCTTTTCATTTACGCTGTAAACGATAGTCTTAAGATCGTTTCCGGCAGGAGCTGAAATAACAACCTTCTTAGCACCTGCATTGATATGTGCCATTGACTTTTCTTTAGAGCAGTAGAAACCTGTGCATTCGAGAACAACATCTACGCCTATTTTGCCCCAAGGACATTCTGCGGCGTCCTTGCACGCGTATATCTTGATTTCTTTTCCGTCTACGATAATTGAATCTTCGGTCGACTCAACAGTATGCTTATTCTCACCGATATAGCCAAGATATGATCCCTGAGCTGTATCATATTTGAGAAGATGCGCAAGCATTTTAGGGCTTGTAAGGTCATTAATAGCAACAACTTCATAGCCTTCCGCGCCAAACATCTGTCTGAATGCAAGACGGCCGATACGACCAAAACCGTTAATAGCAACTTTAACTGACATTTTTATGTCCTCCTGTTATTTTATATTGGATATTATTCCCATTTAGTATTATTATAATACATTTTTTCTTATTTTGCAATAGCAATAATCAAAATTTTCACATTCTTTAAATATTTGTAAAATACTGCAAATTCTATTGAAAACAGTACGTTTTTGTGTTACAATTCAATAAATATTTTGGTTTGGCAATATTAAAATAAAGTCCAAGGTGCACGAAAAAATTTGCTGCAAAAAAACGCAAAAAAAGGAGAAATCTATGGAAAATATCCCTCTTGCAATAAAAGATTTGAATCCTATTTCAAGTGAGCTTTCAAAAATATATATCCCCCCATACCGTATTCTTTGGTATAATGAAAAAATAAACGACGCTGAAAATATTATGAAAAACACCGAATATCAGGCAGTAGTCAATGAATCGGATCATGAGATAAAATGTGCTGTACTTAATCCGGGAGCTTCAATCCTTATCGATTTCGGCAAAGAACTCTGCGGAGGTGTCAAGCTTTTTACAAGAAGTGTTTTAAATACAGATGGAAGCATCAGCGAAAGAGCTGAGCAATGTTCGATACGCCTGCGTTTCGGAGAGTCAGCTGATGAAGCAATGGCTGAACTTCATGAAAAAGGTACTACAAACGACCACAGCCCTCGCGATTTTCCTGCAGTTACGGGAGTTTTAAGCATGCCGGAATTCGGATATACAGGATTCAGATTCGTGCGTATAGATAATACGGATCCTGGGAAAATACTGTTTATTTCCTCGGTATGCGCCTATGCATATTTCCGTGATATCGAATACAAAGGCTGCTTTAAATCAAATGATGAACTTATCAACCGAATTTTTGATACAGCTGCATATACCCTGCATCTCTGCATGCAGGAATATATTTGGGATGGAATAAAACGCGACAGAATTGTATGGATCGGAGATATGTATCCGGAAATTTCCGCATTATGTTCGGTTTTCGGTTACGATCCTGTCGTGGAAAAAAGCTTGGATATTGTACGTGACAACACAGCGCCCGAAAAATTTGCAAATGGAGTAATAACATATTCTGCATGGTGGCTGATAATACAATACCGTTGGTATATGCAGAACGGGCGAATAAGCTATCTTAAGCAACAGCATAAAAGAATAATAGAAACCATAAAGCTTTTAGGAAGCTATGTAAGAAACGACGGCTATTTTGATCCGAAGAATACCTGGCCGCTTTTCGACTGGCCAAGCAATTACAGTGAAGAGCTTAAAAATTCCGGTGCTCACTCTATAATAAAAATAATGTTTGACAATGCAAGTTTTTTGCTTGATGAGCTCGGCGACAGTGAAAACTCATCATTTTGCAAAGAAAAATCGGCTATTATGACGAAAGCCGAATATAAGGATTTTGATTATAAACAGATATCCGCTATGCGCGTTTTTTCCGGCATTCGGGAAGCGAAAAAAGAAAACGAAAGACTTCTCTCGAAAAACGGTGCTTCCGGAATTTCTACATTCCTCGGAATGTTTACTTTCGCCGCGGAATCTGAAGCGGGAGATACAAAAAAAGCTCTCGAAAATCTCCGAGGGCTGTATGGAAAAATGCTTGAAGTCGGTGCTACAAGTTTCTGGGAAGATTTTGATCCGGCGTGGTGTGAAAATGCCGGCAGAATAGATGAGCTTACTCCTAAAGGAACCGACAGCCTGCACGGCGACCGTGGAGCATACTGTTATGTGGGATTCCGTCACAGTCTGTGCCATGGATGGTCATCAGGAGTATGCGCGTATATTTCAGAATATATTTTAGGAATAAAAATAACAAAACCGGGATGCCGTGAAATAATGATAGAACCTCATCCCGGAGGTCTTGACTCAATAGAGGGAACATATCCGACACCTTACGGAATAATATCCGTAAAGCACACTAAAAATGCCGACGGAACCTATACAACAGAATACAATGCGCCAAAAGAAGTAAAGGTTACCGTGCTTCCGGCTTCTGATTAAGATATCACTGATTATTAAATTTATTATTAAAAAGGAGACGATGAAAATGCCAGCAATAACTCCGTCAAGTCCGGTAACTGCGCTGTACGGTGTGAGCGATCTGCGGGCAAAACTACTTGACAAGCTGGGCATAATCACCGTTGACGACCTTGTAAGACATTATCCGCGCGGCTATGAAAACAGGGGGCAGACAAAAAAGGTATGCGAACTTTTCCCGGGTGAAACCGCATCATGTATACTTGAAATATCGTCCCCACTTAAAAGCACAAGGATAATATCAAAAAAAGGCAAAGCAAAAACCGTTCAGAAAGTTACGGCGCATGATGAAACAGGAAGCGTAATTATAACATTTTTTAATCAGGATTTTTTAAAGACTACGCTTGTAACCGGCAGAAAATTCAGATTTTACGGAAGTATTTCAGGCAGTTTTCTGTCACCTCAGATGCTTTCTCCTTCATATGAACCTTATTACGAAGGAGCTATTCTCGATAATCTTGTTCCGATATACCCTTTAACTGCCGGTATAACCTGCAAAATGCTTTCAAAGCTTGTAAAACAGGCTCTTGATATTTATTTGGGAATTGAAAGCCTGCCTGAAAAAATTATAAAAAGGTATGAGCTTTTAAATCTTTACGATTCGCTATGCGCGATACATTTTCCCAAAGATGAGAAAACTCTGCTCGCAGCCAGAAAAAGGCTTTCATTCGAGGAACTGCTTGATTTTCAGCTTAAACTTCGCTCTTTGCGCAGCAGAAGCCGAAACGACAAGGCAATAAAATTTTTTCTTCCGAATATGGAGGAATTTTACAATTCGCTTGAATACACTCTTACAAATGCGCAGAAAAAAGCAGTTGATGAGATCATATATGATATGACGAATAGCAGCCATATTGATGAAAGCAGCGGATTTACCGAGCCTATGCGCCGCCTTATACAAGGAGACGTAGGAAGCGGAAAAACAGTTATAGCCGCAGCCGCGGTCTATATATGCGCCAAAAATAACTGTCAGGCATCCCTTATGGTACCTACGGAAATACTTGCCGAACAGCACTATGCGTCCCTTCTTCCGCTTATGGAAAAACACCGTATAGTTACGGCTTTGCTTACCGGAAGTACAAAAGCTTCTGAAAAAAAACGTATTCTTGAAGCTTTAAGCAACGGCGATATTGATTTCATCATAGGTACACATGCCCTTATAGAGGACAACGTTATATTTAAACGTCCGGGACTTGCCGTAACCGATGAGCAGCACCGTTTCGGTGTAAAGCAGCGTGAAAAACTATCTGGTAAAAATGCGGTATCAGCCGACGGAAAAGTGACAGTACCTCATATGCTTGTAATGTCAGCAACCCCTATTCCGCGCACTCTCGCCCTGATACTATACGGTGATCTTGACATAAGCATAATAGATGAACTGCCGCCCGGCAGACAGAAGGTGGATACCTTTGCCGTCGGAGAAAGCATGCGTGAGCGTATATATAAATTCATCAGAAAGCTTGTTTCAGAAGGCAGGCAGTGTTATATAGTCTGCCCGCTTGCTGAAAATATGGATGAAGATCTGTCTGAGGAATCATATCAAAACAAGCTTAAGTCGGCAGCTGAATACTGTGAAAAGCTCAAAAGTGAGGTCTTTCCTGAACTAAATATAGATTTTATTCACGGAAAAATGAAACCGGCTGAAAAGGATAGAATAATGAAGACCTTTGCTGCTGGAAAAACAGATATACTTGTATCTACAACCGTCATTGAAGTGGGAGTAAACGTTCCCAATGCAGCTCTTATGGTTATCGAAAATGCCGAACGCTTCGGTCTTTCGCAGCTTCATCAATTAAGAGGGCGCGTAGGTCGAGGAACACATAAATCTTACTGTATCCTTATGTCTCCTTTAATAAAAGGGAAAATTGCCGACGGTACATCTACGGCAGAAAAAAGATTTAAGATTATGTGCGATAATGACAGCGGATTTAAAATCGCTGAATTTGATCTTGAAATGCGCGGTCCCGGAGACTTTTTCGGCCGGCGTCAGCATGGAGAACTTTCATTTAAAATTGCTGATCTTGCAGCGGATATTCAGTTAGTTGAGGAAACAAAAAAGCTCGCAGACTTAATTGTAAAAGCTAAAAAAGAAAGGATATGATTAAAAGTGAAATCATGTGAATGGAAACTCGGTTTATCTTCTTCATTCAGCAATGAGTTAAATAAAAATACCTTCACACAATATGCGGAAAACGGAATTAGACAAATGGAAATTTCAATGCCCAGTGAAGATTATAAAACTCTCGAATGGGAGAAAATAAAAAAGCTCGCCTCTGATACAGGCGTTGAATTATGGTCTTTTCATCTTCCGTTTGCTCCTTTTGATGAATACAACATTGCTTCATTTGACAAGTCGTTGTGTAAAAAAACTATATCAGTAGACAACGAATATATAAAAAGAGCTTCGGAACTTGGAATAAAAATAGCTGTCATTCATCCGAGCGGTGAACCTAATCAGGAAAAAGACAGAGACGAGCTTTTAAAAATTGCCGCTGATTCACTGGCTGAAATTGCCGAAAAAGCTCATGACAGCGGCGTGACCGTCGCAGTAGAGGACCTTCCGCGAACCTGTCTCGGAAACTGTTCTTCGGATATTTTACGTCTCATCTCTGATAATGATAAACTTGCAGTATGCTTTGATACTAACCATCTGCTTAAAGAAAAAAATTCGGATTTTATAAAAGCTGTCGGAAATAAAATCGTCACCGTACATATTTCTGATTATGATTTCCGAAACGAACGCCACTGGCTTCCATATGAAGGAAGAACTAACTGGATAGAACTTGTTGAACTGCTTGAAAATGCCGGTTATTCAGGACCTTTTATGTATGAAGTGTCTTCCGCCTCCCCTGCTTCTATAACAAGGCGTGATCTTACATACTCTGATATTGCGGAAAATTATAAAGCATGTGTTGAAAAGTATCCGTTTAAGCCATTCGGAATACCGAATGAAGAAGAATGCGTAAAAAACGCTTTTTACAAGAATCCGATAATCTGATATAATACTTTTCACAATTCAAAACATAAGGCGCATAAAAAGTAAATCACAGCTTTTTATGCGCCTTATGTTTTATTAAATTAACTTTAGCATTTATTCTTAAATATTTTATTAAAAAAATAAAAGCGGCGAATGATAATTCCGCCGCAAAAAAATTATATTTTATGTTATTCCTGTTACTATATAAATCGTCTTTATCTGCCCGAAGAAAGTTTAGTAGTTATAAATACGGGTATAAGCCAGAATATCTGTATAAGAAGTATTACCGCAGCCGGTAAAATAAGACTTCCGCCAAGCAATGCAAAAACAGAAAGAGCAAGACTTATTATAAATGCAAAAATTTTAATACAGTTATTTATGCGTATAACGCCGCGCATCTTTTTCACAAGCAAGAATGAATGTATAAGAGAGCTTTCTCCTGAAATAGATACTATTCCGCTTGAAAGAGATTCTTCTTCCTTTTCCATTTCGCCGGCTTCCGCTGTCTTGACAACACTAAAAAGGCATTCCGGACGTCTTAAACTTGCTCTTATAAAATCGTTGTTTATACATGGATCAAGAGTCTTTATGCGTGCGCATATTCCCTGAGTATACAACGTGCGCAGCACAGATTCAAAGCCGGGATTAAGTGTATATTTTATATAAAATTTTGCAAGAACTCTCTCTGACGAGGCAAGATAAAGTATTCCTCCGTTTGTCTGGCGAAATGAATCATCAGCGGCATCTGGCAAAATATCAAAATTGTTTTCCGCCATATAGCTTGCAGTTCCTACATATATATTATCGCCGTCAATTTTAAGCCAAAGCCCGTCAGGAGCTACATCTACTATTTTCATGCCGTCGTTTTCAAAGCTTATGCCGGATATTGAATTTGTAAATACGGATGAAAGCGGACCGCCTATTTTACCAAATATTCTTGCCATTGTCACAATTACGCTGTCTATTCTCGTATCGCCGTATGTTCTGATATTTGTAACTTTGATTTCTTTAGGTGAAAATACCTCGGTATCCTTAAAAGAGACAACCGAAACATTACTGAATTCCTCACATATATCATGTCCAACAAGAGCACACTTCCTTTTTGAAGCTCGGTCTGCAAAAGCAAATTCAGGAAGACTTGTGCAAATAAGCATACATGTCTGAACAGAAGCAAGAACTATTGTGGAAAAGCTGCAAAAAGCAGTATATACAGGCTCTTTATTAACTATACAATATATTGCCGAAGCGATAAGAGCCACCCCGAGAGCCACAAATATAATGGCAGATGTGTTGTGATCCGCCGGGGCCGGATTTGCATTACGCTCAAAAAAGCGGTCGTAAAATTTTATTTTGCGTATATCGAGAACCGTTGACCCTTCAGGCACAAATTTGCTTATTTCATCCGGGGTCTTTTCGGCTGCCGCTGATAAATCCTTAAAAGCATACTTTTCAGAATCTGATGACACTATTCTGAATGACATGTATTCTATTCTTGCATGGAAAAAATCTTTTAAAGCAAGAATAAGTATTGAAAAGCATGCCACCGAACATACCGGAACCATTCTGTTCCCGGACGGATCTGCGACTGCAAGCGAAACAGTATGTATCGCCGCAGCTATAACAGAAACAAATCCCACGCTTTCCGCTGTAGGTATTCCGGAAAACAATCCTGCCGCTCCCTTGCATACGCTATTCAATTTTATTATTACTGCGGCAAACAACAACTGGAGATCAAAAAGCAAAAATATTATTCCGGTTTTTCCAGGTTCAAAAACTTTAAAATGAGGAAGTCCTAGCGACGGAGCAACCTCTGTGTAAAAGCTTGATAACATTAAGATGAAAACCATTATAAGAGCAAAGCACGACCCTAAAAGACGCACCTTTAAATCGAACATTATTTCAGACGGATCACTGTCTTTTGTATATTCATACTTAGGAGTAAAAAATAAAGAATCTCTCTCTATACGTTCTCCGTTTTCATAATATCTTCCGCGAACACCTCTGTATGCTTCGGTATCTCCGACGTCAACATTATACTCTCCGGCTTCCTCAGCCGCAATATCTTCAGGGGTATCTCCGTAATAATCATCGTATTTTTTTCTTTTCTTTCTTCGGCTTCTCTTTGATGCTCCGGAAAAAATATCATATCCGTCTTCGCTGAATGCTTTTTTCAGAACATTCTCATCTATAGATATATGTGCGCGATGATGAGATTTATCTTGTTTGGAATCTTCACCGATTTCATCGCTTTCCGCGCTGTTTGTACTTACACTGACCTGTTCCTTTTCCGTATCCGGCAATTCGGGAACAGCTGTGCCATCATCAGAAACTTCATTTGAGTCCTGAGCTGTATCAGGCATCTGCCTTTCAAAATGTCTTGATATCTCACTCATTATATTAAGCTTACGATCTTCCTGTAAATCGGACTTTTCTTCCGCTTTGTCACTGTCACCGCTGTTATTCTCGCCAAGTTTTGCAAGCTCTTTTTCAAGATCAATTCCATCGTCATGCTTATCGGCATAGCTTTGCGCAATTTTCATATCGCTGTCATCATATTCTGTTTTTTTCTCATTAACTGAAATTCCGTCGCTCAAATTTTCAAGCTCTTGCCTAAAAGCATCCGATATTCCGCTTTTATCATCTTTCTCGCTTTTTTTCTTTTCTTCGGCGAATCTTTTTGCGTCGTATTCACGCAAAATGCTGTCAAGTGTTATCTTACTTTCCTGTGCAGGCTCATCAGATGAACCTGGGCCGGTACTGTTTCCGGTCTTGTCGAAAATATCTTTGTCTGACATTTTGATTGACCTCCGTTTACTTTTTATCCTTACTTTATATATTTATAACTTTATTTCTTTTGCATCCTTTGCTTTACTGCCTCGTACAGGATCACCGCTGCGGCAGTCGAAACATTAAGTGAATTCACTTTTCCAAGCATCGGAATAGACACTATAAAATCACTGTTCTTTTTTACTATATCAGAAACCCCGTATTCTTCACTTCCTACAACAATCGCTGCCGGAATGTCAAAGTCGGCTTTTGTATAATCGGTTCCGTCTGCTTCCGCGGCAAAAATCCAAATGCCTTTTTCTTTAAGTTTTCTTATAGTATCGGAAATATTTGAGCATTTCGCTACCGCCATATGCTCAAGGGCTCCCGCCGATGCCTTAGACACCGCAGGAGTTGCTCCGACAGCCCGCCTTTTAGGAATTATTATACCATGAGCTCCGGCACCCTCCGCACAGCGTATTATCGCTCCGAGATTATGAGGATCTGATACTCCGTCAGCAATAACTATTAGGGGTTTCTCCCCGCGCTCATGCGCTATATCAAGAATATCTTCCACCGTGCAGTATTCCTTTTCTGAAGCTATTGCAACAATTCCCTGATGCTGTTCATATCCGCAAATGACATCAAGCTTTTCCTTTTCGGTTTCTATCACCGGTATTTTTCTCGCGATCGCCTCCGCCACAAGAACTGTTATGGATCCTTCTCTGTCACCGCGGCGTACAAATATCTTTTCGATATCCTTTCCGCTCTTTAAAAGCTCCCTTACGGCATTTCTTCCCGGGACTGCTCCGTTATTAAATTCTTCAGTGCGACCTTTCGCATCTGTTTTTTCAGACGGCGTACCGCCTACCGCTTTTCGCTGAGATTTATCCTTAAAGCTTCGCCGCTTTGCGCTTGTATTTGATGATTTTTCACCGAATCCGCTTTTTTTGCCTAATTTATTTTTGCTGTACATAAGCAAATCTGTATTCCTTTCAACACTCTATTGCGGCAAAACAAGCAGATTAATAATAACAGTAAATTTGCCGCTTTGAAAATCTGCTTTAAAAACGTATCGGCAGATTTACTCATTTTTATATATTTTATCACAAAATCAGCATTTTGTATATACTAAATTTCATTTTTTTCAATATTTCTTAAATATCACGTCAGCATTTTTTGACTTTTGACATTCTTTTACAGATTCCATCAAAAAATATTTCTATATATATTTTATTTTTTTATTTCTTGTATTTTTTTGCCCATTCGCAGGCAATATGTGCGGCTTCAGCCACTCTTTCAGCGTCTTCAGATGATACAGGAACATCAAAATCCGAAAAACTGCACTTTTCAGCAGGTAATCCTGTCAAATATTCAAGCCAGGCAAGCGCCAACGCATATCTTCCGATACCCAAACTTGCATGTATAGGATCTCTGAAAATTTTCTCAGAAGACATTCCCGATTCAACAAGATTAAAAATCGTTTTTCCGGAAGGAATAAGTCCGCATGCGTCTATACTTCCCAAAAATCCTTCATATGTCTTTTCAATCTCGGCATACATATTACGATGACTTGAGAAACCCATTTCCTCAAGTCTTTTTTCGTCGGGATTATATGCCCATGTCTGATGAATAAAAATCTTCGCATGAGGACAATATTTTTTTATATATCCCGCAAGATATGAAAGATATGGCTGATAACTTTCCTCTTTAAAACTGAAATGGCTTGCCTGTTGAAGCGTGACAATATCAAAATCATCGCTTGCAAGACCTTGCTTTATTGAAATGTTAAAACCTGTAGAAAACCCGTTAAAATCCAGCTCATAGCTGCTTCTGTCATCCACCGCATTTATATAATGAGTGTAAAGCGAACAACCGCCGATATAAAGATTTACAGTTTTGATTCCTATTCCGCAGCTTTTGCCTACACCATAGAGATATCTTGTGGCATCCATTGAAAAACTGTTTCCGATACATAAAATTTTCATTTTATCGCCTCCGTTCAGAACGTTTAAAATAATTATATTATTTAAAGCAATAAAAGTCAATAAATCAGCCATTTTACTGGAAAAAATATATTTTAACAATTATTTTGAATAAAAATAATAATATAAATAAAAACTACAAATATGAAATTTGATTTATATATTCAGAAAGGAATATAATTTATGAATAATAAAAAAAATGAATTATTTGCCGGAAAACATATTATAAGACGGATGATATTATTGTTTACGGCAGCGGTTTTATGCATATACAGTATGCTTGCTCTTAATGCCTGTAAGAAAAATGTAGACCAGGGCGATCTTTTAAATGATAATGCAATAGCGATCTTTTACAGCGATCTTTCTGATCCTTATGATGCGTCAGTAAGCGAATACCTGAAAAAGGAATTTGACGCAAAAGAACGGAAATATGAAGAATTTAACGCTTCCGGAAGCGCTGACACGCAGCTCGAACAAATACGCCAGGCATCAGACAGCCGTATAGATCTAATGATAGTAAATATTGCCGGCGGATCTTCATCTGCCGCCGATAGTGCAATATCCCTTGCAAAGCAGAAAAATATTCCTATTATATTCTTCGGAAACAACATTAGCGACGATGCGATAGCATCATATGAAAAATGCGTATATATAGGAAGCGACAATGATTCAGCGGCACGTCTTCAGGGAGAAATGATTGGAAAATATCTTTCTGAGAATTTTGACGATGTCGATCTTAATAAAGACGGTGTGATAAACTACGTTCTCTTCCGTACTCCCGGAGGCGGAGCCGACAAAGGAACTTATGCCGCAGTAGAAGAATGCAATAAAATACTTGCTGCTGAGGACCTCCCTGCTCTTTCTTTTTACGACAGCGAAAACTCAGATATGTATTTGACTGACGACACCGACGGAACAAATCTTTTTGATACTGCTAAAAAGCTTATGTCAAGCCTTATCACGGGCATAACTCACGACAGCGGCAACACCGTAGAACTTGTCATAGCAGAAAATGACGACCTTGCCCTCGGGGCAATCTCAGCTCTCAAAGAAGGTCTTGAAGACTCCGGCAATACGACAATGATACCGGTATTTGGAATAGGAGATACCGAGGATGCCAAAGCTGCTATCCTGGACGGATCTCTTACTGGTACAGTACGGCCTGATGCCGTAAATGCCGCCTCCGTAATATGTACAGTTGCCGACAACTATAAAAACGGTAAAGAAAAATTCGATTCTGTCTCTTCAGGAAATATTATCGGCGAATCAAAGGTAATCCTCCCATATGAAATTTACAATGGCAACTGATAAAAAATAATCAAAAAATCAAATTTATTTTCAGAACACCTTTCACATTCTTATAAAACCGGTTTTGAAACTTAAAAATTTCAGCGTGAATCATACCTGATTCACGCTGAAAACCTATTTATTGAATATGATTTGTTTTTCTTTTTTGTTTTTCACAATTTTCCGAACATTCTTCGCTTCCATTATGAGCTCCGTTCCTGCTGGAAGTTTCTATTCTTTGGGAACAGCCACAACAGCCTGAGCATCCCGAGCAGCCGCCTTTTCTGCGCTTTTTGAAAATATACATCAATGCCGCGATAAATAATGCGGATATAATCAATATTAAAATAATATCATAAAAGTTCATTTTATTACACCGTTAAATCAATCTGTCTTTACAAATTATTCTTACTTAATATCGTAAATATTATTCTATTGATAAATATTAAATATTCAAAACGTATCCCGCATTAATTATATAAATTAAATATATAAAAAAGCTGAGTTTATATCTATATAAGAGATCCTACAGAATATACTAAGTATGCGAATATCCAAGCTATCACGCACTGCATGACAACAATACCGAAAGTTTTTATACCTGATCCAAGCTCCTTTTTTATAGTGGCAACCGCCGCAATACATGGCGTGTAAAGCAGGGTAAAAGCAAGAAAACTTGCGGCAGCAACAGTCGAACCTGAAAATAAAGTTATAAGCGCAGAACCCGTACCAAGTTCGGCAACTGTTGTTCCCGTTAAAACTCCGAGTGTGCTGACAACCGCTTCTTTTGCCGAGAATCCTGCAATAAGCGAAGTTGCTGCCTTCCAGTTTCCAAAGCCGATAGGCTCAAATACCGGCGATATAAAACGCCCTATTGCCGCCAAAATACTTTGCGAACTGTCGCTTACAAAATTAAGTCTTGTGTCAAATGCTCCGAAAAACCATATTATTACGGTTGCTACAAATATAACAGTAAAGGCTCGCTGTATAAAATCTCTTGCCTTTTCCCACATAAGCAGAACAACGCTTTTCAGCGACGGCAGACGGTAATTGGGTAACTCCATAACAAAAGGCACCGGCTTACCTCGAAATGCAGTTTTATTCAGCACAAGTGCTGCCAAAATTCCTACAAGCATGCCCGAAACATATAGTACTATCATAACAAACGGCGCATATTCCGGGAAAAATGCGCTGCAGAAAACTGCATATATCGGTATCTTTGCCGAACAGCTCATATACGGAGTCAGCATTATTGTCATTTTTCTGTCGCGTTCGCTCGATAAAGTACGCGTAGCCATAATCGCAGGAACAGAACACCCGAATCCGATTATCATCGGAACAAAGCTTCTTCCTGACAAGCCAATTTTTCTAAGCAGTTTATCCATAACAAATGCAACCCGCGCCATATATCCTGTATCTTCAAGTATAGATAGGAAAAAGAACAGCACTACAATTATAGGAAGAAATGAAAGCACGCTGCCTACACCGGCAAAAATACCGTCTATTATAAGGCTATGTACAACAGGATTTATTCCATAAGCGGTAAGACCGGAATCAACAACCGATGTCAGCGCATTTATGCCGCTCCCCAAAAGATCTGACAATGCACTTCCTATAACTCCAAAAGTAAGCCAGAAAATAAAAAGCATTATTCCGAAAAAAAGCGGGATAGCGGCATATTTATTTGTCATAATCTCGTCTATCTTTCGGCTTCTTATATGTTCGCGGCTCTCCCGGCATTTTACCACAGTATCCCGGCACGCTTCTTCAATAAAATTATACCTCATGTCGGCAATAGCCGCATTTCGGTCAAGTCCACGCTCGCGTTCCATTTCTGTTATATCATGTTCTATAAGCTCAAGCTCATTTTCAGACAATCCCAGACGTTCGATAAATGTTGTGTCGTCTCCTTCTATCAGTTTTATAGCTGCGTATCTTGCTGAAACTCCTGCCTTTTCCGCATGATCCTCTATTACATGAGACACCGAATGTATGCAGCGGTGTACCGGACCATGCGGGCAAAAATCTATACGTTTCGGATACTGCCTGTTTTTAGCGGCTTTTACCGCTTCGTCAACAAGCTCCGAAATTCCTTCGTTTTTTGCTGCTGAGATCGGTACGGCAGGAATTCCCAAACGTTCTGACAGCTTCTTTATATCTATCGTTCCGCCGTTTCCTCGCACCTCATCCATCATATTAAGCGCAAGAACCATCGGAATATGAAGTTCAAGAAGCTGCAGAGTCAAATATAAATTGCGCTCTATATTTGTAGCATCTACTATATTTATTATGCCGTCGGGCTTCTGATCAATTATAAAGTCACGAGTCACTATCTCCTCTATTGAATACGGCCTTATCGAATATATGCCGGGAAGATCAACAACTGAATTTTCCTTCGCCAGCTTCATATATCCGGTTTTACTGTCCACCGTAACTCCGGGGAAATTTCCGACATGCTGATTAGAACCGGTAAGCGCATTAAATAGCGTTGTCTTTCCGCAGTTCTGATTTCCTACAAGCGCAAATACCATTTATTTATTTCCCTCCCCGATCTCGATAAGCTGTGCATCCTCAAGGCGGATCGTCAATTCATATTCCCTTACTCTGATTTCAATCGGATCGCCCAGCGGAGCCACTTTTATAACAGAGATCTTTGTTCCCGGTATTATACCCATATCAAGAAGCCTAAGTCTCAGATTGCCCTCTCCTCCAACTTTAGTTAC
Source organism: uncultured Clostridia bacterium (assembly GCA_944375955.1). Classification (GTDB taxonomy): domain Bacteria; phylum Bacillota; class Clostridia; order Oscillospirales; family CAG-382; genus UMGS1052. Next base: position 29,496 of record CALWBE010000015.1, on the reverse strand, counting down.
ATAAGCACTTCCGCCTACTGCGAGTTTGTCAAGCGTCATTTAACATTTCTCCTTTTTATTCGCATAGTTCGCTGAAAGTATATGATTTTACTATGATATTATCACACTGCGCGTCATAAGAAATAGTGCGTTCTTCTCCGGGCAGCAGGCTGAAATAATTATCCTCAAACACTGTTTCCCCCTCTAACTCCACAGCGTGAATATATCTGCTGCTTTTAACAGTTATTTTGCCGTTTTCTTTCCTTACGGTTTCAAGACCTGCGCACTCCGAAATATTGAGAGCTCCATCTTTATAAAATGCTCTGTCAAATACATTTTCAGATTTGAAATCACATACAACCGCCAAATGATCTTTATAAATATCCGGAAGACGTTCGATATGTACTTCGTTAGGCAAAAATCCGGTTTCTATCTCCGCCGCTTTTTCACATGTTCCGTCTTTATTTATGCAATAAACCGTGAGAATGCCTTTCGGGCAAACCTGAGAAACGGAATTTGAGCACAGACGTACCGAATACCTTCCGTCCTCTTTTAAAACCGATATCATATAATCCGCGGCGCAGCGCTTAAAAGCATAATACGACGGTTTTGGCTGTACATAATAATCTATAATCGCCCATCCCGACGACGCCGGCCAACAGTCATTAAGCATCCAATAAATAACACCGCTTGAAAACCACTGATTCCGGCGAAATTTTTCAAGCGTAATACGTATCCACTCATATCCTATATATTTAAATTTGAAAAATTTATCTCCGGTATCTGTAAATTTCCCCAAAACCTTTTCAGCAAATTCAAGATTATAATCAATAAGTTCTTTCCCGAAACCCACACCCGTTTGAGTGTGAAAATGCCACATCTCTGTATTATCTCCAAAAATATCATCTTCTGTCATCATCTTTCTGAGACTTGGCAAAAAACATGCTCCCATCGCCGGTTCTTCGGCGACGAACCTTGCTAAATACTTTTCGAATTCTTCCTTATAGTCTGACAGATCATCTTTATCCAAATAGCTGAATATAAATGACAAATACTGTGTGTTATGTGTCGTGCCGGCTGTTTTTGATGCGTATCTGTCTCCTCCATACGGGCTTGACGGCAAAAAACGGTGTCTTGGATCATATTTCATAAGTTCGGGAGCTATAGATTTATAGGCACTTACCCTCCCTCTGTAATCTCTCATTTTGTCGCTTCCGTTTACTGCGTTCTCGTTGTCACCAGACCACCACATAAGGCAAGGATGATTCCTCAGCATTAAGGCCGCATATTTCACTTCTTTCTTCAAAAGTTTAGAAAAATACTCTTCATCCTCAGGATATTCGCCGCATGCCATAAGAAAATCCTGCGTTACCATTATGCCAAGACGGTCACATTCGCTGTAAAAATGTTCGCGCTCAAAAAGTCCTCCGCCCCATACGCGGATCATATTCAGTCCGGCTTTCTTTGAAAGCTCTAAAATTGAAGTTATTTTTTCATCTTTTTCCGCTGAAGCAAACGGTTCGCTCGGCACCCAGTTAGCTCCTTTGCAAAAAATCTTCTTCCCGTTAACCATAAGCGTAAAACATGAAAAAGATTCATTCATATCATACATGTCAGCGCTGCCACTGTCAGTTTTCAGCCAGCGGCACAAATTATATTCAGGACTTCCCGGCTCATCCGAAGCCTGAAGTATTTTTACCGTCCTTATACCGAATTTTTGCTCTATATCCTGCCTTCCATCGATGTAAATCTTTAATGTATATAAAAAAGTCTCGTCTTTACAGAACGGATCCCAAAGCTGCGGATCTTTTATATCAAAATATCTTATGTGTCTGTTTTCGGCAGTAAAAAACTCGTCTCTGCATACAAGAACTCCGTCGGGTGAATATATTTCGCAAACTGCCGTGCTGCCGCTGTTTATTTTCTCTCCGCCGAAAGCAATATCACATGAGACCTGTGCGCTGAATTCATCTATACTTTCTGTATTTATATAAACAGATTCAGCATAAATATCATTTTTAAATTCGATATATACCGGACGAAAAATTCCGCATGTGACAAATCTGTAAACCCAATCCCAGCCATATGTACACTGCATTCTTCTTGTATACAGTCTTTCAAATGTGAAAGCTGCAGGACGTGATTTTTTCCCGCGGACAAAAACTGTCGGCGAATAAAAATACACCTCAATCGTATTTTTCCCTTCTTGCAGCACTCCGTCAATCTCAAATTTATGAGGTATAAACATATCATCGCAAAAACCAAGATGCTTTCCGTTTAAATAGATATCACAGTAAACGTCAAGACCTTCGAAGCAGAGAACTGCGCCTGACTTTATTTTTTCGACTGTAAATTCTTTTTTATATATCCAGTCCCGCTCTTCAATCCACTGTATTTTTTTTGCGTTATCTCTCCAAAAAATATCCTTGTCTATGTATTTACCGGCAATAAGATCGGTATGAACGCACCCAGGTACGCTTCCCGCAAACTCTATCGCTTTTCCGCTCTCATCCGTACCTTTTGCCTTCCAATCACCGTTAAGGTCTATTTTTTGATTCAGCATAAAATTACTCCTTATATATATATTACGTCTGCATCTCCATACATATTTCAGCAAAATATATATTTTATATAAAACAGCAAATTATAAAACATTTGCACTAACCGTCTTTGACCAGTTGAAAAATGGTTTCACAGGAAGAATGTTTTCCTCAAGTTCGGGAATGCTTTCGCTTTTTCCGTCAAGATATTCTTTAAGTCTTACCACAGCTCCGTCAATACGCGCGGCAGTACCTCCCAACCGAATTTCCTCAATATCGAACCCATGCGGCTTCTTTTCAGACATCCACAGCTTTCTGTAAATCTCGGTGAAATTTCTTACCGCTTCCGACGCTTTCGGAAGTCTGTATCTGCAAAGCTCTTCAAGCTCCTCCCGATTGTTTTCTTTATACGCTTTTCTCAGTTTTATACCGAGCAGCGACTTCTCAGACAGAGCAGTAGCGAGCGCGCTCAACGCTTTAAAATGAAGCTTGTACATTGATGTTTTTTCCGCAGCGCAAGCATATTTTTCGCTAAGAGCCGCAAACTGTTTATCCGCATCTTCAGGTATGACAGCATCATACATACCCATTAAAATATCGCTGTACAATATCGCCTTTGACGAATGATGGCATTCACCGTTTAAGAGATCTATATTAAGATCCTCCTGTGAAAGAACCAAATCATAATCTTCTGCGAAAATATCGTGAAATCTTTCTTTTATATTTTTTATATCACTGTTTCCGCGGTAAAGCTCAGCAGCATAAAACAGCGTAGGCAAAGCCGAAAATATTGAACATTCCCCTCCGTCATCTCCCCATGCAGTAAGAAGAATGTCGCGCACTCCGCTTTCGTTGCATACCTTTACCGCAGGAGTCGTCACTGAAACTGCATATTTGTTATCCGGCACAAAGCCTGACCAGGTCCACACTCCACCGGCAAAAACCACTTTATCACTAAGCTTTTTATGCCCCTCTATCATCTCTCCGTAACGTTTTTCATCACAGCTATAATAATCCCAGTAAACAAGCGTAAGATCCTCAGGAATAAGTTTTCTTATATTTTCTCCCTGTTCTTCAGTGATCTCTCCTCCGTATTCACCCTTATTTGCAAGGCGGAAAAACATGTCGCTCCACATCATAGGCGAAAAGCCGTATTTTTTACAAAGCTCGCAGACTCTGCACAGATGACGCAAAAGAATTTCAGATCTGTTGCAAAATCCGTGCTTGTCAAGATATTTTCCTAATCCAAGCATATGCGCTTCATCCATTCCTATATGAATCTTGTTTGTACTCACACATGAACGAAGAGTTGAAAGCATTTTTTCTATAAGTTTCATTGTATCTTCCGAATCAGCTAAAAGTATGTCATTTACGTCATTTACAGCTGCATACTCCTGCCAGTGGAAGATAGTTCCGAGATGTGCAAGTGTCTGTATACACGGAATAAGTTCTATGCCTTTTTCAGAGGCATATTTATCCAGACTGAGCAGCTCTTCTTTTGAATATCGCCCTCTGAGATAACCGAAAAACGGTTCTCCATCTACTTCATATGTATCTTCTGTATACAGCATAAGGGTGTTATACCCCATTTTTGAAAGCATATCTATAAGTTTTTCGGCTGTCTTCACAGTCATAACAGCGTTTCTTGAACAATCTGCCATAACTCCAAGCATATTTTTATTTGCCATAACGTTTTTTCACCTCTAATAAGATTTTTAATGTTTGAAAAAGCAAGTTCTGTTTTTTCAAACAGCACAGAGAAATAAAATTATAATATCATGGATATTATATCATTCGGCATAGTATGTGTCAATAAAAACAACTGAATCGTATACCTTAATTTAATCAAAAAATAAAATTGCCGGATAATAATCCGGCAATTTCCTATCATTTATTTATTTGTTTTTTTCCGCCGCTAAGATCATCGATCTTTTTCCTTACAGCACTCAATGCTTCATAAGGATCGCTGATATCTTCCACTGCTGTTTCCATAGGGCAAAAACCGGTATTTGTCCGATTGCGTATAGCCTCTACTTTCTTTCCGAACGATACTTCAATACCGCTGACTTTAAAAACATCATATGCCTTTTCACTTATGACATCTGCATATACAAAATCCGGCTCAAGAATAACGTATAAAAATGCAGCGGCTTTACCTATTACTTTATCTGCAGCACAGAAGCCTCTAAGCTTTACTCCGCTGTCTATCAAACTGACAAGCGGCTTTACTCCCCTGTCACGGCTTTTCAATATTTCCCCGCCGTTTTCATTTAAAGCACAAAAAGTTAGAGCACCGTCATAAAGCAATTTGATAGCTGTCTTTATACGAATATCATCTTTCATTTTTTTTATTGCTCTCAACACGATAAATAATAAGAGGAATAAATGTCCACTGCAATACAAGTCCGAAAAGACCTATTCTTATGCTGCTAATAATCATTTCTGCAGACACGCTGTCATTTTTGAGAGCGTATATAGAGACAAGTATAGCTGCAGCTTTTATGATTCGTCCCGCTAACTGTACTGCAAGCACTTTTAAGAAAGACGGCATTTTTACATTCTTAAGCAATCCTGCCGCAAAACCGTATGTGCAAAGTTCGATTGTCATAAAAGGAAGCATCGACGCAGACGGCATCTCGGTAAGCAAAAAGCTCACTGCAGGAGAAATCGCTCCTGCTGCCGCTCCTGCAACCGGCCCTGCTAAAAGTCCTACAAGTATAATTGGAAGATGCATCGGAAGAAACGCTTCGCCCAAAGCCGTACCAAGTCCGGAAGCTGCTCCTATAAGATGAAAAATCTGAGGAAGCACAACTGCCGCAACTGCCGCAGCTAATGCCGCAATTATCTGCGTCTTTATTGAAAAGCGCTGTTTGACAGATGTGTTTAAAACTTTTATTGACATATTCTTTACTCCTTTTCTGTTTGTAATATCAGCAACGAGGATAATTCCACCTTTAAAATTAAATTTACATGAATTTGTAGGATTACGGCTGTTGCCAATCATTGCTTATTTTTTAAAATTATATCATAAAATATTTACAGTTTCAGTAATTGTATGTGAATAAATTATTACATAATAGCAAACAGCGTCACCTCCACAAAACATATTTTTCTTGACTTTGTTTTGATTTGATAGTAATATATAAAGAGAGAAAATATCGATAAATACAGGTGCGATATGGAAAATACAAGCAAATTGCCCCAGGAAATATTATCCGCTTTTGAAAAAAGGGGAATCTTTGAAAATAACATTATCCTTTTTTTAAAATCAGATATGGATATAGAATTTAAATATGCCGATATTTATTGTGTTGCAACGTCAGATACCCTTGCTGTTCTATCCGGCAAGCATAAAGTCTCTGCAGTAAAAAGTTCATTTGGCTCAAACAGAAAACTATCGGTAAACTTTGAAGAATATTCATATAAAGAATACGATATGAAACTATTGTCTGATTTCGCATGTGATATGAATATTTCCTCCGGTCTCTTTTATGCGGTTTACGACGGTGAAAAAACAGGAATATTCAGATTTTCCATGACAATTAAAAATAAAGTGTACATTTTCCTTGAAAATGTGAAAAATCTTGCTGAAAAAGGAAACCTTTCACCAGATGAAATAAAATCAGACAACGAAGAACTATGCTGTCCGAAATGCGGCAACAGATATACGGACCCGAAAAGAAAACTGTGTCCTAGGTGCATGGATAAAACAAAGCTTATGAAACGTCTGTCAGTTTTCTTCATGAAATACAAGGTATTTATGCTTATATCAATACTCAGCCTTGTAATGACAACCTCGCTTTCAGCTCTTCTTCCGTATATCAAAGGTTCGGTGCTTTATGACGAGGTTCTTGAAGAAGGCGGAGAACTCTACGGAAAAATACTTTATGTAGTTTTGCTGATAGTAGCAACAAAATTTTTAAGTGTTATTGCTTCTACAGTGAACGGAGTCGTCACGTCAAGAATTTCCGCAAAAGTAGTGTACGATATTAAAAAAACCGTCTTTTCCTCTATTTCACGTCTTTCTTACGGATTTTTTACTTCTCGTCAAACAGGCGGCCTTATGACATCGGTAAATGACGACGCAAATTCAATATATTACTTTTTCTGTGATGGACTTCCCTATTTAATCATTAATGTCGTACAGTTTGCAGTTATTACCGGAATAATGATAAGTATCCATCCGCTGCTCACGCTGGCGGCGTTCATTTCGGTTCCGGTATTTCTGATACTATACCGCGGAGTGCTGCTTCTTTTTGATAAAATGTACGCAAAAAATTTTTCCAAGCGGCGTTCTTTCAATTCTCTTGTGACAGATATCCTTTCCGGTATACGTGTTGTAAAAGCGTTTGCCCGCGAAGAAGCTGAAATGAATCGTTTTGAGAAAAAAAGCAGAGACTTTGCCGAGTCGAACAGAAAAATAGGAGTTCTGAATTCAAGTATTTTCCCTTTTATAAACTATATAATACATATAGGCAATTTTATAGTCTGGGCATACGGCGGATGGATGGTCATGCAGGGCAGTATGGATCTTGGACTTTTAATGACGTTCGTAGGATATATGGGCATGATATACCAGCCGCTTGGTTTTTTCTCAGAGATCTCGCGCTGGTGGGCAGAATGCATAAATGCTATTCAGAGAGTTTTTGAAATACTCGATTCGATACCTGAAGTAGAAGAAAGTGAAAATCCCAAAAGTCTTGACAATCCTCGCGGGGATATAGTATTTTCACATGTCTCATTCGGGTATGACAAGACAAGAAAAACTCTTGACGATATAGATTTTTCCGTAAATGCCGGAGAAACGGTCGGCATTGTAGGAGAAACAGGTGCCGGAAAAAGCACACTTGTCAACCTGCTTATAAGGCTGTATGATGTTGACGAAGGCAAAATAACTATAGACGGAATAAATGTTAAGGATATATCATTTAAAGACCTTCACAAATCTGTTGCAATTGTTTCTCAGGAGACATATCTTTTTGAAGGAACTATACTTGAAAATATACGTTATGCGAAACCCGAAGCTACAGATGAAGAAGTATTTGAAGCCGCTAAAGCCGCAGACGCTCACAGTTTTATAATAAAATACCCTGATGCATATGAAACGCTTGTCGGGCGTGGACACAAATCGCTTTCCGGTGGTGAATGCCAACGCATTTCCATAGCAAGGGCATTGCTGAAAAATCCGAAAATACTTATTCTTGACGAAGCTACAAGCGCTATGGATACCGGAACTGAAAGGCGGATACAGAAAGCGCTTACTCTCATGAGCCGAGGAAGAACTACAATTATGATAGCTCATCGTCTTTCCACTCTGCGTGATGCCGACCGTATAGTCGTCATAGACAACGGCAAAATGCCGGAATACGGCACCCATCTTGAATTGCTTACAAAAAAAGGAGTTTATCATAATCTCTATAAACTTCAGGCGGAAGCGTTAAAATCTATAGGCATTGAATAAGAAAGGCTTGCATATGAACGAAATGTTAAATAAAAATAAAATCGGTGACAACACCTCTTTTACAGACATTGTCGATATTGTTTATCTTACGCCCGAAAATTCCGAATTCAGTGTGACAAAAAACGGCTTTCTTATGCTGGTCTCCTCCGAAGATGTAAAACCCGAAAGAATTCTCGGTCAAGAAGAAAATTCAGACGACTCTGCACCTTCTATAAAGCCCGGAGAAGCTCCTCCGCACGGGCCGGGTCCCGGAGGAGCCAAGCCGCCTTTTGAAGGTAATGGCAAAGGGCATCGCGGACACGGCAGAAAACCTCCGGCTGATATAAAATATACAGCGGACGGCAGACGCGATTACGGAAGAGTTCTTCTGCACAGAGCTTTTCCCTTTGACAAACCGGACAACATTATATCTGTACAGCAGGAAGACGGTTTTGAAATCGGTATCATTCGCAATATACACGACTTTGATGAAAAAACCGTTAAAATTCTTGAAGATAATCTTGAAAAAAAATATTATGTTCCGGAGATAATTAAAATAATTTCAGCAAAAGATAAATTCGGTTTTGTATATTTTAAATGCGATACAGACAGCGGCATATGCGAATTCGTTGTGCGCAACCCTTTCGGCAGTATAATAAGAATCGATGAGAATCACATTTTTATCATTGATATTGACGGAAACCGGTATTCAATTAAAGATCTTTCAAAGCTTGATAAAAAAAGCTACAGAAAAATAGAACTTTATGTATAATTCCGGATATGGAGTAAAAAATGCGTTTTAAAACTCAGAATTCATTTCAGATCCAGCTTAAAATATCGACACGTCTGAGAGACGAAATAAAAACCGTCATAGGAGAAGAAATTCCGGTATACAATTTTAATTTTGATTTGTCACCGGATAATAAGAAAATATACGGTTTATGCGCTATGACAAAAGAACTTCTTGTCTGCGCATTTACGGAAAAATATGACGGTAAAATAAATCTTAATACATATTCGATAGCTTCGCTTTTTGATGTTCAATACACACGTATGTACGGAGCTATATCACTTGAATATCACGATGAAAACGGCATATATTATGAAATTTGCCGTGCCACTACAAGATATGAAGACGCTCTCATGGACGGTGCGGACTATCTTTTCGATCTTCATGACAAAAAGTCTGTTAAAGTCCCGGAAAAAAGCAAGAACAGAGTATGCCCCAAATGCGGACGTCCATACAGGAAAAATTCGACCACATGTCTGCATTGCGGAGGGGCAAAAAAATTGCTTTTTAGACTTGCAGGGATTGCAAAACCATATACGCCGCAGATAACACTGTCAATGCTTCTGTTTTTTGCGGTAAGCGGACTTAATATCCTTATACCGGCAATAAATAAATTTTTAATAGATGAACGCATAAAAGCTCCGGACGCGTCGCTTTTAAGTTTCAGATCTCTGCTTGTCGTAGTTATTGCGCTCGCCGTCACACAGCTTACAGTCAATATTTTGTCGGTATTAAGAAGCGTTGTATTATTAAAAACAAGCAGCAAAATGCTTGTTAAAATACGCTCTATGCTCTTCGCAAAAATTCAAAAAATGTCTATAGGAAAGATTTCCGATCACACATCCGGAGATTTGATTACGAGAATAACCTCGGACACAAATACTTTAAATGAATTTCTCACATATGACCTTCCCGAATGCATGCAGCAAGGAATACTGCTTTTAGGAATTATCATATTTATGGCTATACAACAGCCTGTTCTTATACTTTTAGCTATAATTCCCTGTCCGCTTGTCATAATAATGTTTAATATTATAAACAGATTTATGCACAAGCTTTACCGGCGTCAGTGGTTTATAGGAATGAAGGCAAATTCCATAATGCACGACATTTTTCAAGGTATACGCGTAGTAAAAGTATTCGGCATGGAACAAAATGAGACTGCAAAATTCGACAGTATTGTATCAAAAGAAAAAGATATTCGTCAGAAAAATGAAACGTTATGGAATCTTATTATTCCAAACGCGAATTTTCTTATGGGTATCGGTGAATTTATAGTTCTGTACTTTGTAGGCGTAAAAATATTAAACGGCGAAATGACTCTCGGAGATATGACCCAGATGACGAGCTATATTTCGATAATATACGGACCTTTGCGCTATTTCTCACAGCTTCCGAGAAAGCTTGTCAGAACCGGGACATCGATAGCCAAAATTTTTGAAATAATTGATGAAGAAGAAGACGTCGCAGATATAGCAGGGGCAAAGCAAATAGACATCCAAGGCAGAGTTGAATTTAAAAATGTCTGCTTTGGATATAATGAGCATGAGCGCGTGCTTGACAATATATCATTTTGTGCCGAAAAAGGCGAAATGATAGGAATAGTGGGACATTCGGGTGCAGGTAAAAGTACTCTTATAAATCTGATTATGCGCCTTTATGATGTAGATTCCGGTAAAATTCTTATAGACGGAGTCGATATAAGGGAAATCTCTCAGGAATCTCTCCGCCGTCAAATAGGTGTCGTTTTACAGGAAACCTTTTTATTTACCGGCACGGTATATGACAATATAGTTTATGCCCGTCCCGACGCTCCGAGAGATGAAGTGGTACGTGCAGCAAAACTTTCAGGTGCGCATAAGTTTATAATAAAGCTTCCCGACGCATATAATACAGTCGTCGGCGAACGCGGATACACGCTGTCAGGAGGAGAACGTCAAAGAATCGCAATAGCGCGTGCAATACTTTCAAATCCAAGAATACTTATACTTGACGAAGCAACAAGTGCGCTAGATACTCAGACAGAAAAAAATATTCAGGAAGCTCTTGCCGCACTTATAAAAAACAGAACAACTTTTGCAATAGCTCACCGTCTTTCAACGCTTCGAAACGCCACAAGGCTTATAGTTTTAGATAAAGGAGAAATTGCCGAAGTTGGTACTCACGATGAACTGATACGGCAAAAAGGCATATACTACGGTCTTGTAATGGCTCAAAGACAAATGTCTAAAATGGATAAGGTTAAATAAATATTTAAATAAAAAATTCCTCAGTATATCCATAAAGTCAAGATATATTGAGGAATTATTTTTTACTGAATATTATCAGTTTTTAAGAGCAAATTCTCTCCAAATACACGTATCAGAAACAAAATGCTCCGAAAACGGTTTCTCAAGAATAATTTTATCTGCCTGACGGTCATAAAACAGCTGCAAACCGAACAATTTATTTTCAAGCGTAAATCTATTTTGAACAGCTTTAGTCAAAGTCCATTTCTGGCAATCACATGCGCGAGATTCATGCATTTCAAGCTGGCATATGTCGTTTTTCTTTATCATCGAAAGATATTTTCCGCTCTTAATATTTTTAAGACGTACATAATATCCGCATCTTACTATCTTCCATTTCTGCGGCTCATCTCCCATACGGACAATCCCATCTGCATCGCAGAGATATTTTCCCGCAACTCCGAGAAACAGCGTAACGGCTTTTTCTTCATTAAAATGCCAATAATTTTTTGTAGGCATCCACACTGTAACACGAGAGTCACGGCGCCAGGTCTTTCCGGCCGACGCATAATCTACTACATGAATATAGCTGCCGTCATTCTGTTTTACGGCATATTCGAGATGTCTAAAAAATTTCGCCGTGTTGCTTTCCTTTACTACAGCATAGCCGTTTTTATCTGCTGCAAAATCAACAATGCTGTCTATTTCTTCACCAAGTCTTGCGTCACGGGCAAGCACAATAGGTCCGCGCACAAGCGCTTTATGATATTTGGAATTTTTATCGTCTTTGTCAACAGGTGCATCAACTATACGCACACGCATATCAAGCGAAAGTGAGATTTCATCTCCGGATGTCCATTCTCTCTCAATCTCAGTGTATCCCTTATTAACATTTATTTTTTTGCCGTTAACTTTAAGCACGGTTTTTTCGCTCCATTCAGGGATACGCAAAGCTATTGTAAATCTTTCGGGTTTTGCCGGCAAAACTGCAACAGAAATCTTGCCGCCATACGGATATTCGGTATCAAAAACAAGTTTAAGTTTTGCGCCTGTCGGAGTGACAGCCGAATATTCGCCTTTTTCATACAGATTTACGGCGACTCCGTCACGGCGGCCCATAACCGCAATAGACGGTATATGTCCTGTCCCTGCCGCTCCTATAGCTACGCAGCAGCCGTAAACTTCCGTGTCATTTCTCATGCGCTGCGTGCCTCCGAGCTGACGTGCACGCGTCGCCATAAGCAACGGACTGTAACTGTCAAAAACAAAGCCCGCAAGCGCATCGCTGTGTTCGGTATTTATTGAACCTAAAAGTGCGTTATATATTGACTTTTCTATCTCATCTACAAGACAAGCGTCTCCGCACAACAGCAGTACCTGCGTAATAAATTTCATCCATGTAACAGTAACACATGTCTCCTGCATAATAATAAGATTTTTTGTGTTCGCCTGTTTTACGTATGAATGGTCAAAAAGCTCATGTGTACATCCGGAGCAACCAATTATTGTTACATCAGACTCCGCTACAAGTTTTCCGAAATTGCATGCGGCGATTTTCCACTTCTCGATGCCTGTAACTCTATAATATTCTATCAGCCCTTCAAAATTAGACATCATCTCATATGCCTTTGTAACCGGATATTCGTAAGGGTAAAGTTTGCCCTCATATGCCAGCTCATAAATATTGCCGTTTTCAATTCCCCCGGTTGATACAATATAATCAGCAAAATCCAGATATTCTTTTTTTCCCGTAATGCTGTACAGTCTTACCACCGGCTCTAAAATGGAACATGAATTTAATCCCTGCCAAAAATTGCTGGTCTGAGTAATCGGAAGCTTGCCCTCTTCGGCTTTACCAATCTTGGAAATTATATAGTCAAGATTACGGCACATTACCGCAACTGCCCTTTCCTTAAGATCAGAATTCTTACATATGTCTATAAAATACTGAAGTCCCAAAAGAACATACTTCCTGCCCCACATATCCCAGCCGTGAAACTCGTTTTCAATACTGTATGTAGATATTCTTCCTTCGCTGTCCTCAGTGTCAAGTATGCCTTTTACCGCATCTACCATTATGTCATACAGTTCGGGGTCCTGAGTATAAGCATATGTAAATGCGGCGCCGCGCATCATTTTTCCCCAATATTCACACCGCCAGCCATTGTTTGGATCGTCTGTCGGACTTTTAAACTGCTCTACAAAAAGCTCCCAATTGTGTTTGTTTTTACACTGGTTTTCAGAAATGAATCTTATCGCCTCGTCAAATACTCCGGTAAACTTTGCGCTTCCCTGAGGAAAAATAAAAAGCTTATCAGTTCCATATCTCGGAGCATAAACCGGATTTTTTGAATACATATCTTTAATATTCATTGCAATTTCCTTTCACGGGAGAATATTTTCCCGAAAATTTTATAGTAAAGTCTTTATAAACAATAATATCCTTATTTATCCTCTTTGTCAATATAAAAAATTAAGAGGGATTTTAATTATCCCTCTCTTATTTTTATTTATAAAGCCAGCTGTTCCGTTTATTCCTGCATATCAAGATTAAACGTAATATCCAACTCTCCTTCTCCGTCTCGGAATACCCGAATAGTAACCTCGTCTCCGGCATTAAACTTATCTTTCTCTGCATTTACCTCATCGATAGATTCAACTCTCTCGCCGTTAAACTCGATTATTATATCGCCTCTGCGAAGTCCTGCCTGTGCCGCTGAACCTGTTTTGTTTATCTGCATTACAAGTACACCCTTCGGTATACCGTAATACTCCGCTTCCTGATCGGTTATATCGACACACTGTATGCCTATAGATGCCTTTCCTACGACAAGGCTCTCGCTTCTGTCAGTAACCGTTCCGTCGGCAATAAGCTGATTCATAATGCTTATTGCTCCGTTTATCGGAATAGCAAAGCCGATGCCTTCATATTCATCCGTAAGCTTCAAAGTATTTATACCTATAACCTGACCGCGACTGTTGATAAGCGGACCTCCGGAATTTCCCGGGTTTATAACCGCATTTGTCTGAATCAGTGTCATGGTCTTTACTACTCTGCCATAGTCATCAGTAATATCTATCTTTCTATCAACTGCCGAAATAATACCGTCTGTAACCGTGCCTGCAAGTTCGATCGAAGCCGGCGTTCCTATTGCGACAACAAGATCTCCTATTTCAACATCATCGGAATTTCCGCGCTCCATTACCGGCAGACCTTCTGCATCTATTTTTACTACAGCTACGTCGGTTATAGAATCCGCACCTACAAGCTCTGCCTCATATTCAGTTCCGTCATTTAAAACAACAGTTATCTTTGTCGCACCTGAAACAACATGGTTGTTAGTAGCTATATATCCGTCTTCAGAAAGAATAAATCCCGAACCTACTCCGGCGCTTGTATATGACGCTCCAAAGTAATACTGCTGTTTTTCTACAAGAATACCTACAGAGCTTTTAAGACATTTATCCGCTATCTGTTTTACCGTCAGTTCTTCAGAAGATGACGCAGATGCGTCAGGATCACTTACGCTTAAAACATTTTCAACTGAGCTTTTTGAGCTGTCAGGTACATCCATCTGAAATACAGGCTCGTTATCTTCCTGCATTTGTCTGTATTCGTCGATATAACCCATTTTATCACATATTGTAAATGCTGAAAACGCTACAAATGTTAATGTAAACACTGCCGCTATCACAAGTGCGCAGACTTTCATTCCTCTGCCCCTGCTTTTATCTCTGCTGCGTTTCTTTTTGACTTGGTCAGCATGTATATAATTGCAACTGTATCCGGAATTTTTACTGTCTGAGTTATAAACTATCTCACTGTGTTCTGATACGGTTTCATTTACTTGATTTTGGTTCTGAGCCTGCATCTGACTTTCCGTTTCTTTAACAGCAGATACGCTGTCTTCCTCAGTTTTTTTCAAAGCTGACTTTTCAATATCATCTGCGGATATGTCATTGTCTCCGTAGAGCATATTAGTTTTAGGTTTTGTATTCTCTTCAAGACGAGCCTTATCCCCTGTCTCAGGAATATAAGCATTATTATCGTCACCAGAGAATTTCGTTTCATTTACGTTTTGGGAATTTTTTTCAAATTCATTTTCGTTATTACACATATCAAATCCTCCTGTCATCAATAAAATGTAAACGATATGTATTTCCGATTTACGAGCTTATTATATATTAGCATTTTGTAAAATCAATGATACATTTGTGATGTTTTTGTGATATTTTAATGCAGATATTTAAAAGAATAGTTTTTTATTGAAAAAAAACGCATTTTATGATATAATTTTGAGTAAAATCAAATTTAAAGGAAATAGAAATGACAAAAAAAATAACCGCAGAACAATTTGCTTCTGAAATAATCAAATACGACAATATTATGATATTGACGCACAGCCATCCTGACGGAGATACTATAGGAACCGGCGAAGCTTTGCTGAATATCCTTTCAATGCTTGGTAAAAATGCGGTTTTAGTCTGTACTGACGAGCTTCCTGAACATATCAGATTTATCTCCGAATATGCCGACCCCGAAAAATGTTATTTCGGAAGAAAGATTCCGGAAAATTTATCAGATTCAGCTGTGGTATCCGTTGATATTGCGACCGGAAGTCTTGTAGATTCTTCTTTTTCGCAATACACAGAAAAAATCTGTCTTGCACTTGATCATCATGACATAAATACGCTTGACTGTCCTTTGCTTTTCATTGATGAGAATGCAAGCTCGGCAGGTGAAGCAATGTATGATGTAATAAAATTTCTTGAGGATAAAACAGGCAAAAAACTCATAGATAAAAATACCGCATGTGCCCTTTATACTGCAATATCTTCAGATTCTGGAAATTTCAAGTATTCCTGCACTACCGGCAAAACTCTTAAAATTGCCGGAGAACTTATTGATCTAGGCGCTGAAAATGCAGAAATAGCCCGCATGCTTTTTGACGTGAAATCGCTCGGAACTTTTAAAGCTGAAGCCCTTTGCACCGAAAATATTACGTTTTTATGCGAAGGCAAATTAGCTTTCTCATATATGACAAAAGAAATGTGCAAAGAGCGAGGAATTCTTGAGAGTGAATTTGACACATGTGTACAACTGCTCCGCATGATAAAAGGTGTTGAAATTGGCGTATTCGCAAAGGAGAAATACGATGCAGACGGCAAAAAAAATTTTCGCCTTTCAATGCGTTCAAATACATATGCTGATGTAGCTTCAATATGCGCGCATTTCGGGGGAGGCGGTCATAAAAAAGCTGCCGGATGCACTGTTTATGGTGAAATTGCCGATGTGATAAAAAACATATCAGATATAACTTTAACATTGCTTTGATATGCGAAAATATAAAAAAACACTTTAAAATACTAAAAAATCTCCGAAAATAAAAAAGTATTTTGCTTTTTGCAGCGGTATATTATATTATAAAGTCGAAATGCCTTAATTTATTGTGTATATTTTTACCTAATATTCAAGTTTTATCAATAGGAGACAAAAAATGGATTTATCTTATATTGAAATCAGAAACAAACTTGAAAATGAGTTTCTTTCACCGTTTGCATTTCGATCGTGCGACACCGCGGGAAGGCAAAAGCCTATTGACAAATGCTTGCTGAGAACTGATTTTCAGCGTGACAGAGACCGAATTATTCACTCAAAATCTTTCAGGCGCCTTATGCACAAAACGCAGTGCTTTCTTTCCCCGGAAGGCGATCATTACCGTACAAGACTTACACACACTCTCGAAGTTTCACAAATAGGCCGTAGCGTTGCAAGGCTTTTGCAGCTTAATGAAGATCTTGTAGAAGCTGCCTGTCTCGGGCATGATCTCGGACATACCCCCTTCGGGCACGCCGGAGAAAGAGTACTCAATTCACTTTGTCCGGAAGGGTTTTCTCACAATGAACAAAGCATACGTACAGTCACACTGCTTGAGAGGGACGGAGAGGGACTTAATCTTACATATGAGGTGCTTGATGCTATACTTTGCCATACGGGTCCGGTGAAGGCAAAAACCCTCGAAGGAAGGCTTATAAAATATGCGGATCGCATAGCATATATAAATCATGATATTGACGATGCTATCCGCGCCGGCATTCTTACCGACGAAATGATCCCGGAAAAGTTCCGGAAAGTTCTCGGCTGCAATCATTCGCAGAGAATTGATACCATGGTGAAAAGTCTTGTGTGCGGAACTAAAGAAAATTTCAATGCCGGTATAGCAGAGCTTAAAATGAACGATGACGTTGAAGAAGCCACGAATGGTCTGCGCGAATTTATGTTTGAAAACGTCTATATAAACAGCATGGCGAAAAAAGAAGAAGGCAAAGCCTGCGAGCTTTTAGCTATGATATACAACTATTTTGTAAAAAATCCGGATAAAATGCCTCAGGATAATAAAAAGTACCTCGGCCAATACAGCGTCGAGCGCGTTGCTGCAGATTATATTGCCGGCATGACCGACAGATATGCCCTTGAGGTATACAATGATTTGTTTGTCCCCAAAATGTGGGGCAGATAAATTAATACAAAAATTAAAAAGCATATGAAAGGAGGCGCCCGTCATTTTATACCCGAAAAATTTTATTGAAGAACTGAAAATGAGAAATGATCTTGAAACAGTTATAAGCAAATATGTCGATCTTAAGCGAGCCGGCAGCAATCTTGTCGGGTGCTGTCCTTTTCACAGCGAACGCACGCCTTCATTTACCGTTTTCCCCGAAAAAAACTTTTACTGTTTTGGATGCGGTGCCGGAGGCGATGTTATAACTTTTACCATGCGCATTGAAAATCTTGACTACCGCAATGCAGTCCGGTATCTTGCGGATGCCGCCGGAATACCTGTTCCGGAAGAAAATACTAAATACGAAAAAAAAGAAGTTCTGACACGCGAGAGAAATTATGAGATGAATAAGATCGCTGCCAGACATTTTTATGATAACTTAATGTCACCTGAAGGGAAACCCGGGCTTGAATATCTTTTAAGCAGGAAGCTGCTTCCTTCCACTATACGACATTTCGGACTTGGTTTTGCAAAAAATTCTTTTGATGATTTATATAAAACACTTATACAAAAAGGTTTTACAACAGATGAAATCAAAGCAGGTTTTCTTTGTGGAATTTCTTCAAAAGGTGTGCCTTTTGATATGTTCCGAAACCGCGTCATGTTCCCGATAATAGATGTGTCCGGTCATATAATTGCTTTCGGCGGCAGAGTTATGGATGACAGCAAGCCAAAGTATTTAAACTCGTCAGATACCCCGGTTTTTAAAAAACGAAGCAATCTTTTTGCTCTTAATTTTGCAAAAAATTCATGCGTCGGTGCGGGAAATGAAAACGGCAAGGCAAAATCCGGTGAACTTATTCTTTGTGAGGGTTATATGGATGTAATAGCTCTGCATCAGGCTGGATTTTCCGGAGCCGTAGCTACCCTTGGAACAGCGGTTACTCCCGAACAGGCACGGATTATATCAAGATATGCAAAAACATTATACGTTTCATATGATACCGACGAGGCAGGACGGCGCGCCGATGAAAAAGCTATAAAGTATATGAACGAAGTAGGCGTTGATGTCAAAATCCTTAAAGTTACAGGCGGAGCAAAAGATCCTGATGAATATATTAAAAAATATGGTCCTGAAGGATTCAGGCGACTTATGAACGGAGCGTCAGGGCAAATCGACTATCAGCTGTCTGAGATAATCTCAAAATATAATCTTGATATACCCGAAGAAAAGCTTGCAATGATCAATGAAGCATGCACACTTATTGCCGGAAGTTTTTCAGAAATGAAAAGAGAAGTATGTGCAATACGTCTGTCAGAGCTGACGGGTATAAACAAAGATGCAGTTATTTCGGAAATAAAACGCAAAACAATTAAAAAGATTTCTGCGTCTAAAAAGGAACTTGAAAAAAACAGCGAAGAATCGCTTAGGCATTACGGTGATAAAATAAATCCCGATGCCTTGAAAAACATACGCGGTGCAAGTACAGAAGAACAAATATTAGGTATCCTGCTGCTTTATCCAGAATATTTGGAAAATATAAATTCGGAAATCATTTGCGAATCTGACTTTATAACCGAATTTAACCGCAGTGTTTTCAGCAGTTTAAAAAAGGCTTATAATGAGTCGGGAACAGAAAATTTCGATTTATCTCTATTGAATGAGTATTTTTCTCCCGAGCAAATGAGCAGAATACATAAGATGTACAGAAAAAGACGAGAGCTTACGGTAAACGATATAAATACGTTTTGCGAACTCTGTTCAGTTCTCAAAAATGAAAAAAAGAAGCTTGAAGCTCCGAGTGCAGATAAAATGACAGTGGACGAGCTTGAGGCTTATGTTCATGGGCGTCGTCTGTCAGTCAAATCCGAAAACACTCATATTTAAAAATATAAAGACGTATATAAATAGTCCGCTTTTATGCCGGACCAGGAAGGATATGGAAACTAAAAAATGGCAAAGACAAGTGCAAATTCAAACGACAAAGAAAAAAAGAATGAAATTCTTCAGCTTATTGAAAAAGGCAAGGCGAAAGGACGTCTTACTACTGAAGAAGTCCTTGAAGTTATCGATGAAACTGATCTTGACGTAGATCAAATCGAAAAGCTTTATGAATCTCTTGAAGAAATGGGTATTGAAGTTACAGGCTGTTCCGACGCAGATATTTCTCTCGATGAGCTGTCATCAGAAACCGTTGATGATTTTGGCGGTCAAGTCTCAGATTCTTCCGTTATTAATCAGGAAATGATGATTGACGATCCCGTAAGAATGTATCTGAAAGATATCGGAAAAGTAAATCTTCTTGACACCGAAACCGAACTTGCTTTAGCAGAAAAAATGGCTAACGGTGACGAGGCTGCAAAAGAAATACTTGTTGAAAGTAATCTTCGTCTTGTTGTCAGCATAGCAAAACGGTATGTCGGGCGCGGCATGTTTTTTCTCGATCTTATTCAGGAAGGCAATCTCGGTCTGATGAAGGCAGTCGAAAAGTTCGACTATACTAAAGGTTACAAATTTTCAACATATGCCACATGGTGGATACGTCAGGCTATAACACGTGCAATAGCCGATCAGGCTCGTACAATAAGAATCCCGGTACATATGGTGGAAACCATAAATAAAGTTCTCCGTATATCAAGACAGCTTCTGCAGGAGCTCGGTCGTGAGGCGACTACGGAAGAAATCGCAAAAGAAATGAATATGCCTGCGGAAAAAGTACGCGAAATAATGAAGCTGGCACAGGAACCCGTAAGTCTTGAAACTCCTATAGGTGAAGAAGAAGACAGTCATCTTGGAGATTTTATTCCCGACGATGAAGCTCCCGCACCGGCGGAAATGGCCTCATATACACTTCTTAAAGAACAGCTTAATGATGTGCTTCATACCCTCACTCCGAGAGAAGAAGAAGTATTAAAGCTGCGTTTCGGCCTTGAGGACGGCAGAACTCGTACTCTTGAAGAGGTTGGTCTCGAATTTAACATAACACGTGAACGCATACGCCAGATAGAAGCCAAAGCGCTGAGAAAGCTCCGCCATCCCAGCCGTTCCAAACGTCTTAAGGATTATCTTGACTGATATGTCAGGCCTATAAGAATTATTTTTTTAATACATATACGCATATAAAAGGAGAAAACTTTAATATGAATAAAAAAATCGCGATCATCGGCGCGATGAAAAGCGAAATATCAGTATTTTGTCGCGACTTTGACGCGCAGGCCACAGATATCCCCGGCGTTTACCGCGGAAGCTTCAATGACAAAGAAATATATACATGTCTCAGCGGCGTTGGAAAAGTTAACGCAGCGATATCAGTTCAAAAACTTATAGACAACTTTGATATAGACTGCATAATCAATTCAGGCATTGCCGGAGGACTTTCCGATAAACTGGCAAAACTCGATATTGTAATTTCAGAACAGCTTACATACCATGATTTTAGTCCTATCGATATTTTGGACAGATATCCTCCTTATTCAAGGTTTATAAAGGCGGATTCAGAACTTATAGATAAGGCGGAAACCGCATGCGCAATTCTTAATAAGAAACTTAAACAAGACGGAGAAAAAACCTTTAATACTTTCCGCGGCATGATAGTTTCCGGCGACAGCTTTATAAGTTCAGCCGAAAAAGCAAAGCAGCTGCATGACGAATTCGGCGCTTTATGTACTGAAATGGAAGGTGCGGCTGTCGCGCATACGGCAAAAGTAAACAATATCCCTTTTGTTGTAATACGCGCCATATCTGATTTTGCGAATGAAGACGCCGATAACTCATTTGATTTATTTGAAAAAAAAGCTGCTGACAGATCGGCATTTATAATAAAAGAAATCCTTTTGCTGATTTGAAAAAATACTATTTTGACTATTGTATTTTGTTTTTAGGAATATTAAAAAATTTACGACAAGGAGAAAAAACAATGACTAAACCCACGTCAAATAAAAAAAACACAGCTCCTGACAACACTATCGTAAATTCTCTCGCAGATACTTTAACAGAGCTTGCAAAAAGCTCAGGAACACTTAAAAGCACTGATATCCTAAACTGTCTCGAAGATACAAATATTTCCATAGAGCAAATAGAAATGCTTTATGACATCCTTGAAATCCGCGGTATTGAAATAACGGATTTCACTGGTGAGGAAGCCTTTCTCGACGATTTAATTGACTCGGAAAAAAACCAGTCCAAAGACTATACATATGATGACGATACTTCAGATAAGCTTCCCGACGACAGTGCACTTGTAAACGACTCTGTAAGAGTGTATCTCAAAGATATAGGTAAAATCCAGCTTTTAAGTGCTGAAAAAGAGCTTGAACTTGCAGAGAAAATGTCTAAAGGCGATCAGGCTGCGAAAGCCGAACTTATTGAAAGTAATCTTCGTCTTGTGGTAAGTATCGCAAAAAAGTATACAGGGCGGGGCATGCCGCTGCTTGACCTTATTCAGGAAGGCAATATCGGTCTTATGAAAGCTGTCGAAAAATTTGATTATTCAAAAGGATACAAATTTTCCACATATGCCACATGGTGGATACGTCAAGCTATAACCAGGTCTATATCTGTTCACGGAAGGACTATTCCTCTTCCGGTACACATAGTTGAGAAAATAAATAAGCTTCGTCAGATATCACGAACAGCAATGCAGAAACTTGGCAGAGAGCCTACCGAAGCAGAAATAGCTGAGGAGATTGGCTGCTCGATCGAAAAAGTGCGTGAAATAATAAAATACGCGCAGGATCCGATAAGTCTTGAGGAACGGATCGGAAAAGAAGAAGATAGTGTCATAGGCGATTTTATTCCGGATCTGAACGCTCCTGACCCCGAACTTATAGTCTCTCAGACAATACTGAAAGAAAAAATCATGGAAGCACTTGATAGCCTTACTCCACGTGAGGCAAGCGTGATAAAAATGAGATTCGGGCTTATTGATGGCAGAGTTCGGACTCTCGAAGAAGTCGGAGAAGAGTTTAATATTACGAGAGAACGCATACGCCAAATTGAAGCCAAGGCTTTGCGAAAACTTCGTCATCCAAGCAGAATAAAAATGTTTAAGGAATTCGGAGGCGAATGATGATAGCTTGGGCGAAAAAGGAATAATTTATAATGAAACAGAATAAAAGTATACACGCCGATCACAGAAAGCGTGTTAAAGCACGTTTTATGGAATATGGATTTTCCGGTTTTGAAGATCATGAAATCCTTGAGATGCTTCTCTATTATGCTCTGCCCCGGAAAGATACAAATATTATAGGTCATAAACTTATTGAAACTTTCGGTTCGATTTCTGCTGTTTTTGACGCTCCAATACATGAGTTGTCTAAAATAGACGGCATATCTGAGCATACTTCAATTCTTATAAAAATGATACCTCAGCTTGCAAAGGTATATATTGAAGATAAAAATGCCGAAAAAGCATCTCTCAGTAATTATGATGAAGCAGGCAAATTTTTTACTACAAAATTTATCGGGCTTACAAATGAATGTTTTTTTGTCGCTTTTCTCGATAATGGCATGCATCTTATTGACTGTGTCCTCATGAATTCAGGAGATGTCAACTCTTCTCAGGTAAGCCTTAGAAAAATAGCTTCTCAGGCTCTTGAGAAAAATGCCTCGTTTGTCATGCTTGCACACAATCATCCCAGCGGAACTGTTATTCCTTCGGGAGATGATCTCAGCGTTACAAAAGCATGCGCCGCTGCACTTGATATAATCGGAGTTAAGCTATCTGAACATTATATCGTCTCAGGTGAAAAATTTATGGGTATATTAAAAATGCGTGCAAGTTATGAATAAAAAGGATTTTTGTTATTTTAATAGTCGTTTTTATATACAGATACAAAAAGATATAAACATATTATAATAAGTGAAATATTAAATGCTGCCGCTCTTATTGCAGCAATCGATAATGCTGACAGTATTATCAGCGATACTTGCTCTGAAATTTTTATAAATTTCAGAGCTTTTTCATATTCAAGTCGAGATAATGCTATACAACGAACCATTCTTCCACCATCAAATCCACGGACAGGAACAAGATTTACAACAGCAAGAAAAATCGAACATATCACGGTAAAAAGTATTACAGGGTTGGGAAAAAACAGGAATAAAATATACATGACTGCAGCTAAAACAAAGTTAGCAAGCGGACCTGCAAGTGATATAATAAGTTCAGAAGAATAATTTACCTCTCTTTTCATTCTTATTTCCGCCCCGAAAGGCAAAAATCTGAACTCTCTTATGCCTGCCCCGAAAAAACATATCATTGCTATATGCCCCAATTCATGTGCCGCGGCACAGAAAATCACGGAAATAGAATATATGCTGCTTTCTGCAAATATAAGTGCAAATACCGAAAGTATTGATAAGATGTGCACTGATATGGCTGTGCTGCCGATTTTAAAATGTTTTTCATATGTCATTATTTATTTCCGGTCTTATCATAAATATCGTTTGCAATATCCTCAAGAGTTATGCTCGCATAACATTCTGTCTTTGAATTTCCCGATGTCATTACAGCTTCTGATTCCCTCTGAAAATCAATATATCTTACAGCAAAAGCGCAAAAGACAAGCATAAACGATAAGGCTATAGTCTTTATTCTCATATATCTGCTCCGTATAATATTTTTTATTCAAAAAATTATATTTTGTTATGAAGTAAAATATTCATACTGCATTTTTTATAAAAAAACTGCATGAGAATTTTTTTATTTTCTCATGCAGTATGCTTTTAAGGGTATCCCTATATTTTTATGACAAAGCTGATACAGCCGTATTGTCGTTAAGCGAATTTATTCCGTAAATGATAATAACATCTGTAATATTTTTATTTTCGTTAATATAACTGCTTATAGTCCTACCTTTAAAATATCTCGGATCTATAACGTGTATCCTTTTGTAATTTATGCTTAGAAATGGTATAAAACAGTTTGCAAAACTGTCTTTTACAACGACTATTTCCGAATCTTGAGTGCAGTTTTCGTTTTCAAGAATCAAAAGCGGCAAGTTTCCTCCTCCAAAATAAGCGTATTTATCTTTTTTTGAAAGATACTCCTTAGCATAATATTCAAAAGCTTTAAATTCACCTGTAAGCACATTTCCGCTTTTACAGCTAAATGTCATATCTTTATAATCATATCGGCATATCTCGTCCTTTAAGCTGTCATCAAGGACCTTTGAATATAAAGTTCCCCTGAATTCATCGCTTATACATGTCTTATCGAACTCATCATCTGAAATTACAGCAAAATTTTTTTCTTCACAGAATTTATCATAAGCCGACTTTGCTGCATATGTCGTCCAATGATGATCGGTATAAAAAAACAAATTGTTTTCTTTAGATTTTTCTTCCTTTAGAACATCAGACATATTTATTTTTATATCGCAATCTATCTCTGATAAAATTTCATCTATTATCTCCGACTCGTCAATTACCTGAGCATACGGAGGGAGATCTTCAGGGTATATTTCGGCAGCTGTGGGTATTAACATTACCGATGTTTTTAAAGAACTGCTTTCAATTGCTGAAAAAAGGCGGTTGGCAGATACCGTAAGTCTTGATATGTCCGGCGACGCAACTACCTGATATAATCTTTCTTTTCCGATAAACACATCGCCTATTTTTCGATATCCGGCAAGAAGCTGCGCCTTTGTCTTAAATTTCATCAGAAGATCTCTTGCGGGAAAATGATCTTTAAGGTATTCTTCAGTTTCCATCATAAAATTTCCGTCAGCAATATTTTCAGTGGAAAATTCAGGAGGATCGGCAAGTGATCTGTTTTCGTTTTCGGAAAAATCTTTCTTCTCACTGAAAATAAAGACAACTGTTCCGCTGAGAATACACACAGATATTAATACCGAAATTATATATTTTACAAATTTCAAATCCGTCTCCTCCTTACATCAAAATCTGAAATACAAAAACGGATTATATGCGTTTCCGACAATCAAAGCAACAGACAGGACAAATAATACACCGTATGTTATAACTCCAATTGCTCCCGCAGAATACTGGACCGGTTTTTTCCATGATGCAACAGCCGACTTAAGCTTTGGATATATCGGAACGGCAAAAAACAATGAAACAAAAAGCAACGGCAAATACGGTATTGAGTAAAACATAAATTCGCCGTCTATTATTCTGTCATTCACAAACATGCGCTTTATATATTCTGACATAATACCAAAATCTTCAAGCGAAAATATCGCCCATCCAAGCGTT
The DNA here is from genome assembly GCA_944375955.1 of uncultured Clostridia bacterium. Classification (GTDB taxonomy): domain Bacteria; phylum Bacillota; class Clostridia; order Oscillospirales; family CAG-382; genus UMGS1052. The sequence continues at coordinate 3,798 of CALWBE010000015.1, read as the reverse complement.
ACAATTACAGTCGTATAAATATGACTGAAAAACGCCGGTATGCGTTTTAGAAAATTTCCGAATACATATTTCTCAAGTATAAGAAGTATTCCAAAATACAAACCCCATACAAGAAAATTCCAGCTGGCTCCATGCCAAAATCCTGTAAGCGCCCACACTACTAAAATATTTCTTATATGCTTATACGGCGGACATCTTGATCCTCCAAGCGGAATATAAACATAATCCCTGAACCACGTTGTGAGTGACATATGCCATCTGCGCCAGAAATCCGACACCGATGTTGCTGTCATCGGATAATTGAAGTTTTTGAGAAAATTAAATCCCAGCATTTTTCCCATTCCTACCGCCATGTCCGAATATCCGCTGAAATCAAAATATATATGAAAATAAAATGCAATTATGCCAAGCCATAAAGTTAGCAATCCATGCTCTGACGGCGCAGATGACGTAATGTCATTAAAAAGCTCTCCTATTGTATTCGCTAGCAGAACTTTTTTAAACAGCCCATGCAGAAAAATTATCATACCATCCGAAAATCCGTCAAAAGTTATCTTTCTGCATTTCATCTCCTCCATAACCGTCTCATACCTTACTATCGGTCCTGCTATTAGCTGCGGAAACATGCAGACATAGGTCATAAGAGTTAAAAAATTTCTTTCAGGCGGCACGTTGCCTCTGTAAACGTCGATATTATAGCTGATCGTCTGAAATGTATAAAAGCTTATTCCTATTGGCAAAAGCAGATTAAGCGCCGTAATATCTGCACCCGTCACTGACGATATGGTCGAAATAAAAAGATTTGCGTATTTAAAAAATCCGAGCAAAAAAAGATTTACCGCCACTGAAAGCAGCGTATAAAGCTTTTTGCGTTTTGGATCCTTTAAATATAAAACTCCTCCCATATAACTTACAAAAGTCGAAAATATCATAAGAAGAATATAAACCGGTTCTCCCCATGCATAAAAAATAAGACTTGCAATAAGAAGCACATGGTTCTTTGCTTTAAAAGGTACAATATAATATAAGACCAAGCTTATCGGCAAGAAAAAGAATAAAAACGGTATTCCACTGAAAACCATATGCCCTCCATTTTATACTAATAGCTAATTAAGTATATCATATAAAATTATTTATGTCAACAAAATACGCCTATTATTTACTAAATATATGCATTTTCTGATACTCTCAAAATAAATTGTCAAAGTCAGCAACAATAAACTTTTTATATTGCAAATTTTTCAAATATATGGTATAATTGCTGAAAGTGTAACTAAAACTGGAAGCAAAATTAAAAGTTTTTTTATACATTTCTTTTAAATTTATTTATTTTTTTCAGGAGGCTTTAATTATGTCAAACAAAAAATCCAATGCAAGTTTTTATGTTATCATTGCCCTTATTGTCCTTGTTGCAGCAGCTATAATTTATGTAGTTGTCAGCGGAAGCAATATTCTTCCGGAAAAGAACGGTTTAGACAATGAAAATGTAGAAAATGTGAATAATACAGAAACAGACGATAATGCTGACGCTGATGCTGATACTGACGCTAATAATGACGCAGATACTGATGCTGATACTGACGCTGGCACTGATACTGATGCTAATACTGACGCTGGCACTGATGCTAATACTGACGCTGACACCGACGCAAATACAGACACTGAAGCTGATGCAGGTGAACTCAGAGACAATACTGTAAGCGACAACTGGGAATAATATTGCAGGAGGGTACACATCAGACAAATGGGAAAAAGAAATTTTTTAGTAAAAGTGCTTTCTGTCGCGGCATTAAGTATTTCTACAGTGTTGTCACTTTCAATGACCGGATGCCCTAAAGCATTAGTTGACAGAATTCCTCCGGAAGATGCCGCTTCTTTTTCAGACAGTGCTATGGCTTCGGTGTTTGCCGATTTGTTCGAAAAAGATCAAGAAAAGATAACAGTTTCGGATCTTGCATCTATAGAATGCTTTGAAATAATGACATACAGTGAAACAAACACAGTCACAATAGCACTTGAGGGATATCTTGACTGTATTGAACAGGACAGCGATGACTATGAACAATATGTCAAAACCGTGGATATAACAGGTAAAGTTTTTTCAAATTATGATGACTTTAAATATCTTACCGGTCTCCGCCAGTTTTCGGCAATTTACACGTCATTTCCTAATTATGATTTCCTATCCGAATGTAAGGAGCTTGAGAAATTCAGCACATCCGCAAACTATGACTGCCATGATTATTCCATACTTGCGTCTTTGCCTAACCTTAAAAGTGTTTCAATTACCGAAGGTTCTATAGATGATTTGTCATTTTTCTCAGAAATGCCCGGAATTACCGAGCTCTCTCTTGATCAAATGATATGCGGAGAAGATATGATAAGCGATATATCGTTTATCTCAAATCTTACAAATCTCGAAAGTTTCAGCGCCTCAAGCGGAAGGATTTCTGATATTTCTCCGCTTGCCGGGCTTAAAAATCTTGAATATCTTAATCTTGCTTACAATATAGTAGAAGATGTTTCTCCTATAGCAGATCTGACTTCTTTAACATATATTGATCTGACACAAAATTTAGTTAAAGATGTTTCGCCGCTGACAAATTATGACCCTGAGAAATTTGAGCGCATAATTTTGGATTTGAATTCAGGAATAACAGACTGGTCTCCGCTTGACTATCTTGACGGCAAAGTTCAGGGAAAACCAATTGAAGTTGAATCGCAAACTCTTGCCGCTCTGTTCGGGACAGACAACGGCAAAGTTTTAAAAGATGATCTTGCGGATATTGAAAGCGTATCCATGGCATTTAACGGAGAAGGATCATATTTGGTATCTTTTGGCTATGAAGGTTATGTAGACGCTCTTCAAACAAATAAAGATACTGCAGATATATATAAGACCGTTGATCTTTATGAAACCCCTCAAGAATTTTTTGAGCTTATGAAAAATTTTCCGGGGCTCTTGATGTTTTCAACCTCTTATGTAGATATAGATAATTTTGATTTTTTATATAAATGCCGGTCTCTTGAGCAGTTTGAAGTTCTCGGGAATAAAATAAATGCCGATTACTCTATACTTGAAGACCTGTCTTCTCTTAAACGCATAGCTATTACCGGCAGTTCTTTAGACGATGATACTATCTCATTTCTTGAAGGTCTTGATGTGGACGATCTTATCACTGAATAACTCCTTTATATGCTAATTTTAAAAAAATTCTATAATATTTTTCGGAGTTTTAATGGAAATTATTCGCCATGTTAAAAATATTGATAAAAATTTCTGGTTTAAACTTGACAAGCATTTATCAGAAGCAGAATTTAAAAATAAAGTGCGCGACAAAACTGGATATGTCTTGCTTGAAGGTGACATCCCTATAGGAATTTTAAGATACGGCTTATTTTGGGACAGCATACCTTTCTGTACAATGATTTATATAGTTGAAAAATATCAAAGGCACGGTTTTGGAAAAAAACTTATGCTGTTTTGGGAAAATGAAATGAAACTGACAAATAACAGTATCATTATGACTTCCTCTCGTTCTGATGAAAGCGCGCAGCATTTTTACAGAAAGCTCGGTTATCGTGATTGCGGAAATTTAATTATTGATATTTCTAAATTCAAACAACCGTCAGAAATTTTTTTCATAAAAGAGATATAAAAAATCCCCTTTGCCTTGGCTTAACAGTGATAAGGAACTAAATCACTTATCAACTGTTAGCTGACGGTTTTCGGGTGCATACGAAACTCCCGTCTGATTCCTAACAGGAATTAGGCGGGAGTTTTTCTTGTTAACAGAG
>CALWBE010000014.1 GCA_944375955.1 uncultured Clostridia bacterium | reverse complement strand
CTGTGTGTTGCAGAATAACGCAGTACGCAAAGAGGATTTAAAGAGGAAATTGCCTCCTTTGCCTTTGGGGTATTATCCACACTTTGCGGCTCGTCAATAATAACGATGGGGTTTGTGTCCTGAATGTAACGCATTGCGGTTTCGCCGTTTAGCTTGTCCTGTGCCTGATTGATGATATTTTCGCTCTTTTTAAAAGCGTCAATATTGATAATCATAACTTCAATACTGCTGCTTACTGCAAACTGCCGTACCTCGTTTAATTTAGATGAATTATATATAAAAAATCTGTACGGTACATGATCATACTGATTTTGAAAATGCTCTTTTGTAATTTCAAAGGATTTATATACACCCTCCCGAATAGCAACAGAGGGAACAACAATGATAAACTTCGTAAAGCCATACCGTTTGTTAAGTTCAAATATGGTTTTGGTATATACATACGTTTTTCCTGTACCCGTTTCCATTTCGATACAAAAGGAAAGTGTGTTATCCTCAATATCGGTAAGAGGAAGATTGCCACGTTTTTGTACCTCGTGCATATTCTCATTTAGCTGATGCAGCGATATACGCATACCGTTGCCAATGCCTAAATCATTTTCGATAAGGCTGATTTGTCTGTCCTGTGCAATTTCAAAAGTGGATTTTAATATTTCCTGACCGCCAAACAAATCGGCAACAGCACTCACTGCATCTGTTTGAAAGTCTTGATTTTTAAATTTCAGTTTCACTTTACTTCACTCCGTTTCGTAGTGTAGAAATTAGAATGTAGAGTGTAGAAATCAATTATTTAAGCTCTTGTTAGATGTCTTTATAATTGATATTAATAATTTTTTGATTTCTTCACAATCACTGTTTATACTTTCGAACTCATTTAATTTAATGTATTCTGATTCTTTTAATAAATCAAGCCAGTATTCTGTTTCAGCAGCTTCCTTTAACGAAATATTCATTTTTGCAATAAATTCTTTTTTACTCATTGCATTATGTGCCTCAACAATGTTCGCTCCAATACTAGTTCCACATCTTAAAAGTTGTTTTGATATCACATATTCTTTTTTAGTGTCATAAAGATATTTATATAATTTAATAATTCTAATAGCAAATAACCTGCTTTTATCTTTTACAATATTGTCAGCCATCTCTACACCCCCATTTTTACACTCTACACTTTACACTCTACACTAATTTAAGTTCAATCTGTTTATCTCTCAAAATATAATGTGCGTTTGAAAGTGCGGAGTCGTCTTTAAAGCTGCTTTCCGCACAGATGATTTTTGCAGGGGCATAGGCAGCAATGCTTTCTATGTCTTCAGCGGTGATATTATCAAACAGTGCGATCATAAGCAAAAATTCACCCACAATATATACGATTTTTCCGTTTACTTCTATGTACTGCACCGACACATCAAGAGGAACGCCCATTTTCAGCATAATCTCATACACAACATCCATATCTGACCTGTCATCTTTAATGCTGTCAATCATAGAGTTCATACGCTCTGTAAACATTTCAATCTGATCATCACCCGTAATCGGTGTATTATCCCATAATTTCAGGTTTGAGGTATCAAGTTTAAATACCTTAAAACCAACATCAAGCGGTTTCTTTTCTTCATCACCTACAGCGATTTGATCGCCTTTTTCTTCAAGGATTTTCTTTCCTGCACGGCGAATACGCTCTTTACCAATTTCACAGATATTTTTATATCCTGCCTTATATGCTTCGCTCTTTTCATCGCACAATTCAGGCAACTGTACCATGATAAATTTGCGGTTTCCACCGTCCTCCGCATTTAATTGCATCACCGCATGGGCAGTTGTTGCAGAACCAGAGAAAAAGTCAAGGATAATTGAATCTTTATCAGTATTTGCAAGTGTTAGTAATCTATTAAGTAATCGTACTGGCTTAGGTCCATCGAATACTCCAGCATTTAATAACTTTGTCACTTCTTGTGAACCTTCTTGACTATGTCCAACATCTTTATGTAACAGTATTGAAGTTGGTGCCATTCCATCATACTTTAGTTCAGACAAAAATCTTTTAATTCTAGGAGTGTTTGACCCGTCTGCACCAAAATATACTCTGTTTTCAGAAACTAATTTTTCAAAGGCTTCTTTACTTGTTCTCCAACAACGACCACTTGGAGGTTCAATAATCTTTCCAGAGGGAGTTGTTATTGGATAATCATATTCTGCGTTATAAGTTTTAACTGACATATCACTTGAAGTCCACACACCTCTTGGATCATTATCTGGATTGCTGTATCGTGCATTTGCTTCCTCTGTCCTAGGTAAACGACCTATTTTAAATTTATCAATATATTTAGCATACATTAAAATGTAATCATGACTGTTAGAGATATATTTAGCATCATTTTTTGGAGAAAATGCTCTCTGCCATATTAATTGTGCCACAAAATTCTCCTCACCGAACACTTCATTACATATCTTTTTAAGGTTATCTACCTCATTATCATCAATAGAAATAAATATAACGCCGTCATCACGGAGAAGGTTTGCGGCAAGGCGAAGTCTGGGATACATCATATTAAGCCAATTGGTGTGATATCTGCCCATCGTTTCAGGGTTTGACTTTGTTGTCTGCTGTGTTACTTCCTTGTACCGTGCCATTGGGTCGGCAAAATCGTCCTCATACACAAAGTCATTACCTGTATTATAAGGAGGATCAATATAAATCATTTTAATTTTATTGTAGTATGCCGTCTGTAATAGCTTCAACACCTCAAGATTGTCACCCTCAATATAGACATTTTCCGTATCGTCGAAGTTTACGCTTTCCTCACGGCATGGACGAAGTGTTCCCGTAGAACGCTTTTGTGCAAGGCGCAAACATTCAGATTTGCCCTTCCACTCAAATTTGTACTTTTCAAAATCATTGTCTATGTACTCTCCGCAAAGAGATAAAAGCTTGTCTATGTCTAATTTTTGCTCGGAGAAACACTCCGGAAAAACAGACTTTAATTTTTCCATATTTGTTTTTTCTAAGTTCATTGAAAGACCGTCTAATTTATTGTTCATTTTCCGCTTCCTCCATTTTTTTTAAGTATTCATCTATTAAAACTTCTCCGTGTAATATTCCTATTATTGCATGATATTTATAATTTTTAAACTTATTAAAAAATGCAGTATTATCAATTATATTTGATATTTCATCCTTTATTTTTTCAGGTTCAATACATACTCTTACACAATTTTTTTCAACCATAG
>CALWBE010000013.1 GCA_944375955.1 uncultured Clostridia bacterium | reverse complement strand
AAAATAATAACAAAAATAAAAACAATGTTTAGGTTTAGAAAGAAAAATGTTTTGGTATACCATTTTTATAAGGTATATCACATTCTCCAAGTATAAGCGGAAGCAAATATTCCGCACATTCATCCGTAACTCCGTTTCCGGAACTGTTTATATAGTTTAAAGGAACTTTTTTTATCTTATTGGCAATTTCTCTGACATCCTGCGGAACAACAGAGACAGAATAACTTCCGTCATTTCCGCAGCTGCGTACAAAAGCAGCCATTTTTGCTGTCATACCTGAAACCGCAAAGGAGGTTGCACTGCTGCCTATCATAAACGATTCGCGTATATCTGTGGCGGATACTAAGTGACCGGCACATCTTTGAGGAATATTCAGCTCTACTGACCTTACTTTGCAGCCGATACGCTCTCTTACAAGATTTTCGAGATATTTTCCGGCTCCTGCCAGATATTTATGCCCGAACGAATCGACAGCACCGCTCATAGCTGTTTCGGCGACATAACGGCCGTCTGCACCGCGTATGCCTTCGGATACAGCTGCTACGATATAAGGTGATGTGTTTTTATCAAATTCAGATTTAAGATCGTTTAAAAACTGTTGTTCTGAGAAGGGTACCTCAGGAAGATATATAAGGGCGGGTCCCATTCCGGAAATCTTTTTTGAAAGCACTGCCGAGGCAGTAAGCCAGCCGGCGTCGCGGCCCATTATTTCAACAATAGTTACGGCTTTTGTCTTATATACCGAGCAGTCGCGCATTATTTCCTGCATGACTGCGGCTATGTATTTTGCCGCAGAGCCGAAGCCGGGGGTGTGATCGGTCAAAACAAGATCGTTGTCTATAGTTTTAGGAACTCCTATAAAATTTACTTTTGGAAGCTCTGGATGTATACTTGCGTATTCTGAAAGCTGAGCCACAGCATCCATACTGTCGTTGCCGCCGATATAAAAAAAGCTGCTTATGTTGTATTTTTTGAATATTTCATAAAGTTTTGCGGCGGTTTCGGCACCGTCTATTTTTTTACGGCACGAGCCGAGTGCGGCGCCGGGAGTAAGAGACAGCAAAGACAGATTTTCGCATTCGGGCGCCGGGAAATAACTGTGCAGCTCTATGATATCGCCGCACAAAAGACCTTCGATGCCGTTTTTCATTCCGTAAATTTTTTCAAATCCGGCATTGAGACATCCGGAAATAACACCGGCGAGCGTTGCGTTAATCGCGCTTGTCGGTCCGCCTGACTGACCAATTACGGCATTTCCTTTTATTTTACTCACAAACGGATATCCTTTCTCTTCCCATTCATTTTTAAAATGATTTTTAGATTTTAAAGGCTTTTAAAGCTTTTAATTGCAGATTCTACATCTGCGGCTCCGAAGACGGCAGATCCTGCCACAAGTACATTTGCGCCGTTTTGAACAGCGGATGCGGCATTTTGGAGATTTATTCCTCCATCTACCTGAATGTCCAGTGAAACCCCGCGGGCTTTTGCCATCTCGGATACCTGTTTTACGGAAGACAAAGTATCTGGTATAAGTTTTTGTCCGCCGAATCCCGGTTCGACAGTCATAATAAGGATCATATCTGTTTTTCCTATAAACGGCTCAAGAACAAAAGCCGGAGTAGAAGGTTTTATAGCAATGCCGGCTTTTTTGCCGCAGGATTTTATCTTTTCTATAACTTCATATTGATTGTTGCAGCTTTCATAATGAAATGTTATAATATCCGCTCCGCATGCGGCAAATTTATCGATATATCTGACAGGATCGTTTATCATAAGATGAACGTCAAATATAAGGGAAGAAATTTTTCTCAAGGAAGATATTACAGGCATTCCGAAACTGATATTCGGCACAAAGAATCCATCCATAACATCGAGATGCAGCATATCGCATCCGGCCTTTTCGATTTTTAAAATTTCATTTCCCAACTGTGAAAAATCACTTGCCAGCAAAGAGGGAGAAAGTTTTATCATAATTTAAATACCTTTTCTGATTTTTTACGGAAAGTTTGAGTTTTTGCATTGAGTAGGACAGGCTTTGCACAGTGGCGCAAAACACAAAAACTACATAAAATACATTGTGTGCGGGATAGGGAGAGAAAAAATATTCTCCCGAAAATCCGTACGGCGGGCATGGCGGTGAAGTGCAAAAAAACGGACATCGACAGAGTAAGCCATTAGCGTGCCGTACTTTATATAGATTTTTCAGCCGAGGGTATAAGACAGCCAATCGACTGCAGTTTTTACCCAAGCGGAGACATGAGCTGCATCTCTCGGCTGAACTCCGCGCAGAACGTCTGCTTCGGCTGTTGAAAGGCCATGAGAACCTTCAGGATATATGTGAAGTTCAAACGGTATATTGTTTTTTGACAGCGCAGAAGCCATGCAAAGGGAATTTGCGACAGGAACGCAAGCATCGCTTGCGGTATGCCATATAAAGCATGGACAAGTTTTGTCTGAAACCTGTTTTTCAGCTGAATAGAATTTTTTGTCTTTTTCAAAATCGGACGAGCCTGAAAGAAGATTTCTGAAAGATCCTTCATTCCATTTATCCGTATCAGAGGTGATTACTGGATATGAAAGTATTGCGGCACAAGGCTTGTTTTCACCATATTCTATTCCCGAATTTTTTACCACAAAATCGAGATGCCACATAGTTGCGAGCGTGGCTGCAAGATGACCTCCGGCGGAAAATCCGATAACGGCGAATTTTTCGGGATCTATATTGTATTTTTCGGCATTGCGGCGTATCATGGACATAGCCTTTGACGCTTCAAGCAAGGGCTTTGGAAGTCCGGTTTTTCGGTCGGTTATTTCTCCGGAATTGCCGGTGACAGAATATGTAAGTATAAAAGTATTATAGCCTTCGGCATAAAATTTCCGTGCTACCGGCTCGGCTTCGCGTTCGGATACCATTGAATATCCTCCTCCTGGTATGACAAGAAGCGCTTTCCTTTTTTCACAGTATTCCGGAGTGGGAAGCGAGCAGATCGCATCATAATATCCCCATCCGTCCTCTTTATTAAGATATACTCTTTCCTGTAAAATTGACATTTTTTCAGTTCTCCTTATAAGATCGAATAAAGATTAGATCTTTTAAAAACAAAAATATATTTTAGACACCGGATAAACATTTTATATATAAATTAAATATAAGATACGGTAAAATTTAAAACAAAAATGAGGATTAAAAATCATAACGACTGCCCGTTATCTTAAAGAGCGCCGACGCGCCGGTATAGTCATTTACAAATTCAGCAAAACTTACGTAATTTTCTTCCGATGCCGCAAGCGAAAAAATTACTTTTTCTCCAAAATCGCATGAATCAAGCTTTATATGCCGTGCACCAAGTTCTTTTTTTATTTTTTCATAATAAGAATATTCTGTTGTCAACTGAAATTCGACAAACTGACTGAATTCACATATCCCGGCTGCATCGATAGCAGCTTTTGCGGCTTTTGCATAAGCGCGGACAAGGCCTCCGGCACCAAGCAGAATTCCTCCAAAATACCGCGTCACAACTAAAGCCACTCCGCAAAGCCCTTCACGCTTAATAACTTCAAGCACAGGCATTCCCGCGGTTCCCTGAGGTTCGCCGTCGTCGGAGAAGCGAGCAATTTCGGTTCCCTGAAGGATATATGCATAAACGTTGTGAGATGCGTCACAGTGCTTTTTTGATATTTCCGAGATAAAATTCCGCGCATCGTCTTCGCTTGAAACAGGACAGACATATCCTATAAATTCGGATTTTTTTTCAATAAACTGCGCGCTTGCACGACATTTTACTGTTAGATAGCTTTTCATTGATTTATGCGGAATTCCGGTATGCACTGAGACGGTTTAACAATCAGATGCAACAACACAAAATATGCAATCCTCCTATTTTGTCATATATAATACTATACCATAATAATTCAAAAAAGTAAAGAGCTATCCTAAAATCAGATAAAAAAAGTGAGCAAAATAGTGAATTTTTTTTGCATTTTATTGCTTTTTTATGTCATTTTGCGCAAAGAGAAATTAAATTATCTTGATATGAACCGCATTTTCTTATTCTATAATATAATCAAAACATAATATTTAGGTATTGAAATTATAAATAAAATAATTTTTTAAAAATTTGCTTTATTGTCTATTGACAAACAAGCTGAATACTTGTATAATTGTATACAATAACACAGATAAATTATGGAAAAGAGGGGTATAAGATGTTAGAAATATCAAAGAAAACAAATCTTCTCGAGCAAAAGTCCTATAAATATTCACTTCAGGATGTAGAAGAACCCAATCTTTACAGAGATGTATACAGTTATACAGAAGTACCTAAAGTGCCGTTTAATCACAGACGTACTCCGATGAATATGCCGGAGAACATTTGGATTACTGATACGACGATGAGGGATGGACAGCAGTCTGTGGAACCTTATACCGTCGAACAGATAGTAGAGCTGTATAAATATCTTTCAAGGCTTGGCGGACCTAACGGAATAATACGTCAAACGGAATTTTTCATATACAGCAAAAAGGACAGAGAGGCACTTGAAAAATGCCGGGAATTAGGGCTTAAATTTCCCGAGATCACGACATGGATAAGGGCAAGCCGTGAAGATTTCAAGCTTGTGCGTGATATGGGAATAAAAGAGACGGGTATACTGGTAAGCTGTTCTGATTACCATATATTTAAGAAGCTGAAAATGACCAGGCGTCAGGCACTTGAACATTATCTTGCAGCGGTTTCCGATGCTTTTGATGCAGGAGTTATTCCGCGCTGTCATCTTGAAGATATCACAAGAGCGGACTTTTACGGTTTTGTTGTTCCTTTTGTAAATGAACTTCATGAGCTTTCGGTAAAGGCTGGGATCCCTGTAAAGATTCGTGCTTGCGACACGATGGGATATGGAGTACCTTATACAGAAGTTGCGCTGCCGCGAAGCGTTGCAGGCATAGTATACGGATTACAGCAGTATTCTGATGTGCCGAGTGAAAATCTGGAATGGCACGGGCACAATGATTTTTACAAAGCTGTGGCAAATGCTTCGACTGCGTGGCTGTATGGAGCGTCAGCAGTAAACTGCTCTCTTTTGGGCATAGGAGAACGCACGGGAAATATTCCGCTTGAAGCAATGGTATTCGAATATGCATCTTTGCGCGGAAGTTTTGACGGGATGGATCCGACAGTTATTACAGAGATTGCGGAATATTTTTCAAAGGAAATAGGATATAAAATTCCGCCTATGACTCCTTTTGTCGGTGAGAATTTTAATGCAACAAGAGCGGGTATTCATGCTGACGGTCTTTTAAAGGATGCGGAAATATATAATATTTTTGATACGGAGACAATTCTTAACCGACCTGCAACAGTTATGATTACCAAGACATCGGGACTTGCCGGAATTGCATATTGGATTAATAGTCACTACAAACTTTTTGGTACAGAACGTGAAATAGATAAGCGAAGCGATCTTGTTACGGCAATAAAAGAATGGGTGGATGCCGAGTATGAAAACGGCAGACAGAGCGCGGTTTCTACGCATGAGTTAGAGCAGCTTGTATCAGAATTGTCAAACGGTGCTTTTTAAATCGGTGAGGATAAAAGTATGAGTATCGAAAGCGGCGTAAATTCCGGAGATATAAAATTTGTTTCTCTTGCCGAAAGTGTGTTTGAAAGAATTGAAAACGATATTCTTTCAGGAAAATACAAAAAGGGAGAGACGTTTACCGAATCGAGACTTTCGGAACTTTTCGGCGTCAGCCGAACACCGATCCGTGAGGCTATACGAAAATTAGAACAGGAAAATCTCATAAAGGTAACGACTAAAGGTGTTGAAATACTTGGCGTAAGTCCGGGAGACATTGAGGATATATATGAGATCCGAGGGCGAATTGAAGGCCTTGCGGCGAAAAAGTGTGCCGGTATTATAACATCGGAAGATCTAAAAAAACTTGAAGAAATTGTAGATTTGCAGGATTTTTATACTCAGAAGGGATTACATGAAAAAATCCGTGATACTGACAGCGCCTTTCATGAAATGATATATTCAATATGCGGAAGCAATGTATATTCATCAGTGCTTTCAAATTTGCATCACAGGATATTAAAATATCGTAAGATGTCTATACAGAATCCGGAAAGGGCACGGCGAGCCGTTATAGAGCACCGTGAAATCTGCGAAGCGCTTGCAGCGCGGGACGGCGAACTTGCTGACAAACTTACAGTACAGCATATTTGCAATGCACGTGATAATATAATGAGAAATTTTTCTGAATGAATAAAATTCAACAGTTGTAAAGCAAAATAATCTTTATAATAAAATTTAAGGAGTTGTATAATAAGAAATGGGTCTTACTATCGCACAAAAGATTATAAAAAATCATCTTGTTGAAGGTGATATGACTCCCGGCAGTGAAATTGCGCTTAAGATTGATCAGACTCTTACGCAGGACGCAACCGGAACAATGGCGTATCTTGAATTTGAAGCTATAGGTATTGATCGCGTAAAAACCGAACGTTCCGTCGCCTATATAGATCATAACACTCTGCAGTGCGGATTTGAAAATGCCGACGATCATATTTATATACAAAGCGTAGCTAAAAAACACGGCATATGGTTTTCACGTCCGGGAAACGGTATATGCCATCAAGTGCATCTTGAACGTTTTGGAATACCCGGAAAAACTCTTATAGGATCTGACAGCCATACTCCTACAGGAGGCGGAATCGGAATGCTCGCCATGGGAGCGGGAGGCCTCGACGTTGCTGTCGCCATGGGAGGCGGAGCGTATTACATAACTATGCCGAAAATGTATAAAGTAAATCTTACAGGTAAACTGCGAGACTTTGTTACTGCAAAAGATATAAGTCTTGAGATTTTGAGGATTCTTTCGGTTAAAGGCGGCGTCGGAGCTATTATAGAATGGGGCGGAGAGGGAATTTCCACGCTGTCTGTTCCGGAGCGTGCGACTATAACCAATATGGGAACCGAACTTGGAGCCACCACTTCAATATTCCCGTCTGACGAGATTACGCGTGCATTTCTTGAAGCGGAGGGAAGAGGAAAAGACTATATTCCTCTTGAAAGCGATCCTGATGCGGTTTATGATAAAATAATCGATATAGATCTTTCTTCTCTTGAACCTATGATCGCATGTCCGCACAGTCCGGATAATGTTGTGAAAGTCAGTGAGGTCGAAGGGACAGCGGTAGATCAGGTATGTATAGGCTCATGCACAAACTCATCATTGTCGGATATGCTGAAGGTTGCGGCCCTTCTTAAAGGAAGAACAATAGATCCGTCCGTAAGTCTTTCTATATCTCCCGGATCAAAACAGGTGCTTTCAATGCTTGCTTCAAGCGGAGCTTTAGGTGATATACTTGCGTCCGGCGCAAGACTTCTCGAATGTGCTTGCGGCCCTTGTATCGGAATGGGATTTTCTCCTAATTCCGGAGGAGTAAGCCTCAGGACATTTAACCGGAACTTCCTCGGAAGAAGCGGGACCAAAGACGGAAACGTATATCTTGTATCTCCCGAAACGGCGGTTGCCGCGGCAATTTTCGGAAAGATTACCGATCCGAGAAAGCTTGGAAAAGCACCGTCAGTTACAATTCCCGAAAAGTATGCTATTGACGACAGCGCAATAATTGAGCCGGCACCTGCTGACGAGGCAAAGAAACTGTCTGTAAAGCGCGGACCGAATATAAAGCCGTTTCCCGATTCTCATCCGGTAACCGATGAGATATCCGCAAAGCTTGTGCTTAAAGTTGGAGATAATATCACAACTGACCATATCATGCCGGCAGGAGCTAAAATTTTGCCTTACCGTTCCAATATTCCTTATCTTTCAAACTTCTGCTTTACGGTTTGCGACGAAAAATTTCCCGAGAATGCAAAGGCAGCAGGGCAAAGCTTTATTGTAGGCGGTTCAAATTACGGACAGGGATCTTCTCGCGAGCATGCGGCGCTTGTTCCGCTGTATCTTGGAGTGCGCGCGGTTATAGCGAAATCATTCGCGCGCATACACGCGGCAAATCTTGTAAATGCCGGAATACTTCCGCTTACATTTGAGAATCCCGATGATTACGATAAGCTTTCACAGGGCGAAGAGCTTTATATGAGCGGAATTTTTGAAGGTATGGATAAAGGCAAGATAGTTCTTAAAGACAAGAGCGGAAAGATATCGGTCAATCTTACATGCTCATTTACTGAAAGACAGAAAGCAATATTAAAGGCCGGCGGACTTTTAGGATATACAAAAGGGGAATAAAGATGGCAAAAATACAGATGAAAACGCCGCTTGTCGAGATGGACGGCGACGAGATGACAAGAATTATATGGAAGATGATAAAAGACGAACTGCTTACGCCGTTTGTAGATCTTAAAACCGAGTATTATGATTTAGGTCTTAAAGAGCGCGAGAGAACGAAGGATGCGGTGACTTATGATTCTGCATATGCGGCGAAGAAATATGGGGTTGCTGTAAAATGCGCTACGATTACACCGAATAAACAGCGCGTCGAGGAATATAATCTTTCGGAAATGTGGAAAAGCCCGAACGGAACTATCAGGGCAATTCTTGACGGAACGGTATTCCGTACCCCTATTATTATAGATTCCGTAAAACCGGTTGTTAAGAATTGGGAAAAACCGATAACAATAGCAAGACATGCGTACGGTGATGTGTATAAAGCGACAGAATACCGAGTTCCCTGCGAAGGAAAAGCAGAACTTGTATTTACTGACAGCAGCGGAAAAGAAACTTTCCGTGAAACGGTATATGATTTTGAGTGTCCCGGAGTTTTGCAGAGTCAGTATAACAAGGATTCATCAATAATATCGTTTGCGCATTCATGTTTCAGATATGCGATAGATACCAAGCAGGATTTGTGGTTTTCAACAAAAGATACAATATCAAAGAAATACGATCAGACTTTTAAGCTTATTTTTGAAGATATCTATGAAAAGGATTACAAGGAAAAGTTTGAAGAACTCGGAATAGAATATTTTTACACACTTATTGATGACGCGGTGGCGCGTGTTATCCGCAGCCGCGGAGGATATATCTGGGCGTGCAAGAACTATGACGGGGACGTTATGAGCGATATGGTATCGACAGCATTCGGTTCTCTTGCTATGATGACATCTGTGCTTGTGTCTCCGGACGGAAAATTTGAGTATGAAGCCGCTCACGGAACTGTTACGCGCCATTACTATAGATATCTTAAGGGAGAAGAAACTTCTACGAATCCGATGGCGACGATCTATGCGTGGACGGGGGCGCTCAGGAAACGAGGAGAGCTTGACGCTTTGCCCGAACTTTGCGAATTTGCAGACAAACTTGAAGCGGCATGTATAAAGACGCTTGATTCGGGTATTATGACAAAGGATCTTGTAGGCCTTGTAAGCGAAGGATATCCGGCAAAAGCGGTGAATACCGCGGAATTTATTTCCGAGATAAGAAAAAATCTTGAAGCAAGTATTTGCGGTTGATAAAATATTGCGGCGGCTGCCTTTCAGCGATTGCATGAAACGGCAGCCGTTTTTTATATTTATTTAAGTATATAAAGTGAAAAATTCAGAAAAAATTAACATGTATATGGCTGAATAAATATGTAAAAAAACAATTTAAAATGTCATTTTTATATTTTTTTAAAAGAAAAAAGAAATTAAATATCAAAGCAATCCGTGCTTTTACTGATTTTGAATCGTTGACAAAACATAAAAAAATTGTTAAAATTATCAGCGTAAAAAGTTGTTAAATGAAGGGAAAGATTCTGATAAATGAATAAAGAAATTGCTGAAAAATACAGTTTATGGTCAGAAAAAACATCTGGAAATACAGAACTATATAAAGAACTTAAAAATATTAAAGATAAAGAAGCGGAGATATTCGACCGTTTTTATACCGAATTAAAATTCGGTACGGCAGGTCTGCGCGGTATAATCGGCGCCGGTACAAACAGAATGAACATATATACAGTCGGCAGAGTGACTCAGGGACTTGCCGACTGTATAAATTCAAGAAAAACCGGCGGTACTGTGGCGATATCATACGATCCGCGTATAAATTCCCGTCTTTTTGCGGAGAGAGCGGCAGGAGTACTTGCGGCAAACGGAATAAAGACGTATATAACTCCTGAGCTCGAGCCTACGCCTGTACTTTCATATATGGTAAGGTATTACAAATGCGATGCTGGAATAATGATAACCGCAAGCCATAATCCGGCAAGTTATAACGGATATAAATGCTACGGCTCCGACGGATGTCAGCTTACCGACGTATATGCGGATGAAATCACCGGATTTGTCGAGAAAAACGAATATTTCTCAGAAAGATATCTTGATTTCGGCAAAGGCATAGAAAACGGAATAATAGAATATACTGACAGCGCTATGCTTGACAGTTATTATGAAAAGGTCATTGCTTGCAGTATTGACAGAGAAATTTATGAGAAAAGCGGTCTTTCAGTGCTTTATTCGCCGCTTAACGGAACCGGAAATATTCCTGTCCGTGAGGTTTTGCGGCGTATGCGTGTAAAAGTTTCTGTTGTCCCGGAACAGGAAAAGCCTGACGGCAATTTCCCGACTACGCCGTATCCTAACCCCGAGTTTCCCAAAGCTTTTGAACTGGGAATAAAAATTGCAAAAACAGAAAAACAGGATATAATTATTGCGACAGACCCTGACGCTGACCGGGCGGGTGCTGCAGTGCGCGGAGCCGACGGTGAATATCATCTTATGACCGGCAACGAAATGGGCTGCATGATGCTTTATTATATTCTGTCACGCAAAAAAGAGCTCGGTTTGCTTCCGGAAGATCCGGTGGCGGTAAAAAGTATTGTTTCTTCAGATCTCGCTTCTAAAATTGCGGATAAGTTCGGCTGTCGTATGATAAATGTTCTTACAGGATTTAAATATATCGGTGAGCAGATAAAGCTGCTTGAGGAAAAGGGAAGAGAAAGCGATTTTCAGCTCGGATTTGAAGAAAGCTACGGATATCTTGCCGGTTCTTATGTAAGAGATAAAGATGCGGTTTTCGCGGCTCTTATAATCTGCGAAATGGCGGCATACTGCAAGACGCATGGCAAAACTCTGCTTGACTATATGCAGAAAATATATTCGGAATTCGGAGTTTTCAGACATAAGACGATAAGCGCTTCGTTTGACGGAGAGCAGGGAATGAATACTATGTCTGAAATAATGAAAAAGCTTCGTTCCGACACTCCTGAGACTGTGGCCGGAATGAGTGTTGAAAGAGTGTCAGATTTTCTGTCTGGGATTTCGTCAGATAAAAAAACAGGCGGAGCTGAAAAAATAGATTTGCCCGTCGCCGACGTTTTCGCAATGTATTTTGAAAACGACTGCAGCCTTATAATACGTCCGTCGGGTACGGAACCTAAAATAAAGGCATATCTTACCGCATGCGCCGCAACTCTTGACGAGGCTGACCGCATTGTTGAAAAGCTTGAAAAAGAAGCGGGAAAGATTTTCGGGAAATAATATTTTGACGAATTTATTTTAATAAAAGAATCCGCGGCTTATGCGAAAAGCTGCGGATTTTTGTTTAAAAAACGTTATTTTAAAAGATTCAGGATATCTTCTTTCGGCCTGTATCCAATCATATGACCGGTGATTTTACCGTCTTTAAAGACGAGAACAGTAGGTATGCTTGCAATTTCAAAGCGAACTGCAAGAGCTTCTTCTTCGTCTACGTTTACTTTTCCAACCTTTAGTTTTCCCTCATATTCTTCGGCTATTTCTTCAATTATGGGAGCAAGCATACGGCAAGGTCCGCACCAAGGCGCCCAGAAATCCAAAATTACCGGAATATCAGAGAGCAGCACTTCCTGTTCAAAATTATTTTCTGTTATAGTTATTTCTGCCATAATGAATACTTCCTTTCACAAGATTTATTGCTTTAAAAAAGTTTTACCATAAAATTTTAAATATGTCAATCTTAATATTTACTATTAACATATACGAAAATAACATTTATATTCCTGACACGAATTTTATAAATCTAAAATTCTAAAATAGTTATATTGAATATAAGTTGAATATATTCAATGATTATGCGAAAAACAAATGTGAATAATTTGTAAAATGCATAATTATGCGAAAAAACTGTTGACGAACAGTTGAGGCTGGCGTATAATATAAAGAAAATAGCATTAAAAACAGATTCAAATAAAAAGAATTTTTTAAGAATGAATGTATTCAGTGGTATAATTATGCATATGAATATAGGTCATAAATGCAAACCTTAAAGATGAGGAGAAGACATAATGAATAAATTAAAAGGCAGAAATTTTTTAAAGCTTTTGGATTTTACGTCGGAAGAAATAGAATATTTGATAGAAAACGCGGCGGAATTTAAAAAAATGAAAAAAGAAGGCGTGCCCCACCGCTTATGCGGGGGGAAAAACGTCGCCTTAATTTTTGAAAAAACAAGTACGCGTACACGCTGCGCTTTTGAGACTGCGGCGGCGGATCTGGGAATGCATCCGGTATATCTTGATCCGAAAAGTTCGCAGATAGGCAAAAAGGAAAGCATAGCAGACACGGCGCGTGTATTGGGCAGGATGTTTGACGGTATAGAATATCGCGGATACGGACAGGAAATAGTAGAAGAGCTTGCGAAATATTCAGGAGTTCCCGTATGGAACGGACTTACAAATGAGTTTCATCCGACTCAGATCCTTGCCGATTTTCTTACGGTAAAAGAACATTTAGGAGGATTATCGGGGAAAAAACTCGTTTATATGGGAGACGCGAGATATAACATGGGAAATTCACTAATGGTAGGATGCGCAAAAATGGGAATGAAGTTTACCGCGTGCGCGCCGGCGAAGTATTTCCCGGATAAAGAATTAGTAAAGGAATGCGAAGAGATCGCGAAGGATACCGGAGCAAAGCTTGATTTTATAAGCGATCCGATGTCAGCGGTAAAAGGAGCGGATGTAATATATACCGACGTATGGGTATCAATGGGAGAACCCGAGGAGGTGTGGAAAGAGCGTATAAACGATCTTTTGCCGTACCGTGTCAATACAGATATAATGAAGGCAGCGGGAGAACAGTGCCGGTTTATGCATTGCCTGCCTGCTTTTCATGATTTAAAGACGGAAACGGGAATGGAAATATATAAAAAATTCGGTATAGACTGTATGGAAGTTACGGACGAGGTATTTGAGAGCGAAAGCTCTATAGTATTTGACGAAGCTGAAAACAGGATGCATACGATAAAGGCGGTAATGGCAGCAAGCCTTGCAGATAAGCTGCCCAAAGACGACTGAAAAAACAAATTATTATATTTTCCCGCAGGAGGAGGCGGTAGTAAGGATGGCATATCTTGTTTTATCAAATGGGATGTTTTTTAAGGGCGAACGTATCGGAGCAAACATCAGCAGTATAGGAGAGTTGGTTTTTACAACCGGGATGGTAGGATATCTTGAGACTCTTACAGATCCGAGCTATGCAGGGCAGATAGTTGTTCAGACATTTCCGCTTATAGGAAATTACGGAGTAATAGAAGAGGATTTTGAGGGAGAATGCGCAGTTCGCGGTTATGTAGTAAGAGAGCTTTGTGATAATCCGTCTAATTTCAGAAGCAAATATAAGCTGGATAAATTTTTGAAAGACAAAGGAATATGCGGAATATCCGGAGTGGACACGCGCGAAATAACAAGGATGCTTCGCGAAGAAGGGGTTATGAATGCTGCGATATGCGACGAGCTTCCGAATGAAGCCATGATGTCTGAACTGCGCGGATATTGCGTAAAAGACGTGGTACGTCAGGTGAGCGTAAAAGAAAAACATATATATCCTCCAAATACGGAAACCTGTGAAAAATATAATGTAGCGCTTATAGATTACGGAGCAAAGGCAAATATTATAAGAAGCCTGACGGCACGCGGATGCTCGGTTACTGTATTTCCGTGTACGGCGACAGCTGAGGAGATATTGTCATACGATCCCGACGGCATAATGCTTTCAAACGGACCCGGAGATCCGGCTGAAAATGTATTCTGCATAGAGCAGATAAAAAAGCTTATAGGAAAAAAACCTATTTTTGGAATATGTCTCGGTCATCAGCTGACAGCACTTGCAATGGGCGGAAAAACTATGAAGCTGAAATACGGACACCGCGGGGGAAATCAGCCGGTGAAGGAATGCGGAGGGAAACGTACATATATCACGAGTCAGAATCACGGATATGCGGTCGTAAGCGACAGTATATCGGAAGTTGGAAGAATGTCTTTTGTAAACGCAAATGACGGCAGCTGTGAAGGCGTAGATTATGACGGCAAAATGTGTTTTACTGTGCAGTTTCATCCGGAGGCATGCGCAGGACCTATGGATACAGAATTTCTTTTTGACAGATTTATTGAAATGATGAGAAAAAACGACGGGAGGCGGTACTGATGCCGAAGGATAATTCTATACGCAAAGTTCTTGTTATAGGCTCGGGACCGATAATAATAGGACAAGCAGCTGAATTTGACTATGCCGGAGCTCAGGCGTGCCGCGTACTTAAAGACGAAGGGGTAACGGTAGTTCTTGTAAACTCAAATCCGGCGACGATAATGACTGATAAAAATCTTGCGGATGCGATATATCTCGAGCCGTTAAACCGTGAGACATTGAAAAGAATAATAGAAAAAGAGCGTCCGGACGGACTCCTTGCCGGACTGGGCGGACAAACAGGTCTTACGCTTGCGATGCAGCTGACACGCGACGGAACTCTTGAAAAATACGGAGTGCGGCTGCTCGGATCGGATATAGATGCGATAGACCGCGCTGAAGACAGAGAGCTTTTCAGGAATACCATGAAGGAAATAGGGCAGCCGGTCGTGCCGTCTGAAATCGCCGAGGATGTGCAGACGGCGCTTGAGATAGCAGAAAAAATAGGTTATCCGGTAATAGTTCGCCCGGCATTTACGCTGGGCGGAAGCGGCGGAGGAATAGCGTCAGACAGACAGGAACTTGAAATAATTGCCCGCACGGGCCTTGATGCTTCTCCTATAACTCAAATACTTGTTGAAAAATGCATTTCCGGCTGGAAAGAAATAGAATTTGAGACTATGCGCGACTCTGTAGGCAATGTTATCGCTGTCTGTTCTATGGAAAATTTTGATCCTGTCGGAATACATACGGGAGATTCGATAGTGGCGGCGCCTGCGCTTACGCTTTCAAATAAAGAATATCAGATGCTGCGCACGGCGTCTCTTGACATGATATCCGCGTTAGGAATCGTGGGCGGCTGCAACTGTCAGTTTGCACTCGATCCTGAGAGCTTTGAATATGCGGTTATTGAAGTAAATCCCAGAGTATCACGCTCGTCAGCGCTCGCTTCAAAGGCAACCGGGTATCCTATCGCAAAAATAACAACTAAGATTGCTTTAGGTTATACTCTTGATGAAATAAAAAACGATATAACCGGGAAAACATGCGCGTGTTTTGAGCCCACTCTTGATTATGTTGTAGTAAAATTCCCAAAATGGCCTTTCGACAAGTTTGCCGGCTCAAGCCGAAAGCTGGGTACGCAGATGAAGGCGACAGGCGAAGTCATGGCTATAGGTCAAAGCTTTGAAGCGGCGTTAATGAAGGCTGTCCGTGGAGCTGAAATTTCTGCCGACACTCTGAATATGCCGCCTCTTAACGACGCTCCTGTCGAAGAAAGGCTTTTAGAACAGAATGACCGCCGCATATTTACCGTTTTTGAGGCTTTGAAGAAAGGCATTTCGCCTGAGAAAATAAATTCTTTGACTAAGATAGATCTCTGGTTTTTATATAAATTAAAAAATCTTGCGGATTTCGAGAATCATATAAGCAAAGACGGTCTTTGCGAAGGTGATTATGAAAAGGCGAAGAGGCTTGGATATACCGATGCGGCAATAACACGGCTGTCGGGTGAAAAGGAGCTTCCCGGCTTTTCTTTCAGCTATAAAATGGTAGATACCTGCGGAGCGGAATTTGATGCGGAAACGCCTTACTTTTACTCGTGCTGCGACAAAGCATGCGAATCACGCAGTTTTAAACGTTCGGGAAAACCGGTTATTATGGTTTTGGGTTCCGGACCTATCCGTATAGGACAGGGAATAGAATTTGATTACAGCTCAGTGCACTGCGTATGGACTTTAAGAAAGATGGGATACGACGTAGTCATAGTAAACAATAATCCCGAAACGGTATCGACAGACTATGACACGGCTGACAGACTTTATTTCGAACCGCTTTGCCCTGAAGACGTAATGAATATAATAAAGGCGGAAAATCCGGTCGGAGTAGTTGTGGCTTTCGGGGGACAGACCGCAATAAAGCTTACGGGCTTTCTTGACAGGAACGGAGTAAAGATACTCGGCACTTCCGCTGAAAGTATAGATATAGCCGAAGACAGAAGCAGATTTGACAAACTTCTTGAAAGTTTCGGAATAAAAAGACCTAAAGGAATGGGTGCAAACACGGTTGAAGAGGCCGTAAAAGCCGCGGAGAGTTTAGGTTATCCGGTTTTGTTAAGACCGTCGTATGTTATAGGCGGACAAAATATGACGATATCACGTTCTCGTGAGCATACCGTTAAATATATGGAGACGATTTTGTCGGGCGGAATAGAAAATCCGGTACTGGTGGATAAATATATGCCGGGAGCTGAACTTGAGGTAGACGTTATTTCGGACGGAAAAGACGTTCTCATACCCGGAATAATGGAGCATATTGAACGCGCCGGTATTCACAGCGGAGATTCTATCGCGGTATATCCTCCTTATAACCTGAATGATAAATTTCTCGGGAAAATATGCAAATGTTCGGAAAAGCTGGCGCTTGCATTGGGGACAAAAGGACTTGTTAATATACAGTATCTCATTTATCAAAATGACCTTTATGTTATAGAAGTAAATCCGCGCGCGTCGCGTACGGTTCCTTATATAAGCAAAGTTACGGGCGTACCTATGGTAGATCTCGCCTCCCGCGTAATGCTTGGAGAGCCGCTTGCAGAACTCGGTTACGGCACCGGCCTTTACAGAACGCCGCCGTATTATGCGGTAAAAGTTCCGGTTTTCTCTTTTGAAAAGCTAACTGACGCGAATTCTATTCTCGGACCTGAAATGAAATCTACCGGAGAAGTGCTTGGAATAGGAAAAACTATGGCTGAAGCCCTTTTCAAGGGATTGAGCGCAGCCGGATTTTCAGTGCCTTCCGAACACGGCAAAAAGGGCGCAGGGATACTTATAAGCGTGGAGGAGAACGATTATCAGGAGATATTGTCTCTCGCCAAAAGATTTTTCGATCTTGGCATTGCGCTTTATGCTACAGAAGGAACGGCAAGGGCTATATCCTGTCTCGGAATCAATGTCATATCGGTTGCAAACGCTTCTGAAAACGACGATATTACAAAGCTTATGGAAAGCGGAAAGCTAAGCTATATTCTTTATACCGGTGCGGTAAAAGACAGCTCGGTGGGTGATTATACAAAACTTCACAGGCGTGCAATGCAGCTTGGTATACCGTGCCTTACTTCTCTTGATACGGCAAATGCTCTTGCGGAGATAATAGAGAGCCGATTTAACTGCCTGAATACAGAACTTGTGAATATAAACGATATGCGTGCATGGAGACAAAGAATAAAGTTTGCAAAAATGCATTCATGCGGAAATGATTACATATTCATAGAAAATTTTGACGGGAAAATAACATGTCCCGAATCTCTTTGCATAAGTCTTTGTACTCCTCATTACGGAATAGGAGGAGACGGGATAGTTCTGATCGAAAAATCAGCGGTGGCAGACGCAAAGATGCGATCTTTCAACCGTGACGGAAGCGAAGGAAAGATGGCGGGCAACAATATTCGCTGCGTTGCAAAATACCTTTATGACAAAGGATATATACGAAGCGAATATATGACTGTAGAAACCGGAAGCGGAATACACGGATTGAAACTGTATCTGCGAGACGGAAAGGTAAATTCTGTATCTGTGGATATGGGAAAAGCGAGTCTTTTTACGAAAGATTTACCCGCCGCTGTAAATGCGGAAAAGATGATAGATTGTCCGCTTAGCATAGGTGAAAAAGAATATCATGTGACATGTGTTTCTGTGGGAAATCCTCACTGCGTTGTATTTTTTGACGCTATCGACAGTTTGGATATAGAGAAAACAGGTCCCGAATTTGAATATGCAAAAGTATTTCCCGAACGTATAAATACGGAATTTGTACGTGTCATAAACAGCACAACATTGAGAATGAGAGTGTGGGAACGCGGAAACGGCGAAACTCTTGCCTGTGGAACCGGAGCATGCGCAGCTGTTGTTGCCGCCGTTGAAAACGGATTCTGCGAAAAAGGCACAGATATAACCGTAAAGCTTCTCGGAGGAGATCTCGTGATAAATTATACGGATGACAGAGTACTTTTGACGGGCAATGCAGTTATGGTATACGAAGGCGAATTTGAATATTGAAAACGGATAGAAAAATCTGATAAAAAAACAGGAGGAGTTCATCAAAAGATGAAATCCTCCGTTTTTTTTGCTTTGGTAAAGTTTACTGATAAGGTCATAATATAATTGACAATAAGTGATTTTTATATTATAATATTTAAGCATATAAAGTTTTATCAGAAGGAGTGCATTTCGTGAAGTCAGCCGCTGTTAAAAGGGAAAAAATGCCCTTGACATGGAAATATGAAAACGATTATTCCGGACTTACGGTATGCGGTGTTGACGAAGCGGGACGAGGTCCTCTTGCCGGCAGAGTATATGCGGCGGCTGTGATACTTTCACGCGAGTCTGAAAAAGAGGATTTTTTTAAGGAACTTGACGACTCAAAAAAGTTAACTGAAAAAAAGCGTTTTGAGCTTGCGAAGGAGATAAAGAAAAATGCCGTTTCATGGAGTGTGGCATACAGTGAAACGGAAGAGATAGAGCGGCTTAATATTTTAGAGGCGTCGCTTCTTGCGATGAGGCGGGCGGTAGACGGACTTTCCGTAAAGCCTGATGCGGCGCTTATTGACGGCAATATATGCAGAGGATTTGATATAAAAGCATGTGCTGTGATAGGCGGAGACGGACTTTCACCGTCGATAGCCGCGGCGTCTATACTTGCAAAGACCGAGAGGGATATTTACTGTATAGACGTGCTTGACAAACTGTATCCGGAATACGGTTTTGCAAAGCATAAGGGATACGGAACAAAGGCACATTATGAAGCGATAAACAAATACGGCCTTTGTCCGGAACACCGGAAAAGCTTTTTAAAGAAGTATTATGAACGGTAAAAAGTCAAATATGTCCCGGCGGGCCTTAGGAAAAGAAGGAGAGGATATTGCCTGCAGATATCTTGAGAAAAAAGGATACCATACTGTTTCGCGCAACTATACGGTACGGGGCGGGGAAATAGATATTATAGCGGTGTCCCCCTGCGGCAGAAATATTGTTTTTATTGAAGTAAAAACACGAACCGGAATCGTAAACGGCAGCGCGGGCGAAGCGGTAAATGATAAAAAGCTCAAACATTTATGCCAGGCTGCGGAAAGATATCTTTATGAGAACAGCGGAAGAGATATATCGCAGATGAATCCTCGATTTGACGTTATTGAGGTATATATAAACGAAGATAAAAACATGCAAAAAACACAAAATATCGCATTGAATCATATAAAAAATATAGATATAAATTAAATGAGGTGACGTGGTACGGATTTTATTGATCTTCATTGTGATATGCCTTTTAGAATGTATCGCGAAAATACTGATATTGACGGTGAAATTCTTGACACTCGTTTATCGGAATTGTTTTCTTTTAACAAAGCTGTACAAGTTTGTGCTGTCTGGTCCGACAGCAAAAGGAACGGGGAGGAAAATTACCGGGATTTTTTCAACATAATGGAAAAGCTTGAAAAACAGGTTGAAATAAATAAAGAAAAATGCATGATTTGCACAAACACAGAGGCACTTAAAAACGAAAGTGTCAAGGTAAAACTGATACCGGCAGTTGAAGGTGCAGATCTTTTGTGCGGCGATATAGAGCGTTTAAAAAAGCTTTATGAAAGAGGAGTAAGAATACTTACTTTTGCGTGGAAGGGCGAAAATGAACTTTGCGGAGCACACGATACCGATACCGGACTTAAAGATTTTGGAAAAGCGGTTCTTTCAGAATGTGAAAAACTGAAAATTACTGTCGATACATCTCACATGTCTGAAAGGGCGTTTTGGGATATTATATCCGAAGCAAAAGCGCCTATAATAGCGTCGCATTCCAATTCTGCGCATATATGCGGCTGTACAAGAAATTTGACAGATACGCAATTTTGTGCAATTACGGCATGCGGAGGCGTTGTCGGAATAAATCTTTACCCTCCGTTTATTTCAAGAAGATTTGAATCAAATACGCATGATCCGGATGAATATTTATCTGCTTTATGCGGGCATATTGAACATTTTCTGTCTTTGGGTGGAGAGAACAGCATATGCCTTGGCGGAGACCGTGACGGATTTGACAGAATACCGGGGTATTCTCCTTTATCATTTGCAGATAAAATATATGAAAAGCTATTAAAAAGCGGAATAAAAGAAAAAATAATAAAAAATATATTCAGTGTCAATGCTTTGCGTTTTTTCGAAAGGGCATTGCCGCTTTAAGGAAAGGAAAAAGGGAAAAAATAAAATGAAATATTACAGTACGCGTGACACGGAAAAGAAAAATCCGGTAAGTTCGGCACAGGCTATAAAACAGGGAATAGCTCCTGACGGAGGATTATATATGCCGGACAGTGTTCCGAAAATTGACGAAAAGGAAATAGCTTCGCTGTCTGAGCTCAGCTATACCAAACGCGCGGCTGCGGTGCTTTCAAAATTTCTTACGGATTACAAATATGAAGAGCTTGTATTTTCAGCTGAAGCTGCATATTCGGAAGAAAAATTCCGTGGGGGAGCTACCGGAATTGCAGCACTTGGAGACAAGCAGCGCGTGCTTGAGCTGTGGCATGGTCCGACATGTGCGTTTAAAGATATGGCGCTTCAGATAATGCCGAGGCTTTTGTCTTTTGCACTTGAAAAAACTGGAGAAAAAAGAACTGCACTTATTCTTGTGGCAACTTCTGGCGACACGGGAAAAGCGGCGCTTGAAGGATATAAAGATGTAGACCATGTTAAAATCATGGTATTTTATCCGGAAAACGGCGTCAGCGCAATGCAGAAGCTGCAAATGATCTCACAGACCGGCGGCAACGTGAATGTATGCGCTATCAAGGGGAATTTTGACGATGCTCAGACAGGCGTAAAGAGGATTTTCTCTGACGAAGAATTTTCCGATAAACTTAATAAAAACGGAATATTCCTGTCGAGCGCCAATTCTATAAACTGGGGCAGACTTGTTCCGCAGATCGTATATTATATATCGGCATACTGCGATCTTGTAAAGAACGGAGATATAAAGCTTGGAGAGATTATTGACATAACGGTTCCCACCGGTAATTTCGGAAATATATTTGCCGCATATATGGCAAAGCTTATGGGCATGCCGTTCGGCAGACTGATATGTGCTTCAAACAGAAATAACATTCTTACCGATTTTATAAATACCGGAATATACGACCGCAACCGCGAATTTTATACTACAATGTCTCCATCAATGGATATACTTATTTCTTCAAACCTTGAAAGGCTTCTCTATGTTGCCGCCGGACCGACACGCTGTACGGAATATATGAAAAAGCTTTCCGAAACTGGAAGATATGAAGTTGACCGCGATGTTTTTGAAAAGATAAGGGAAAGTTTTTCTGCGGATTTCTGCGATGAAGAAAATACAGCAAAAGTTATAAAGGAAACTTTTGAGAAATATTCGTATCTTGCCGATACGCATACGGCATGTGCTCTTTACGCATCATACAGGGCGGAAAACAAAAACGCCGCCGACGGCAGAAATGTAAAAATTCTGACAGCGTCGACTGCGTCTCCGTATAAATTTGCGGCTGATGTGCTGCGCTCTCTCGGAAAGAACCCGGATCATACCGATTTTGAAGTTATTTACGAGCTTTCTGAACTTACCGGCACAGCAGTTCCGGCACCTCTTGCGGCATTGCGGGATGCAGAAATAAGATTTAAAGACTCTGTAGGTAAATCAAAAGAAGATATGCTTAAGGCAGTAGAGTCTTTTGCCGGAATAATTTGATTTTCCCTGTAAAGTCGGAATTAAAAAATTCGAATATATGTCAGGAAAAACAAGAAAATTAAAATTTTTATTTGCTTCTTGCTTTAAAAGTGGCGCATACAGTATCTGTACAAGCAGTAGCATAGCTGGGACCGACGCTTATTCTTGAAGCGGTGCAGTATGCGTCGCCGTCATGATAAATGCAGTTTTTTACATTGCAGGAAATGCCTTTTATATGATCAGGCACATCGTTTCCTAAAAGTGAGTTGTCAAAAAATCCGTTTGCCATTGCAAACCCTCCTTATTATTCAGCTTTTTGCATTACCAAGTTTTTTTATTCTTTTGGTATATGTGAAATATTATGAAATTATTATACGCAGATTACTGACGTATTATACTGCGAAAGGAAGATTTTTATTCTATATACTATATCCGACCCTCATTTGTCTTTTTCTACAGACAAGCCTATGGATATTTTCGGAAAGAATTGGGATAACCATGAAATTCGGTTTGAAACAGAGTGGAAAAAAATTGTTCGCAACGAAGATACTGTTGTAATTCCGGGAGATATTTCGTGGGGCAGCAATTTTGAAGAGGCATATGCTGATTTAAAATTTATAAATGATTTGCCGGGACATAAATTAATCGGCAAAGGAAATCACGATTATTGGTGGGCTACAATGAATAAGCTTACTAATTTTAAGAAAGAAAAAAAGCTTGATAATATAGATTTTCTTTTTAATAACGCTTATTTTGCGGATAACAGGATAATATGCGGAACTCGCGGATGGATAAACGAGTTTGGGGTAAAAAGAGAAGATGAAAAAATAATAAAGAGGGAAGCACAAAGATTAGAACTTTCGCTTAAAGAAGGATTAAAGCTTAAAGAGGATCATCCGGACGGGGAGCTCACGGTTTTTTTGCATTATCCGCCTGTATTCGGGGAGTTTATAAATTATGATATAGTTGACGTTCTTTACAGATATAACGTCGGCAAGGTATATTTCGGACATTTGCATAATGTTCGTGAAGAACAGCTTGATAAAGAGTATATTGGCATAAAGCTGCAGCTTGTATCCTGCGATTATGTTGATTTTAAACCGGTAGAAGTAGTATAAATAGGATATTTTGTACAAAAAAACTTAAAGTATTATAAATATGGTTATTATAATAGATAAAAATTATAAAATTTTACTTTAAGATACTTGACATATTCTGTAAATCAGGTACAATATATTAGATAAAGCATATAGTATTTTTTATTTATTTTGTAAATATTTTATTTGTCCGGCTGTTTAAAGTTTGGACTTTCGGAGGGTTATCGCCTCTTATTGTTTTTCCCTCTGAAGAAAGGAATGGTTATAAAAATGAGTCTTAAAAATGTTCAGGAAACCGAGAAGAATAAAGTTGAAATTACAGTCGTTATCGACAGAACTGATTTTGAGAAGGCTGTGTCGGATGCTTTTAAGAAAAATGTAAAAAAGATAACGGTACCTGGTTTCCGCAAGGGCAAGGCTACGAGAGGAATTATAGAAAAGTTTTACGGCAAAGGGGTATTCTATGAGGATGCACTTAATTCTATACTTCCCGATTCGATAGATTCCGCAGTAAAAGAATCCGGATATATAGCAGTCGAGACTCCTTCGGTGACTGACGTTGACTTTGAGGCAGCAGACGGCGTGGTAGTAAAAGCGTCATTTACAAGACGTCCGGATGTTAAGCTTGGAGAATATAAAGGATTTGAAGTAACAAAATATATAGTTCCGGTTACAGACGCCGATGTTGAGGCAGAACTTGAAAACGTACAGAAACGCTATGCGCGTACTGTAAGCGTTGAAGACAGACCTGTAGCTGAGGGCGACATCGCAGATATCGATTATGAAGGATTTGCGGATGGTGTTGCTTTTGAAGGAGGAAAAGCAGAGGGTCATAAGCTTAAGATAGGTTCAAAACAGTTTATCCCTGGCTTTGAAGAACAGATAATCGGTCATTCTAAAGGCGAAGAATTTGATATATCAGTTAAATTCCCGGATGATTATCATGCAGAAAATCTTAAGGGCAAAGAAGCTACATTCAGAATTAAGCTTAACGGCATAGAATTTGAAGAGCTTCCGCTGCTTGACGATGAGTTTGCAAAAGACGCTTCAGATTTTGATACGATAGATGAATATAAGAAGGATATCAAGGCTAAAATAGAGAAGAAAAACGCAGATGAAGCCGATATGAGAGTCGGAGAAGAGCTTGCTGAAAAGCTTTGTTCGGCTATAGAAGCTGATATTCCTGATGTGATGTATGAAAGGGAGACCGATCTTCTCGTTCGCGAAAATGATATGAATCTTCGTCAGCAGGGACTCAGCCTTGACATACTCATGCAGTATACAGGCATGAAGATGGAGGATATACGTGCAAGATATGCTTCTATGGCGGTAGCAAACGTTAAAAAGCAGCTTGCGCTTTCCGAAATTGTAAAAGCTGAAAATATCGTGGCAGATGACGCGGCTGTAGAGGCAAGGTATGAAGAGCTTGCTCAGCAGTTCGGCATGAAGGTGGAAGATGTAAAATCAAGAATAGATATCGAGGATATAAAGAGTGAAGTTGCAACTCTTAAAGCGTTTGAGGTTGTAAAGAACAGCGCTAAAGTTACGGAAAAAACCGTTACACGCGAGGAATTGAACGCAATACTTAATCCTGCCGATACTGATAATAAAAACGAGGAAAAGCCGAAGAAAAAGACTGTAAAGAAAACAACGGCTAAAAAGACTGATGCGGCGGAAGCAGAAGAAAAGACAGAAGCTGAAGCGGCAGACTCAAGCGAGGCTCCGAAAAAAAAGACTGCAAGAAAGACTTCGAAGAAGACAGAGTCTGAAGCTGAATAACAGAAAGTCTGCAGTCAATAAATCTTTGTTTATGATGTTTCGGCATATTGTTGGATTACATCGTAAAACTACAATTAAATCAAATGCGGAGCCTGATATATGTCATGGTTTCGCATTTGCTGTTTAAAAAATCCTATAAGTCAAAAAGCGACAAGTTTTTTTAGGCTAAATTTTATAAGAATATTTTTAAAACTTATATAAGAAAGGACTGAGATCAATGGCACTTGTACCAATGGTAGTAGAACAGGAAGGACGCGGAGAGCGTTCATATGATATTTATTCCAGACTTTTAAATGACCGGATAATATTTCTTTCAGATGAAGTAAACGACGTTACGGCATCTCTTGTGGTTGCACAGCTGCTTTTCCTTGAATCAAAGGATCCGGAAAAGGATATAAGTCTTTATATCAACAGTCCCGGAGGCTCTATCACATCGGGAATGGCTATATTTGATACGATGAACTATATTAAATGTGACGTATCAACAATATGTATAGGAATGGCAGCAAGCATGGGAGCGTTTTTGCTTGCAGCCGGAACTAAGGGAAAGCGTTTTGCTCTGCCGAACAGTGAGATAATGATACATCAGCCTCTCGGCGGAATGCAGGGACAGGCGACGGATATAAAGATTCATGCCGACCGCATAATAAAAACGAGAGATACGTTAAACAGGATACTTTCCGAAAGAACAGGAAAGCCGCTTGAGACAATAGAGAAGGATACAGACAGAGATAACTTCATGTCAGCTGCCGAGGCTATGGAATACGGCCTTATCGATAAGGTTATAGAAAAGAGATAAGGTTATCCGGGCGGAAAATAAGTCCAAAGAAAGGCATGGTCATATATGGATGACGAGATAAAGACACCGAAATGTTCCTTTTGCGGCAAGAGTGAAAGCGATCCGTCAAAGATAATTTTCGGTCCTAACGGGATAAATATCTGCGCAAACTGCGTTATGATATGCGATAATATACTTGATGAATATGCCGAAAGTCTTGCAGATGAAAAAAAGGATGACAGCGACTTAAAGCTTGAGAATCTTCCCAAACCGCGCGAACTCAAGGAAGAGCTTGACAAATGTGTTATAGGTCAGGATGAAGCTAAAATAGCTCTTTGCGTAGCGGTGTATAATCATTATAAGAGAATACTGCAGCCCGATCAGGATGACGAAGTTGAAATACAAAAGAGCAATGTATTGCTTTTAGGACCAACTGGAGTAGGAAAAACACTGCTTGCGCAAACGCTTGCAAAGATGCTCAAAGTACCGTTTGCCATTGCCGACGCTACTACTCTTACGGAGGCCGGATATGTGGGCGAAGATGTAGAAAATATTTTGCTTCGCCTGATACAGGCGGCCGACTTTGACGTAGAAAAAGCCGAAAAAGGAATAATTTATGTCGATGAGATAGATAAAATCTCACGCCGAAGCGAAAATAGATCTATAACACGTGACGTATCCGGAGAAGGAGTGCAGCAGGCATTGCTGAAAATACTTGAGGGAACAATATCAAACGTTCCTCCGCAGGGCGGCAGAAAGCATCCTAATCAGGAATTTATCGAGATAGATACGACAAATATACTTTTCATTTGCGGTGGAGCATTTGACGGTATAGAAGATATAATTTCTGAGCGTGTCAAAGGATCTCATACAATAGGATACGGCGCGGCGGTGATGACAAAAAAGGAAAAGGAAAAAGAGTCGATCATATCGCAGATACAGGCGCGTGATCTTGTAAGATACGGTATAATTCCGGAGCTTGTGGGAAGAATGCCGGTTATAGTAGGTTTGCACAGCTTGGACAGGGAAGCGCTCAAGAGAATACTTGTAGAACCTAAAAATGCGCTTATAAAACAATATAAAAAGCTGTTTTCCATGGATGGGATAGAGCTTACCTTTGATGATGCGGCGCTTGACGCGATTGCTGAACTTGCGGAAGAACGCAAAACAGGCGCGCGAGGACTAAGGGCAATAACAGAGGAAATAATGACAAGACTTATGTTTGATGCTCCTTCAGATACTAAAAATAAAAAGATAAATATAAATGCCGATATGATAAAAAAACTTAATAAAGCGGTATAAATGATTTTTAGGGAAACCCTTTCTTAGGGTTTCCCTTTTTTACTGTTATAAAAACCGAATATAATTCGTTTTATAAGAAAAGTGTTGATTTTAAACAAATCATATGCTATACTGTATGTGCATATTGTTAATTTTTGATAAAAAGGAGAATATGATGAAGAGGATTAGTGCATTATTATTGGCTTTGCCGATTATTTTTACTTCTTTAACATTTACTGTGTTATCGGATTCCGTGGGTGTTATCGAGCTTTATGGCCAGCCGTCGGTATTTTTGTCTACATTTGGTAAAGTGACGGTAGATGAAGTGGTATATGATTCATATAGAAATTTTAACGAGGCTGTATCGGCAATAAGTGCTGCCGGGGGAGGGAACATATACTTTACCGGTACTATAAATATGGCTGAATATACTGATATCGAAGGAAGGCAGCCTGTACATATTATAGGCGCGATCACAAAAGATAATCAGAATATTATAGAATTCGGCGAATCCGGAGTTTTTGATTTAAAAGGTAGCATGTCTTTAAGCGAAGTTAATTTTAAATCTGGAAAACCCGTAACAATAAAAACCAATGGTCACAGCTTTAAGGTGGTAAGAGACGCCGATGTATATTTTCTCGAGCAGTATGTTCCCGGGAACGAAAATGTATACAAATACGATCCTGCACCATCGGTATATATAGGCTCTGCATCGGAAGTATCAGGCTCTGTTGAACTGAATTCGGGAAGATTTGAAACTGTTTCCGGAGGTACTTTCGGAGAAGAAAATATTGCCTCTTTAACAAGAATAAAAGTCGGAGGAGACAGTATTATATCACAGCTTATAGCCGGAAATAACGGAAACGGCTCGATGACCGGAAATATCACCTCAGTAGTCGGCGGCGATATAGGAGAACTTATTGCAGGAACTAAAGGCGGAAATGTAAGCGGAGATATAAAAGTATATATATCCGGCGGAAAAATAGGTTCTGTTTCAGTAGGAGCTGCTGAAGGAGCGGATATTAAAGGATGCATTATTGTCGAGATCAGCGGAAGCGGAGCATCTGTCGGAGAAATTAAAAACATCGGAGCAATTTCTGGTAAATCGGTACTTGTTTTAAAGGATGGTGCCGAGGCAGATATCTCAGCGGGTGTTTTTGACTATATTGTACGCCTTGATAATGGAAGCGTGCTGCCTGTAATGAGCGGGGGAGTTCTTTCAGGCTTTAAAATATGCGATAAATATGGCATTGCAGTATCTGATGCTGTAATAAACGGAGTCGAGACTGCGGCGAATGAGGAAGGGCTGTTTACAATACCTGCAGGAGATGCCGTTTCGGAAATTTCTGTCAGCGATACGGTTGAATTTTCTCTCAATGCGGCTGCCAAATATGTTTCAGGCTATGACGACGGAAGCTTTTTGCCTCAAAATAATATGACGCGTGCGGAAGCTATAACCTTGCTTTCAAGGCTTATTATAGATGAAAATTTGATAAAAGGCAAAGTAACTTCAGGATATAAAGATGTTTTACCGGGCAGTTGGTATGAACCATATATAGGTCTTTTTGAAAGTTTGGGATTCTTGGACGAAATAGATTCTACCGGAGGAATAAGCATATATCCTCAGAAAAATATTACAAGAGGAGAGTTTGTACAGCTTATATATGAGCTTGCACAGATATCCGGATATGAAGAGTCCGTAAAGCTTTCAGTTATTCCGGATATATCAAATAATACTCCAAATGCCGCGGCAATTTTTTATGCGGCGTCGCTTGGTATTGTAAACGGATATGAAGACGGAACATTCAGACCTTTTGGGCTTATAACAAGGGCTGAAGTTGTAGCTATTGTAAATCGGTTTATAGGAAGGGAGCCTTTGGAGAGTGAAATAAAAGCACCTTTTTATGATATTGACGGGCACTGGGCACAGCCGCAGATAATAGCTGCATGCGGAAATGAAAACACTGAATGGACGGCAAAGAAAGAGGATGACAGAAAGTATATAATGCCCGGTACGGATACCAAAACCAATGTAATATCGCTTTATGAGCAAAGTCCCGAACTTAAAGGAGACGCAATACGCGAAGGGGTAGACATGATAGCCGAGCAGATGAAGGAGAATATAATAAATTCTCCCGATACGCTTGAGGAGACAATAACCGGTACAAAATATTATTTGTCATCTGAGAACGGCGACAACAGTAATGACGGCTTGTCTCCTGAAACGGCATGGAAAAACTACACACCGCTTAAAAAAGTAGAACTTAAACCGGGAGACGGAGTATTTTTTGAACGAGGCGGAGTTTATCGCGGCCAGCTTACAGTATCGGAAGGTGTTACTTATGCCGCATACGGAACCGGAAACAAACCGGTGCTTATGCAGTCAGCAAGGAATTATGCAAACGACGTTTTGTGGGCGGAGACAGATGTGCCGAATGTATGGAGGCTTAAACTCTCTGTAAATAATGTCGGGATAATTGCATTTGATCATGATATAACTGAATACGGCAATTATGATGAGCTGTACGGAAAGATAATGAATTATAATACATTTGGGTTTATGGATTATAAAGATTTAAAAAATGACCTTGAATTTTATAATGACTTGAATTCCAAAACTTTGTATTTATATTCTTCAGAAGGAAATCCTGCAGAACGTTTTTCAAGCATAGAAATAGGCGAAAAAGTAAATATTATTTCCGGATCGGCAAATGATGTGCATATTGATAATTTAACTGTAATGTTTACGGGTGCACACGGAATGGGAAGCGGAACTACAAAAAACCGGCGTGTGACAAACTGTATTTTCTCTTGGCTGGGAGGTTCTGTACACAGCACGAATGAATGGTCGGGAGCTGCTATAAATTACGGAAATGCTGTTGAGATATACGGAGGATGCGATGGATATTATGTAGAAAACAACTGGATGTATCAGATATATGATACCGGTATAACTCATCAGTACGGCGGCGGAAGTGAAGGGGACAATTTCCAGGAGAATATTGAGTATTACGGAAATTTAATAGAACATGTATTTTGGGGTATAGAAGTATACAATTCGCCTGTCAGCGGAACCGAACGCAAGACGAGCGGAGTTCATATATCACATAATGTTTTGCGCAGTGGCGGAGACAGTTGGGGCTCATATGTAAGATTCAGGGAAAAATCCGCACCTCTTTATTCTGTTACATCTTTAAGCGAAAACAGCGACGAACTTACTGAATATAATATATTTGACCGCTGCGAAGGATACCTTATAAATGTAGATAAAAGCTCAAAGGAAACTGATGATAAAAATATATATATTCAGACGATAGGAAATTCTCTGGGCAATTTAAAAGGAATATACAGAGATTGCGGATATGACGCGGCTGCAAATATTGAGGAGTTTTTCGGAGATAAAAACGCTGTTGTAGTCGCAGTGAAGCCATGATCTTTAAAAGAATGTGTTCCGTGGAAAAGTTTGTCAAATAAGCAAAACTTTAAAAAATCGAGTTCCGGATAACATATGATAAAGAAATCGGGCAGAAAGACTATGGCTTTCTGCCCGATTTTAAAATCCGCTTGTCAATTCTAAAACCAAGTATAAAATTATCGAACGACATTATATTTATAAATATTATAATTTTTAAAATTGAAATTGTTTTCGGTGGATTTTTATTTTAAAATAATTAAAGTCCTGCTGCATGAATAAGAGAATATGAAAGAAAAACAACAGTATAATCTGCAGCAGATCAAAAAAATATCCGCTTATATAAAAGCGGATATTTTATAAAACGATTTTTATTCTTCGCTGCTGTTCTCGGAGGCGTTAATATTGATATTTACACTGCTGTCGTTGTCGTTGTTGTTTTCCGCCTCAGCTTCACCGTAAGCTATGACAACACGTCTGTCTGTGTCTGAACCGATAGAATATGTGTGAACACCACGTATATTCTGAATTTCAGAATGTATTATACGTCTCTCGTATGCTGCCATAGGCTCAAGAGTCATATTCCTGCGATAAGTGAGAGCTTTGTTTGCCATGCGTCTTGCCAGTTCTTTAAGCTTTGCTTCACGTTTTGCACGGTAGTTTTCAGTATCTATAGATACTTTAATGTATTGGCGCTCATCGCTTTCCTCTCGCGGAGCTTTGCTTGCTGCAAGATTTGCAAGATATTGAATCGCATCAAGAACCTCGCCGTGGTGACCTATAAGAACTCCTAAACCGCGGCTTTCTTTATCCGAACCTGAAATAATTTCAACGCATATGTTTTTTTCCAAAAGATTTTTGCCTTCAGGAATGCTTTCATTTACGTCTACTATTTTTGCTTCAGCATCTACACCCATATTTCTTATAAGAGTGTTGATAAAATTCAAAGTAAGTTCTTCTGCCGTATCTTTAGCGCAGACTCTTACTTTGGCGTCGGAAGAACCTATTCCAAAAAGGCCTTTTTTTGGTTCTTCAAGGACAACATGCGTTACGGAGGAGACATCTCTTCCGAGTTTTTCAGCTCCGAGTGCAATAGCTGCCTCGACTGTTTTTGCCGTGACAATGATTTCCATATATTTATTTCTCCTTTTGCCGGCGTTTTATATTTTATGCCGGTTTTAGTTTTTTGTTTGCTTATTTTGTAAAATAAATTTTATTTTTTGCTTGATTTTCGGCCGGCCTGCAAAAAAACAAGCAGTTTTTTTGCTGTGCGCCGTGCAGCCGTGTCTTTTGCTGCGCGGCGTTTATGCAGATCAGATTCTCTGATCTGCATGGCCGGCTAAAGAAATGATAAAAGATAAAATTATTAAAAGAAAGCGTCGGCATTCTTAAAATTTTTTTGAAAATTTATCACATATAAAATAAAAATTGAATAAATTTAATGTTAAATAATTAAGGTTTCTTTTTTGCTTTAGGAGCGGAGCCTTTTTCTTTTATATGATCAAGGTATTTAGGAGAGATGCCCTTTTTAGCATATATAAACGGTGAATTTGCCTTCTTTTTCTTAATAGAGGCTTTAGATACCGGCGGCTTTTTTGCGGGCTGAGGGCTTGAAGGTTCGTCATTGTCCTCATATACAACATTTTTAATTTTTTTGCCTTTCATGAGAAGTTCGGCTTCGCGAATTTCCTCAGGAGTGGGAGCTTTTACCGGGAACAGTTTATAAAGTGCAAATTGCTGTGCAATAGAAATTATATTTTGGAAAACCCAGTAGATACCGACAAGAGACGGAACGGAAAAGCTGAACCACAGAATCATAAGAGGCATAGTCCAGTCCATAATTTTCATTGAAGTTTCTTGAGCAGCCCCATTGGGATTGTAGGTAAATTTCCTAATAAGTTTTGTTGAGAAAAATGACGAGAGAAAGACCAAAATAGGAACTATAATAAGAAGAGATGAAAACGATGGATTATCCATCAAGTTAACAGAGAAAAGTTTAAGTTCATCATAAAATTTTGATATATCAGGATTAAATCCGGCGGACGCTATTCTCGAAATGGCGTCAGCCTGAGTAATGGTTTTTCCTGCAATATCGGGGGAATGAATAGTAAGATTCTGAGCAAGTTCAGCGAGCGTTTCCTTAGTAAAGCCTAACATGCTTGACAAAGGCGACGTGATAGCTGTATACAGCGCCCAAATTACCGGCAGCTGAAGAAGAAGCGGCAAACATCCGCTCATAGGATTAAATTTTTCTTCCGCATAAAGCTGCTGAATTTCCTCATTCATTTTCATCTGAGTTGCTCTGTCGTTGCGTCCGGCATATTTTTTGCGTATAGCTTCCTGTTTAGGAGCAAGTTTTGC
The DNA here is from genome assembly GCA_944375955.1 of uncultured Clostridia bacterium. Lineage (GTDB taxonomy): Bacteria > Bacillota > Clostridia > Oscillospirales > CAG-382 > UMGS1052. The sequence continues at coordinate 36,507 of CALWBE010000013.1, read as the reverse complement.
CATCTTTTGAGAGTTCTTCTGCTGTTTTATAGATAACGGGAAAAGTATTATTTTTATAATCAGCGCTAAAAGGAGGATTCCAATTACATAGCTTCCTGAGAAATCTGAAAGGATCTTGAGAGCTTTGCCGAACCAAACCGCAAGGAAATTGCCGCCGTCTCTTATAGTGGCAGTTTTTTCACTGTCGGCATTATCTGATTCATTTTTTTCAGAGCTGTCATCAGAGTCATCGGAAGCAGAGTCGGAATTTTCCGAATCGGTCTTATTATCCTGAAGCTGATCCTTGCTGTCAGACTGAACTTCCGTTGATATATCGGAATCAGAAGCGGAACCTTCAGAGTTTTCGGCAAATGCCGAAAAAACGAAAACCGAAGACAAAATTATGAAGACGGTCAATATTGCCGCAATTTTTGGATTTTTAAATTTATTTATCAATTTCATTTATTTTTGCTCCTTTTTGAAGAAACCGGTTTACGGTATTTTTGTCCGACTTTTTGAATTTCAGGATGCCATCGCAGATATTCCGGTGTACCGGGGACATAATCTATTCCGCCTTTGCTCCACGGATTGCATCTTAAAATGCGAAATACGGACAGCAAAGAGCCCTTAAAGAAACCATGAGTTTCAAATGCGCAAAGGGCATATTCAGAACAAGAGGGATAGTATTTGCAAGTCGGTTTTCGCTTTAAAGGGGATAACAGTTTTCTGTAGAACCGTATAAGTGCGATACAAAGTTTTTTCATAATAAAATATAAAAATATAACAAGTCAAGATTGACGTTGACATTATTTTGTAATGTATTGCTTTATAAAAGCGCATTATGGGAAAATAATTAAAAATTGAGAACAAAATATCCCGGCATAAGATATAATAAGATGTAAAATTAAAGTTAAAGATCCGAAAAGGCCGGGATATTACGCGCGGGATACGGTTATTTGTTTTTTGACGTTTCTTTTTTCAAATAGAAAAAATCTTCCTTGGAGACTATTGATTTAAGAGCTTTGGTCATATCTGCAGCCTTAACATAAGGAGCAAAGGCAGCAGCACGAGCAGCGATAACCATTATATAACCGTCTTTTATATACTGATGATTTTGACGGTATGCCTCTCGTATCAAACGTTTTACCCTGTTTCTTTTGCAAGCTTTTCCGAGCTTGCGGTTTACGGTTATGCCCAGCTTTGTTTTAGCCGGAGTTCCGTCAGGGTTGCGCTTGTAATTGCGCAAAAGATATACGGCGCATAATTTTGAGGTATCACTTTTTCCCTTCGCGTACGCTCTTGAAAATAAATGGTTTTCCGTAAGAGGAATAATGAGATTTTTCATATTAAAGTGATATTCCTTAAAAATATTGAGCAAAAAAGGGTGCACGACATATTCCGGCGTAAAGTCATACCGGAAATCGGAGCACCCTCATTTGCAACTGTCATAAAAACAAGCTTGTACACGGCATGGCAAACAAGAATCAATAGGTGAGTCTTGCTCTGCCTTTCAGGCGTCTTCTCTTCAGGACCTTTCTGCCGTTGGAGGTTTTCATACGCTTTCTGAAGCCGTGCTCTTTCTTTCTCTGGCGCTTCTTGGGCTGATATGTTCTAAGCATGCTTTCGCACCTCACTTTCTGGTAGTAGATAAAAGTCTTTCGGTATAAAACAACGATCTGTCAAAAAATAAAGATCGTTTTGCACGGGTACGAATTACCCGTAATAATTATGCGGCTGTTAAATTTACTAATTAAGTTTTTATCCGCCGAAAAAAGTATTGCAACGGAAAAACAAATCTCATTGCCGTTTATAAAAAATGCTGAAAACTAATGTATTCGACAATGAAATGAAAAGCGCACATAATTATAAACGCACATTAGGCCGATATAACGCATTATACACCAAAAGATATCGTATTGTCAAGTGGATAATAGGATATTTTTTGTGTTTTTTAAAATAGGTCAGGAATTCTTTTTTCTGTCAAGATATGTCTGCAGTATGATCTGAGCTGAAAGAGTGTCTATGGCAGCTTTTCGCTTTTTTCCGAATGTTCCTGTTTCCGACATATATCCTGCGGCGAGAATAGTCGTTCTGCGCTCGTCGCAAAGTTCTGTTGAAATGCCGCTTTTTTCCTGTACTAATGACGCGAATTTCCTTGTGCGCACCGCACGGTCTCCTTCGGTACCGTTCATATTTTTAGGAAGTCCTATTATTATATGTTCGGCGTTGTTTTCAAAGGCTTTTTCACAAACTATATCAACTGCGTTTTTTATCCCAGTGACTTTAAATGTACCTATACCGCCTGCTAAAAATCCTGTTGGATCGGATACTGCTATTCCTATCCTTGCGTCTCCGAAATCTACACCGAGTATTCTCACAATCTTCTCCTTTTACTTTGTTAAATAAAACTATCTTATTAAAAATCCGCCGATTTTTGATACTGTTGAACTGCCGAAAACAGTTTCTATCTTAATGGTATGCTCGCCGTATTCCAGGTTTTTAACTATCGGGAAAGGATTGTTCATTGAATTTCTGGATACAGTTCCGGTTTTGCCGTCGATAGTATAGCGAATGATTCCAGATGTGAAATCAGACATAAATAAGGACAGCTCGGTTCCGGTAAATGTAAATTCGAGGCTGTTTTCTTTTTCGGAAGTCATAAGATATCCCTTGTAAGGAGTTATCGGAAGATTGTTAAAGACTCCGTCGCTGAAGGTATAACCTTTGCAGCTATTAAGCATGTTTTCATCAGCAAGTATAAATTGAAGTTCTTTGTCTGCACCACTTGTCAACGGCAGCGGCAGGATATGATCCGCGGGCGACGCGCTGCGGAAAAATATAAGTTCATTTGAGAGAAATTCAGCTATAACTTCGGCGTATTCCGCATATCCCTTATCCGTCATATGTACGGAGTCGGTAAAGAAATCACTCCAATTACTGCTTGAAGATCCTTTAAGGGAATATTTTGCATTAAGCGCTTTGCCGACATTAATAGAAGAAATTCCATATGCGGAAGCAACTTTGTCGTGAGCGGAAGCCTGTATATAATCGCCTCCTGCAGAAGCTTTGCCTGAATCGGTTATATAAATATTTACAATATCGCATTCCGGAAGAGCTTTGCGAACTCTTCTTACAATAGATTCGTAATTTTCAGCAGCGCTTTGCTCACTTTCTCCGTTATAACTGTCATTTACTGCAAACTCAACAAACAGAAGATCAGGCTTTTGAGAGATAATGTCACGCTCTGTTCTGAAAGCGCCGAGATGGCTTCCTGACGCACCTATAGCGGCATTTATTTCTGTTATTTCAGCATCCGGGAAATTGTCTCTGAGCCACTTTGTCGTAAGAGCGCGCCATGAATAAAGCTCTGTATTTGAGGCACCGTATCCGACCGTTACTGAACCTCCAAAATATGCGACGTTAAGCTTTTTATCTTCCGTCAGCTTTCGGAGGGTATTCGACAATGAATCACGCTCTGTTATAAACTCCTTGTATTCATCGGGAGCCGTAAGCTTGCCGGTATAATTGAAAGAATCGATTTTCATGTTTTTTATGCCTTCCTGTTCAAAGATCTGACGGCAAAATTCATTATAGGCTTCGGAAAGTCCCATGCTTGTAGGCGAGGAAATAAGTATACTGCCGTCAAAATTTTTTATCCTATACTCGTATTTTCCGATTTCATCAGGGAATTCTGCACCTATTATTATACGGCATTTTTCCGATTCCTTTTCGGGAAAACATTCCAAGACTCTGCCTGTTTTTTCAAGAACTTCATTGCAGAAGCTTTCGGCAAGTTCTTTTGACTGCTCGCCGTTATATGTTACAATATAATCGGAAATCCCGACGCCGCATAGCTCTAACGATAATAGGTCATAGTCAGCCCGGCTTATGTATTTGAAATCATTGCTAACTACAAAAGAACCGTCGGATATAAGATTATTTTCTATATATTCTACAGCGTCCGAATAAGTCTCGTCGCTTCCGGCGGAAATTACAAGGTAATTATCGCAGGTGCTGACAGAAAAATCACGGTAAAGAAGATTATCAGCCGCATAAGCTGACGCTTCTCTTGACGTCATTCCTATAAGTATTTCGTGAGGTTTTTCGATGCCGTATGAATAAACTCTTTTTTTATCCGTAACGATTTTTATTTCCGCACCGGTAGTTTCTTTTACGGCTTTTGCCAGCTTTGATGCGGCAGAAGACACTTGAATGCTGCAGTTTTCCGGGCGTACTATTACGTATTCGGTTTCGCCGTTATCCGCAATAATTATATTGCGTTTTAAAGTCATAAAAGATATTCCGCTAAAGCAAATAAGCGGCATAGCCATCGCCGCGGCAAAAAGTCTTTTCATCTGATTTTCCTCCAAGATAGTTTTTGCAATAAGAAATTAGAAATTCCTTTACAGCAGTTCTGAAAGAAAAGTGATTGTTTTTTCACCTGAATAAGGAAGTCCCTCATGTCCGAAATCAGGATATATTTCATGTTTTTTCTCACATGACGCGTTATTAAATATTGCAAATTGAGTTGACGCAGGACAGGTTGTATCCATAAGTCCCGTAAACATCAGCATTTTACCTTTGATACGAGGCGCAAGGTTATGTACGTCTATGTAACCGAACAGACTGAAAATTTCATCTTCATGTTCATGGCAGGGATCATAGCGTCTGAAATATTCTGTTACGCTTGAATATGCGCCTTTGGCGAGATCCATATTCCACACTCTTCTGTAGTCGGAAAGGAACGGATATACGGGAGCAAGCATTTTTATATCTGGATCAAGCGCGGCGCAGGCTACAGAAAGACCTCCGCCTTGAGAGCCGCCGAAAACTCCTATTCTTGCACTGTCTACAAAAGGAAGTGATTTTACTATTTTAGAAAGAAGATAAGTATCAAGGAACATATGCTTATATAAAAGATTTTCCTTGCCTGACTGAATACCTAAGGCAAGCTGACCTATCATAGTATCTCCGTGAACGCCCTCTCCGAGTTCGAAAGAATAACCGCCCTGACCGCGGCAGTCGAGAGCCGCGACAACAAAGCCTAACGCAGAATAGCACATATAGGTTTCATAGTCAGCCGAACGGCCGGAATAACCATGAAAATGGAGTAAAGCGGGGCATTTCCCGGAATGGTTTTTAGGAACTACAAGTTTTGCATGTACTCTTGCGTTCCCGGTACCGGTAAAATAAATGTGATAAAATTCAGCCGCCGGATTTTTGAAAGAATCGGGTACTATTTCGGTTTTGGTATCAAGAGAACCAGCAATTTTAATATTGTTGTCCCAGTATTCATCAAAATCCGAAGGCTTTTCATTTGTACCAAAATATTTTCTTAATTGTTCGATAGGCATGTCTACTATTGGCATAATGTTTCTCCTTTATTTTAAAAAATAAATTTTAATTATTGTCTTGCTGCTTTTTTACGCGCTCAGGCTTAATAAGTTTCCCATCGGGCGTTTTTATGCGGGTGTTTTCCATAATGTTTATGAAGTTATTCCTATAATCAGTTATATATTCAGCGCGAAGTACGGACTGTTCTTCTTTTTCGCGTTCAGTAAGCCCTTCGGTTTTTGCCTTGTGCGCAAGCTCGTTTAATCTTTTTATTTTAAGCTCGGTCATATCGAGAAGTCTCCATTTTTTTCTTAATTATAAAATATATACTACTTTATTTTTTTCATGTTGTCAATCTTTTTTTGAGTTGTGCAAAAAAAGAAAAACCGAACGGAAAAACAATAATAAATTTTAATGCTTTTCCGTTCGGATATTTTAAATTTTACTTTTTATTTTTTAAATATTCATCTATTGCTGCAGCTGCGTTTTTTCCGGCTCCCATTGCCAAAATTACGGTTGCGGCGCCTGTAACCGCGTCTCCTCCGGCATATATTCCCTCGCGGGAAGTAAGACCCGTAGTTTCATCAGCTACGATACCGCCCCATTTTTGCGTTTCAAGACCTTCGGTAGTAGACTTTATAAGTGGATTGGGAGAAGTTCCCAGCGCCATTATAACGCAGTCGACATCAAGTATAAACTCACTGCCGGGTTTTTCTACAGGACGGCGGCGTCCGGAGGCGTCAGGCTCTCCGAGTTCCATCTCGATGCATTTAATTGCACGGACAGTGCCGTTAAGAGGATCACGGCGGTCATCGGGGTTATTGTATCCGAAAATTTCAACCGGATTGCTGAGGGTTTTAAATATTATTCCTTCCTCAATGGCATGTTCAACTTCCTCGTGACGTGCGGGCAGCTCTTCCATTCCGCGCCTGTAAACTATGTATACTTCCGCACCGAGCCGTTTTGCGCAGCGCGCGGCGTCCATTGCCACATTTCCACCTCCGACAACGGCAACCTTTTGGGCTCGCTGTATGGGAGTATCCGATCCGTCAAGATAAGCTTTCATAAGATTTATTCTTGTGAGAAATTCATTTGCGGAATATACTCCTTTAAGATTTTCTCCGGGAATATTCATAAATTTCGGAAGTCCGGCACCTGAGCCTATGAATACAGCTTCAAAACCGTATTCATTCATAAGCTCATCGATAGATACTGTCTTTCCTATAACCGTATTTGTTTCTATTTTAACTCCGAGCGATTTAAGTCCGTCTATTTCACGTTTTACAATGCTTTTTGGGAGACGGAATTCGGGTATTCCGTATACCAAAACTCCTCCTGCCAGATGCAAAGCTTCAAATACCGTAACTGAATATCCCATTTTTGCGAGATCGCCGGCACATGTAAGTCCGGAAGGACCTGACCCTATAACAGCTACTTTTCTGCCGTTGGAAGCGGATTTTTTTTGAGCTGCAGTTTGCGGTTCAGAATTTGTTTTCACATTATTGTTGTGATAATCGGCTACAAAACGTTCAAGTCTGCCGATAGCGACGGGTTCGCCTTTTATTCCTCTTACGCATTTGCCTTCGCATTGATTTTCCTGCGGGCATACTCTTCCGCATACCGCCGGAAGAGAAGAAGATTCAGCAATAATTGAATATGCCGCTTCAAAGTCACCTTCTGCTACTTTGGCGATGAATTCGGGTATATATATTTTTACCGGACAGCCTCCGACGCACGGCTTATTTTTGCAGTTAAGGCAGCGCTTTGCCTCATCTACAGCCTGTTCTGCAGTATATCCCAAAGCGACTTCATTAAAATTTTTGCTGCGTACAGCAGGATCCTGCGCAGGCATTGGGTTTTTTTTCATTGACATATTCGGCATTTCACTTTACTTCCTTCCTGAAAAGGTTGCAGGTCTCTTCATATTTGTGTCTCTCAAAGTCACGGTACATGCTGCCGCGCGACATCGCTTCGTCAAAATCGATAAGATGTCCGTCAAAATCAGGACCGTCCACACATGCAAAAACGGTTTTTCCACCAACTGAGAGACGGCATCCGCCGCACATTCCTGTTCCGTCTATCATAACGGGATTCATTGATGCTATTGTTTTTATGCCGTATTCTTTTGTAAGTTCACATACAAATTTCATCATGATAAGCGGACCTATCGTGATTACTTCGTCGTATTTTTCCCCGGATTCTATAAGACTGCGCAGGGCGTCTGTGACAAGACCTTTTTCTCCCCAGCTTCCGTCGTCGCTCATTTTTTTAACAAGCGTGCTGTTTTCATCGAATTCTTTCTCAAGAATTACAAGATCACGGCTTCTAAAGCCTATTACAGAATGAACTTCACATCCGAGACTGTGAAGTTTTTTCGCTACGGGAAGAGCTATCGCACATCCTACGCCTCCTCCGACGACTGCTACTTTTTTCAATCCATCGGTATGAGTTGCGCGTCCCAGAGGTCCTACAAAGTCACACAGACTGTCGCCTTCATTCATATGATTAAGCTTTTCGGTAGTTGCTCCGACTATTTGAAAAATTATTGTAACAGTGCCTTTTTCCCTGTCAAAATCAGCGATAGTAAGAGGAATACGCTCACCCTCAGAATCTGTGCGCAGAATTATAAATTGACCGGGCTCAGCCTTTTTTGCAACTGCCGGAGCGGAAATCTCCATAAGAGTTACGGTAGGATTTAAACTTTGTTTTTTAATAATTTTGTACATTACAGTCACCTTTTTTATTAAGCATATTAAATATTGTAATGCAAAATTCAAAAAAAATCAAGAGTCAAAGCTTATATTGTGAAAAAACGGCTGTAAGCATGAAAAATTTTTCATACAGAAATGATTTGTGTTAAAATTAAACAATGAAGATCATACCGAAAAGATAAAAAGACAAAAGGCGTTTTTACAGACTGCCGGAAGATAAAAGTCAAAGTTTGGCACTTTAAGATGCTCGGAAGAGTTTGATGCAGAACGTTTGAAGAAGAAAGATAAAAAAGGATTGATTATTTTCGGCAAAAGTAATATAATTATAATAACAAAATACATAATGGGATTTTAGGCCGTATCATTGCGGCAAATAAAAAAATCAATCCTGCATGAAAGGTGCGAAAAACCTATATATGGAAAATAATACGAATCAAAAGCTGGAAGCATATGCACATTTTCTTTCAGGCAAAAGGTGTGCCGTGTTAGGCGTAGGCATAAGCAATCTGCCGCTGATAAAATTTTTGCTTGAATGCGGAGCTACGATAAATGCCAGAGATAAGAAACCTATAGAAGAACTTTCAAAAAATAAAAATATAGACATACAAAAATTAGAGAAACAAGGGGTTCGTTTTTTTACCGGAGAAGACTATTTGGATGGTCTTTATGAAGAAGTTATCTTTAAAACTCCGGGATTGAGATGCGATAATGTGAAAATCGCCGAAGCGCATTCGAGGGGATCTCTTGTAACCAGTGAAATGGAGGTATTTCTTTCTATATGTCCGTCAAAAATAATTGCAGTTACGGGAAGCGACGGAAAAACAACTACGACGACTTTGATAGCAAAGATGCTTGAAAGTGCCGGATATACGGTACATCTCGGAGGAAATATAGGCAGACCGCTGTTGTATGAGACGCCCAAAATGCGTCCTGAGGATTTTGCTGTTCTTGAACTTTCAAGCTTTCAGCTGCATTCAATAGGATATTATCCCGATGGCAGATTCCCGGTAAAAACGGAAGGATTTCCTGATGTCGCGGTAATAACTAATGTGAGTCCTAATCATCTTGACTGGCATACCTCATACGAAGAATATGCAGATTCAAAAAAAGCAATTTTTACGCATATGAAAAAAGGAGCAAAACTTGTTACAAACGCAGCAAATGAGATAACTTTATCATTTGCGCAGGATGCGAAAAATCGGGGAATAAATGTAGAATTATTTTCGGCAAAAGTGAAGACATGCGGATATTATGCCGATGACAAGATGATATATAAAAATGGAGAACCAGTACTTTCAAGGTCGGCAATAAAGCTGCCGGGAGTGCATAATGCGGAAAATTATATGGCTGCGATGGCAGCTACGGAGGATTTTATATCTATACAAGACGTAGAACATATTGCAAAAACTTTCGGCGGAGTAGAGCATAGGCTTGAATATGTGGCGTCTATTGGAGGCGCGGAATTTTATAACAGTTCAATAGACTCGTCGCCTTCAAGGACAATTGCGGCAGTAACGAGCTTTCCTGAAGAATGCAGGAAAAAGATTGTTCTTATTATGGGCGGATATGATAAGCATATACCGTATACTCCCGTAGGAGAACCTATATGCAGAATGGCACGCGCAGTTTTTCTTTGCGGAGCAACTGCTGAAAAGATAAAAGAAGCGATACTTGCAGCTGAAAACTATGACGGCTCGACAGAAATATATGTTTACGAAGATTTTAAAGAAGCTGTTGTTTCGGCTGCGCGCTATGCGAAAAAAGGCGATAAGGTAGTGTTGACGCCGGCATCGGCGAGTTTTGATCTTTTCAAAAATTTTGAGGAGCGCGGCAAATTCTATAAAGAGATAGTCCGTGAGCTTGCACGAAAAGAAACGGATATGAAAAGGAAAGATACCGGAGATGAAACTTGATATAGAAGTTTATACTGAAGAAATAAAAAAACTTTACCGAATGCTTGCGGAGATTCCTGCCGTCAGCGGCAAAGAGGAATGCTATGCTGAAAAGATGCGTCAGACGGTTTTAATGTACACGGATTTTTTCGACAAGTCTGAGATACTTGCCGGAGGGGGACTTTTGTTTACACATAGCTGCGGAGTTCCTAATGCTCGGAAACTGTTGATAGACGCGCATTTTGATACGGTGGGATTTATTGTTTCCGAGATCCTTGACGGAGGGTTCGTGCGGGTTGAAGCTGTGGGGGGAATAGACAGAAGACTGCTTTTTGCTTCCGAAGCGGAGATATATGGCAGAAAGACCATAAAGGGAGTTTTTGTTTCGACGCCTCCGCATCTCTCTAAAAAAGATAAGGACGCCGAAAAAAAACTTCCGCCGTTATCAGAAATGTTTATTGATACGGGATATACAAAAGAAGAACTTTGCGATATTGTATCGGTAGGAGACGCATGCGGGTTTACGTTTTCTTATAAAGAGCTGCGCAACGGAATTATATGCGGCAGAAGTATGGATGACCGCATATGCGCCGTGGCAGTTTTGCTTGCGGCAAAGATTACGTCGGAAGATAAAAACTATGTTGATAAATGCGATATAATATTTTCATTTTCCTCGGCGGAGGAAGTAAACGGAAGCGGCGGAGCCGTTCTCGGCAGACTGCTTGCAGACGGAGCTGTAGTTATGGATGTTAATTTTGGCAGGGATTATGAGATAGCTCCGCAGGAAAGTTATATACTCGGGGAGGGGTGCGGAGTTTCTTATTCCTGCACTACTTCAAGAGCTCTTACCGACGCGCTTGTATCCTGCGCTGAAAAATCCGAAATACCTTTGCAGAAAATGGTAGAACCTAAAAGTACCGGAACAAATGCTAATTATATTTCAAACGCATATCTCGGAACTCCGTGTGCAGTGCTTTCAATACCGGAAAAATATATGCATACAGCTGTAGAAGCTGTTGATATAAAAGACGTATATTCGTGCGCGAAGCTGCTTTGTGAATTTTTCAAGGTTTTTCCGGAATTTGCAGATAATTTTGAAAAGTCAAGAAAAATCATTCCTATGGAAGGAGTTTTGGGCAATGAATTATGAACTTTTAAAAGATCTTTGCCAAAAAAGCGGAGTTTCCGGGTATGAGAGCGAAGTGCTGAAGTTTATTGAAGAAAGGATCAGGCAATATTCGGACGGACTTGAATATGACAGAGCAGGTAATCTTATCGCTTATAAAAAAGGACGTCTCGGCAAATGTGAAAACAATAAGAGGATACTTTATTCATGCCATGCCGACGAGGTAGGTTTTGTTATAACTCATATTGAAGATGACGGAAGGCTGCTGTTTGAACAGATAGGAATGAGTGTTCTTGTTTATACCGGAAGACAGGTATTGATAGGGAAAAAGAAAATACCCGGTATTATTGCCGTAAAACCCGTGCATCTTCTGGAAAAAGAGGAAAGTGAAAAAATACCTGAGCATAAGTCGCTTTTTATAGATATAGGAGCGAAAAGCCGGGAGGAAGCGGAAGAACTTGGAGTATACGCGGATTACGCGGTTTTTGACAGCGGATATGAAGAATTAGGAAGCGGAATGATAAAGGCAAAAGCGCTTGATGACAGAGCAGGCTGCGCAATGCTTATATCGCTTATGGAAAGAGGTATAGAGCATGACGGATATTTTGCATTTTGTGTCGGAGAAGAGCTCGGGCTTCGTGGTTCGCAGACGGTTGCGGAAAGAATAAAACCCGATTTGTGCATAAATCTTGAGTGTACTACAGCCGGTGATGTTTACGGAGTAACAGGTTCTCAAAGGACATGCCTTGTAGGAGGGGGCGCGGTTGTTCCGTTTATGGACGGCTCGGCTGTATATTCAGCAGACCTTTACAGAAAAGCAAGAGCTATTGCTGAAAAAAAAGGGATCATTTGTCAGACAAAAACAAAAATTGCCGGAGGAACTGACGCTGGTTCTTATACGCGTATTGCCGGAGGATGCCGCACACTGGGACTTGCGGTTCCTACAAGATATATTCATTCTGCCTGCAGTATAGCTAAAAAAAGCGATATAGATGAGGTTGAGAAGCTGCTTTTTGCGGTATCCGATGAAGCGGCTGGATTGTAATTCCGAATGAGAGGCGAATTTTAAAATGAGTATAAATACGGAAAACAGAAAAAAAATAGAGAAGCTTTATTCAATAAAGACAGTCAGCGGAAGTCTTGACAAAAAGAATAACTCGATGTATGAGTATGTAAAAAAAGAACTTTCGGACTTTTGCGACGATATATTTGCCGATGATATCGGAAATGTTATCGCGGTTAAAAGAAGCGGAGCTGAAAATGCCGAAAAAATTGCTCTTATAGCGGCGGCGGATGAAGCAGGCTTTGTTGCGGCAGACACAAAAAGCGAGGGTAAAATACGTCTGCACGGAATAGGGAATCCGTTTTATGCAAGACTTTGCGGAAGAGAAGCATTTCAGATAGAAAAAGGAAAAAGCATATACCGCGGAGTTTTGCTTTCAGACAGTTCTGATACTGATAAGATAGGTGAAGACAGCTTTTATCTTGAAACAGAAGATAAAAACCGTGATATATCCGAAGGAGATTTTATATGCGCGGATGATCCGCCGGTCTTTTTTGGAGATAACGGAATTTGTTTAAACGGCTTATCTTCAAAAATATTCTGCTTAAGCTTAATAGATATAGCGAAATGCGCCGGATCTTTTTCATTTGACGTTTATTATATATTTGCTGCGCAGCATCTTCTCGGTGCCCGCGGCGAGAAGTGTGCGGCATATACAGTCGGAGCTGACATAGCTATAGCGTTTAAACTTATCCCCGAAGGACGTACAAAGACAGGCGCAGGGCCGGTGATAGCATTTTCGGACGGAAGAGGCAGGTGTTCAGATTATGTAACCGGCGGATTGGAAGAGGCGGCTGAGGGTATAGGAATATCATATCAGCTTTGTGCGGAAACGGAAAAAGATGAAATTTCAATGATAGCGCCGTTTATATCAGAGGGAACGAAAACGGGGATAATCGGGATATCTGCGTCGAATAAGAAGGTCGGGACATCAAAATGTGATCTTCGTGATCTTCGCGGAGCAGCAGCGGCGGCATGTGCATTTCTTATATTCAGTGATGAAAAAAGCGAGGAAAATAGATGAAAGATACCGAAAAATGGCTTAAAATAGCAGAGGAGACCGAAAGAGAGCTTATAAAAGCCGGCATTTTTGGCAGAATAGAGGAAAATGCATTTCGTATACAGATGCGAGTAATGGAAGCATTTCGCGAATATCAGGTTTCGGAATCTCATTTTTGTCCTACGACCGGTTACGGTTATGATGACCGGGGCAGAGATACGCTCGACGCAGTTTTTGCAAGAGTTTTCGAGGCTGAGGATGCAGTTGTGCGCCACAATATAATATCAGGCACTCAGGCTTTATGTATCGGACTTTTCGGAATACTCCGTACAGGAGACACAATGCTTTCAGTGACCGGGAAACCTTATGATACACTTGATGAGGTAATAGGTCTGCGCGGAAAAGGAATGGGATCTCTTGCTGACTATGGGATAAAATACCGCGGAATCGAAATGGATGGCGGAATAGATATTGAGTCGATGTGCCGTGAGCTTAAAAGAGATAAAAGCATAAAAATGGTTTATATACAGCGTTCAAAGGGATATGCGGTACGTCCGACTCTGTCATCAAGTGAAATAGGAGAAGCTGCAAAAGCGGCGCATGATATAAATCCTGACGTTGTGGTTTTCGTAGACAATTGTTACGGAGAGTTTTGCGATCTGCATGAGCCCACATATTACGGAGCAGATGTAGCAGTAGGATCGCTTATAAAAAATGCCGGAGGCGGCATGGCTGAGACAGGCGGATATATGGCGGGCACAAAAAAAGCGATAGAGCTTATTTCATATAGGCTTACTACACCTGGGATCGGAAAGGAAGCGGGAGCAAGTTTAGGTCAGACAAAGAGCATGTATAAAGGACTTTTTTATGCTCCGCATACAGTATGTCAGGCATTAAAAACAGCGGTGTTTGCTGCGAAGCTGTTTGAGAGGTTAGGTTACAGCGTATATCCTTTGGCGGAAGAAGAACGTCATGATATTGTGCAGACGGTAACTTTAGGCAGTGCCGACCGGCTTTTAAAATTTTGTGCCGGAATACAGAGCGGATCTCCTGTTGATTCGCATGTTACACCTGAGGCATGGGATATGCCGGGTTATGAAGATGCGGTTGTGATGGCGGCGGGCGCTTTTACTTCAGGAGCGTCAATAGAGCTGTCAGCCGACGGACCGATGAGGCAGCCGTACACGGCATATCTTCAGGGGGGACTTACATATGAAAGCGGCAAGCTGGGGATTTTGCTTGCAGCTGAAAAAATATCCGGAGAGTAAAAAATGATAAAGTTTGAAAACAGTGTTTTTTCCTCGGTTTTCATTATGCCGAAGGAAGCGGAAAAACATATAAAAAATGCCGGGACAGCGGAACTGCGCGTATTATTTCATATTTTTGCATCGTGCGGCATGACCGGAAATGAAGCGGATATTGCGGCGGCGGTGGGAATAACAGAGAGTGAAGTATATTCGGCGCTGGCATTTTGGCGGGGAACAGGAATTATTACATATAAAAAAGATGAAACGCCGCCGGTGCGGATAGTATCTGAAACCAAGCCGTCGGAAAAGAGCATATCATATTCTTCGGGAGAACTTGCCGATGCGATAGAAAGCAACGAAGATATCCGTTCGTTATTGAATTTTGCATCAATGAAGCTTGAAAAAATTTTGACTCCGGGAGAGCAGGCAGGCTTATATTCGCTTGTAGACGCGATGTCAATGAGCTGCGAGCTTGTCATGGGGATAATAGAATATTGCGTATCCGAGGGAAAGAAAAGCGTAAGATATATAGAGCGTACTGCCGTACATATGCATGACGAAGACGGGATAGACACATATGAAAAATTAGAGGAATACATAGACCGAAAAGCGAAGGAAAGGACAGTAGAGACGAAAATAAGGCGCATAATAGGGTGTGAGAACAGAGGATTTACCGCAAAGGAAAAAAAGATAATAGAGCAGTTTACGGCAGACGGAATTTCCGAAGAACTTATAGCTGCGGCATATGAGCGGACAATAAATAACATATCTAAGCCGTCGCTTGTTTATATGTCGAAAATTATCGATAATTGGAAATCTCAGGGAATAAAGAGCTTATCGGATATAGAAGGGCAGATGCCGTTTTCAGAAGATGATATTGTAAAAATCGGGAAAGACGGCGGAAACGGAGCTTTCAGATTAGAGGACTTTACTGAAAAGCCGGATGGCGATTTAACGGGAAATAGGTAATAGTTATGAGGTTAAAAAAAGTATTTATAGGATCATTCGGCAAATTTGAAAAACGCGGATTTGAATTTTCGGATGGACTTAATGTCGTATACGGGAAAAATGAATCAGGAAAAAGTACGCTTTCGTCGTTTATAAATTATATTTTATACGGATTTTCTTCCCAGAAGACCAGATCGGTTCAGACAAATGACAAACTGAAATATTTGCCATGGAACGGCGGAGCTGTTATGGGTTCGGCGATTGTGTCATACAGCGGAGGCGAGTGCCGTATAGAACGGCAGATCCAAGGTTCAAAAAACATATTGAAAATAACGGATGAGACAGGGAAGGACTGCAGTTTCGGAAAGGAACCCGGAGAAGCGATACTCGGAATGGATGAAGCGGCATTTGCCAAGATTGCGTTTATACGACAAAACGACATATCGGCAGACCGAATGTCAAATCTTTCGGATATAATTCAAAACACGGTATATTCAGCGGATGAGAATATAGATATAGAAAAGGCGAGAAAAAAATTAGTTGATTATCGCAATGTTTACAGAAGCAGGCAGCGAAAAACCGGTATGTGTTTTGAGCTTGAGAACAGAATACGCGAGCTGAGGTATAGCTTTGACGAAGCGTCGGAAATGCATAAGACGCTGCTTGCTGCGGAAGCAAAGCTTATAGAGATAAAAAATAAGATAGTATACAATAAAGAAAAAATGGATACGCTTGAAGCCGAGCTTAGAAATATCGAAGGATATGAAGCAAATAATCTGCTCCAGAAGGTAATGGACGCGAAAAGAGCGCTTGATGCGGCGGAGGCGGAATACCGAAACGCAGAAAAATCGGTTGAGTTTAACGGAATAATATGCGATCGTGAAACAACTGTTAAAATTACGGAGGCATACGGCAATTATTTAAGAACGAAAGAGGCATACTGCGAGGCGGAAGAGAACTTGAAAAAAGCACGCAGAGAAAAAGAGGAAAAAATAAAAGCGCTTGACGGACTGTCAAGATTTTCTGAAGAGAATCTTCCTAATACAGACGCGGTGTCCGAAAGGATAAAATCCATTTCAGCTTCGCGCAAAAGAGCTTTTATAGCCGCGGCGGTTTTAGCGGTGTTGTCTGGGATATGCCTTGTTTCGAGAATTATCAAAATAATACCGGTAAGCGCAAGCGTTTTAAATATTATAATTCCTGCGGCGGCGGTATTCGGAGCGGCAGCGGTTGCCATGATTATTTATGCAGTGTCGCATTACGGGAGAATCCGCGCGCTGCTGAAGGCTCACGGATTTACGGATCTTGACGATTTTTATGAGTTCTCCGGAAGCTTGCCTGACGCGCGCCGAATGATAATTGAGTATGAAGCTAAGGAAAAGCTTTTTATTTCAGAGGAAGAGACTAAAAAGGATAATTTGCGCGAGGCACTGGAAAAGCTCCGCAAACTGCTTTTGCCGTTCGGAGCTGATGAGAATACAGCTGCAGGATTTATAGAAAATATGAAGACGGCTCTTGAGAAATTGGAAGCAGCGGAAAGAGAAAAAAACCGATGTGCCAGCATATATGATACTTTTCTTGCCGTAAATGATCTGCATGCGCTGTCAGACGCTGCGAAATTTTATACACATGTTCCCGAAAGGGATAAAAAAACTGTAAAGAGAGAATATGAATTTTTCGAAAAAGCCAACGCATCGCTGTCAGATCTTGAAAAGACATATATAAAGCAGGCGGCGGCTCCGGCGTCTTCAGTGAGAAAACCTTCCGAAATACTTGCCGAAAAGCAGGCTACCGAAGCTATGCTTAAGGATGCTAATGAAAAAGCGGATGCCGCGGAAATGGCGCTTGAAGCTCTCGAGGAGGCGTGCGGAGATCTGAAAGGCGGTATATCTCCGCGAATCGCTTCAAGAGCAGGGGAGTTGTTTGAAATATTTACAGGCGGCAAGTACAGCACTCTTGACATATATAATTCTAACAGCGGCATAGGAATAACCGACGCAGGAGTTCGGCGGGAGGCGGGATATTTAAGTCAGGGAACGCAGGACGCGGCATATCTCGCGCTTAGGATATCCCTGTGTGAAATACTGTTTCATGAAGCACCGGTTATAGTTCTGGACGAGGCGTTCGCACATATAGATGACGGCAGATTGCCGAATATTCTTTCGGCACTCCTAAAACTCTCGGAAAAATATCAGATATTGATTTTTACATGCCATACGCGTGAAAAGGATATGCTTAAGAATAATTCAGGCGTAAATATAATTGAGCTTGAACCGTAAATATAAAAACAGCGGACGTCTGCAAAAAAGTGGACGTCCGCTGTTTTTATATTGTTTTGTCTTAAACAAATTTTCTTAATATAAAACACTTCGGATACAAACCTGTGAAAAACAAGTTCACTTGATTACGAATATTTATTTTACGCATGAAATCAATAATATCTTATACTTGCGACAACTTTACCGAGTATTGATACTTCGTCTGTTATAATCGGATCCATTTCTGAGTTTTCAGGCTGCAGACGGTATCTGCCCTTCTCTTTAAAAAAGCGTTTTACAGTTGCGGAATCATCTATCATGGCGACGACAATATCGCCGTTGTCCGCATATGTACGCTGTTCCACAACAACAAAATCACCGTCAAGAATGCCTGCTTCTATCATACTTGTTCCTGAAACTTTAAGTGCAAACAGAGAGTCGCGCTCGTATTTTTTCATTGTTGTATAGTCTAAATAACCGTCAAAATTTTCGATAGTAAGAATGGGTACTCCGGCGGCTACCTGACCGAGAACCGGCACTCTGTATGTGTTTTCACCGTGCCCGGTATCCGCAGAATCTACGCGTATAGCGCGGCTTTTGCCGTCACAGCGGTCAATAGCGCCTTTTTCTTCTAATCGTCTTAAATACATATGAACGGTTGAAGTTGATTTTATGTTCAGAGCGCTACATATATCGCGGACAGACGGTGCAAATCCGTTTTTTGCAATGGATTCTTTTATAAAATCAAAAACTCTTTTTTCTTTTGGTTTAAGATCAGGCATCGTTTTCCTTCTTTCCTACACTTACAGCCGCGGTGTCATTTTGCTATTATATTTATTTTTAGTAAATTATATTTAAAGTATAACATAAAAACATTTGTTTGTAAACAAGTGTTCTTTAAGTTTTCCGAATAGTAACATTTAATTTACAGTTTTATAATTATTTTTGAGAAATAAAATTAAGAGTAAACGACTGCCATTTTTTGCTGTTAATAAAACATACAGCTGCAGCTATCGCACATATGACAGCCCAACTTACAACAGTAGAGTTCCAACCGCTGCGCTGTGCTATCACGGCAAATCCGTAACCGGACAAAGCACTACCGATATAAGTGCATGAGTTGATAAGCCCTGAAATAAAAGCTATGTGTCCGGTTTTGGAGAAATAAGGCGGTATCATACAGGTGAGTATAACATTTACTCCGTGCATACATCCCGTTATAAGAGCAGAAAGAATTACCGATAAAGCGACTCCAGATGAAGGAAAAAGCGCAAGCAAAGCAGATGCGGCAAAGGCTGCACTGAAAACGGCAGCGGCGCATATCATTTCATTTTTGAAGGTTTTTTTGCTGATATATAAGGTTATTTTATAACATATAACGGCAAATACAGAAGGCAGTACGCCTGAAAGAATCGCAAGAGAAGTATCTATTTCAAATATATTTTCAATATATGTAGGAAGCCAATTTGAAACGCCGTCGCGCATTATGCCTTGAAGGACAGTTGCAGTTAGGATAAAGAAAAACATTATGTACGGAAAACTTACTACCGATTTATTTACGGAGCGATTGTATAAATTCTGTTCTGTTTTAGAACTTTTTTCATGATGCATGTCTATATCAGGAGTTTTAAAAGCAACGATCAGTGCCATAATAATTGCCGCTGCGGAAGAAATAAAAAATATAAGTTTCCAGCCTGAAAAGCTGATACAAACCGGAGTTATAAGATAAATAAAAACAGTCGCAGCCTGAGCGCCGCAGCTTACTGTTACTGCGGCATTTTTATATTTCTCGGCTGACAGAAAAGACGATAAAAGCTTTACAATAGGCGGCCACATCATTGCTTGAGCAAGTCCGTTTATGCACCATACTGAGGTGAGAAGAAAAACCGATTCCGCTGTGAATGGAAGTAAAAGGTTCATGGCGGCAGAAGCGGCAAGTCCGGAAGAAATAAGTATTTTAGGTTTTACGCGGTCTCCGAGCCATCCGCTGAAAAGCTGACCGGCACCGTAAAAAACAGCGATGCCGGTAAGTGCAAAAGAGGCAGATTCCTTTGAAAAACCGGTGCATTTTATAAATTCGGCCATGACGGCGGCATAGTTTATTCTTGTGATATAGCTGACAAAATATATTGCGGAACAAAGCATAACAAGCTTTTTTTCAGATGAACTAATATTTGACATAACACTGCCCCTAATTTCAAAATTTACAGATTTTTAATAAACTATAAAAGTATATCACAAGAAATAAACTTTATTCTATACTAAATTGTTAATAAACTATAAAGGTATATCACAAGAAATAAACTTTATTCTATACTAAATTGTTAATATCTTAATCAGCGCATTTGCGCATTAATTTTAACACAGAATTGTATAAAAAAGGGGGCCGAAGGAATGACTCCTGAAGAGCAGCGCAGATATTGGCTTGATACAATGCTTAAAATAGCTGATCCCGTATTACTTGCGCTTTCACAAAACAAACTGAAAAAAACTATGCCGGTAGAGTGCGGATACGGAGACAGGACGTCTTCCGCTCATCATAAATAAATTTAATAAAACATTTTGATTTGCAGATTATTAAAAGTTATTAAATATATTAAAAGGAGAGCAAAATGAAAGTAGGATTACAGCTATTCACGCTTATTGACATCATGAAGACCGAGGGAGGTCTTAAAAAGGCATTAAGGCATGCTTCGGATGCGGGATATGACGGAGTTGAATTTGCCGGATTTTACGGACTTTCCACAGATGAGATTGTCGACGAGCTGAAGGAAAACGGACTTGTTACAGCGGGAATACATCTCGGCTGGGATAATATGAGCTGGGATAATCTTGAAAAGAATCCGGACGATGTTATAGGAACTGCCAAAAAATTAGGAGCCGCGAGCGTAACTGTAGCTTCATACGGCGGAAAAGATCTTGAGGACTGGGTAAATTTCGGGAAAAAACTTGATAAATACGGCAAACTTTTCCGCGAGAATGGAATAATTTTCGGATATCATAATCACCGTCATGAGGTTAAAAAGCTTGACGGGAAATATATAATAGATATAATAATGGAAAATTGTGATCCGGAGAATGTCGTATGGGAACTTGATCCGCGTCATATTGTTGTTGCAGGAGAAGACCCGGTAAAATTTGCTGAAAAATATTCGGGAAGGCTTCCTATACTTCATATGCGTGATATTGAAAAGATTACGGGTCCCGATTCAGCAGATGATACTGCAGTAGGAAGCGGCATAGTAGATATTGCCGGAGTAGTGAATAAATCCGGAAGTCATGACTGGCTTATAGTAGAAGAGGGTTCCTGTCCCGATATTTTAAAACACATAGAGAAAAGTGCGAAATATATAAGAGATACATTTATAAAATAAAGAATTAAAGATAAAACAGAAAAATCCGTGCTGTAAAAAGCACGGATTTTTATTATTAAAATTGAAGATTGAAATATAAAAGTCTTAAAGTATAAGTATAAAAATATATTTTTTAAAGCACAAATTTAAAACATAAAAAAATCAAAAGAAGCTGAAAGAACAAAAGTAAAGGAACAGTTATGGTAAATTTTAATTTTTTTGTTTTGTGCCTGAAAATATACATACCGGCAAGCAGACCGGCACTTCCGAAAAAAACAGCAGACAGAAGAAGAGCTTTTTCAGATATGCGTCTTTTGCCGTGAATTGCGCAGAATTTATCGAAACCGCACATAATAAACGAGACAAGGCTGGCCGTCAAGATAAATACTGCCGCAGCCTTGCCTGCATAAATTTTTATTTCATGAAAGTAAAACTCATTTAATGTCAGTGCCGCGGCAATGTTATCAAATATTTCTTTCATGTTTTTTGCTATGCCGCATTAGCAGCATGCTCCGTGGTTGTTTTCAAACTGTTTTAAGGCCGCGCCGATGACAGTAGCGTATTCTCTTTTGTCAGGCATACTGAAATTCATTGAAAACATATTGTTTAAAACACCGAAAGTCATTTTAGCCTGCGGAACCTGGGCAAGATTTCCTGTGAGAACAATGTCTTTTATACCTCTTGATCTTGCAGCAAATATAGCAAGCATGCCGACAGATTCAAAAATAAGATTGAAAAGACCTAAAGCAATGTCGCTTCTTGTAGCAACTTCCGAAACCTTTCCAAAGTTTGACGCTGTCATACTTGTTGAAAGACCGGGAAGAATATCTTTTTTTGTTATATCGCTTATGCGCAGATCTATATTGTCGACATTTCCGTCTTTTGCAAGTTCTACAATATGTGACACATGCGAAAGACCGAGAAGCTTTTTGGAAAGTCCTACGAGAGTACCTCCTCCTACGCCTGTTCCTCCCATATATTCTATAAGACCGTCTTTTTTAGCATGTACAATAGCGGTACCTGTACCCATGCTTACAATAATAGCTTCTGAAAGACCGGATAAATAAAGTCCGCCCAGCCCTATAGCATTAAATTCCGTAACATGTTCGGTGGGAATACCAAAAAGCCCGTTTTCGGTAAAGGACGAACCTACGCCGGTCATTGATATTTTTTCTATATCGCTTATCTCTATTCCGTTTTCATCGGTGAATTTCCCAAAAGCTCCATAGCTTGAAGCTATCGGATCATTAGCTTTAACAGTCAGAGGGGATATCATTTTACCGTCTCTGTCAAAACCGACGATCTTTGTAGTGCTGCCGCCGACGTCTA
This sequence comes from uncultured Clostridia bacterium, assembly GCA_944375955.1. GTDB lineage: Bacteria > Bacillota > Clostridia > Oscillospirales > CAG-382 > UMGS1052. The sequence goes on along the minus strand of CALWBE010000013.1, from coordinate 14,267 downwards.
TTCCTATTATAATTCCCACTACGGCACCTCTTTTCGGATCAATTTTTCTTTCTGATACTTATTACGCGGGTGATAGCAGAGGAGAAGAGAAGATTTGTTATAAATTCTACTGCAAAATTTCCGCCCGCAAGTATGAAAATAAGATAGTATATCATTGTGTATCCTGTAGCCCATGCTTCGAGGGATGACATGAAGAATATGCACATTCCCGCTATAAAAAGTCCGGTATTTACAATAGGACAAACAATGCCTGCAGCAATGACTGCTGCTATCTCGCTGCGTTTTGATATAAGCTTATATATTAAAGCAGCAGCAGCTCCTGCCGCAGCGCCTTTAAGTATACACAAAAGAACTGTTGCTATTGCGTTCTGACCGAAAAGATATATAACTGTACCGCCGTCCCAGCCTAAAAGACCGGTAAACAATACCACAAGACCGAAAACGCTGCCCAAAAAAGCGCCGACGCCGATTCCGTAAAGAGCTCCTCCTATTATAATAGGAGCGAGAGCAAGCGTTATCGAAAACATTCCGAACTTTACAAATGTACATATGATCTGAAGAGCAATAACAATTGCGGTAAGAATCGCAATAATTGACATTCTTCTTAATTTTTCATAATTTGTGCGGCCATATGAGCTTTTCATTAAATATCACTCCTTATTATTTTATAAGCCCATGGATTAAAATATATAATAACATCTTGTTTTTAATTTGTCAACAATAACATTTTTTTGATATGAAATTTGTTGAAAATGCTGTCTGATAAAGAAAAACACAACAATTTATATGATAATTTAGCAAAATTTTTAAAATGTAAAAAATGGTATTGACAAATTATATGAAATATGCTATTATAATAAGGCTGTAACACAGCCTGACCATAAAAAACATGATTTGCCCTTGTAGCTCAGTCGGTAGAGCACTTGACTTTTAATCAAGTTGTCCGGGGTTCGATTCCCCGCAAGAGCACCAAGGAGCAGTTTTTACTGCTCCTATTTTTATTAGCAGGCGGTTTATAAGATGAGAATCTTTAAATATTATTATTCTATAATTATTTTAGTTGGGATATTGTTTACTGGCTGTGATCAATTCCCCAATAAAGAAACAACAAACGGTATAGATGATAATAGGCACTATGAGGATATTAAAGACGCTTTAGTAGGGGAAACGAAAGCTCTTGCTCGTCAGATGGCAGAAGCCGTTAATTTTAAAAAATTCTCCCTATATACAGAAGAAGCCGGAGTTTTTGAAATTGCCTCTGAATTTGCTTCTTCGGTAATTCAATACGATGAACCGTTAAGTGCAAAAAGATATGTTATTGACAGAAACGAGGAAATCCTCTCGTTGTGTGTTCAATCATACCCTTTTATTATTAACAACCGTAACGGGTCTGACTCTGCTATGGTCGGCTCTATACTTAGTGTAGAAACAGCATATCCTTTACCTGTCGATTTTACTGGTATTCAAGTCATTGAGATACGCTACTCAAAAGACATCGGAGTTTTTGCTGTCTATAAAAAGACAAAAAACGGAACCATACAATGTGTGGCACAGCCGTTGTTGGGAGAGATTGAAGATGATGATAACTTTGTTAATACTGCTTCGTCTGGAGTTTTGGAAATGTCGTTTCAATGCGATGTATTTGAATGCGATCCTACAGTATCCTGCTCGATATTTGATTGCGAAATGAACGGCGATAGCAATATTCTCTCTTCGGAAAATCTGGAAATTGATATTGCTCAGGCTGCTATCAAGTCAGTCGCAAAACGTGCAAGCAGGGTATTTTTAGGATCTGGAGTAGTAAATTGCGGGCCGGAGATGCTTGCTCTTTGCCTTTCATGCAAATACATGAATTATACTCCTGCAAATGCTATAATATATCCAGCCGAAAGTTTGTATGATGTTTATAATAGTTATAATAGTGTTGATATAATAGGTTTAACATATGATTATGAATTAATGGAAAATTTATTAGTAAAACCTTTCGCAAATGTATTGTGCGCAAACTTTGGAAGCGGGAGTACTATGCTTGCGTCACAACGCATAATGGGAGTAACTACTTCGTTTCAAACCGACAGAAGTATTGAGCCAACTATTGTTTGGCTGATATATGAATATGATAACGATATTTTTGCTGGTATAGTATCGATGTTCTCTGTCTCTGATAATTGTGTTCTGGTATATGCTGCTCCGTTGTGGAATTTGCAGATTGTAGCTGATACAGTTGATTTTTATAAAACAGAAAAACCTATTGTCGATTATCCCGAAGCGCTGAACAGTTGGCTTACAAGTGGGGAATATGTTAAAATTCAATAAAGACTATGCCTGCTCATAAAACCGCATGCATGTGTTTTGAGAAATGAATGCAATTGCATGTCGAATGCCGACGACAGATTTATTGCTATGAACTGGACTTCGGTTATTTCAAACGCCATAAAGGCTGCGGACGGAACAAGACCTGTGGTATCGGGAATGCATTCTTTAAGCGCTGACGACGCAGGACCGTCGTGGTCTATTCAGGGTCAGGCGGAATTTACAGATATACTTACGACACATCCGTATCCGTTTTGGGTAGAGCATACCAAAAAAGACGGTATCGCATCATACAGGACATCAATGCATGCGACTTGTGAAACAAAATTATACGGCGATATAGGCGGAAAGCCGTGCCTTGTCGAGGAGATAGGCACAATGGGACCGATGCTTTGCAGCGATGAAGCCGCCGGAGATTTTTTAAGATGCAACTTGTTTTCAAATTATGCGAACGGAGCCGCAGGGGTTATGTGGTGGTGTGCTAATGAGCAGACAAATTTAAAGACTATACCGTATACGTGGAACATGTGTGAGGTAGAGCTTGGAATGATCGATGCGGAGAGGAACCCTAAGCCGGTTCTTAAGGAGATGAAAAAATTTGCCGATTTTATTTTGAAGCTTGATTTTAAGCTTCCGAAGATAAAAGAAGAGGCAGTCTGCATACTTACGAAATCACAGCCGCACTGGGGAGTAGGATATATGTCATATTGTCTTGCCAAGCAAAATGATATAAGTCTGAGATTTGCATATTGCGATCAGAAAATACCTGAATCTGATGTGTATATGATGCCATCGATATGTATGCATGAGATAATGCCTGACGAGACATATGAATATATAAAAAGTAGAGTATATGATAACGGAGCGACTTTATATATATCAAACAATGACGGTATACTGTCTGGATTTAAAGAACTTACTGGTCTTAAAGTAAACGATTCATCACTTCCGGACATAAAAAGCGGATTTATAGCGCTTGATGGAGAAGAAATTTCTTTTACACGCAGCAGAAAATATAATCTGACAGCCGAGAACGCACAGGTGATCGCATACGATGATAAGGGAAATCCGGCTATGACAAAAAACAGATTCGGTAAAGGAACGGTATTCTATGTAAATTTTCCGCTTGAGGAAATGCTGATAGAAGAAAGCGAGGCTTTTGATACCAACCGGTATAAAATTTATTCTAAAATATTCGAAAACGTATTGAGCAAAAGAAAGATAATTTCCGAGAATAAATACATATCAGTAACAGAACATGATGACGGAAAAAATACATACTGTGTAGCGATAAATTATTCTGCCGAAAAACAAAATTCAGAGTTTAGGATTAAAGAAGGCAGTATAGGCAAGGTATATTACGGAAATCCTTATTCGATAGAACCTTTTGACGCAGCTGTATTTTTATTAGAAAAATGAAGATAAATTAAAAAAATAAGCTTTCTCAGCACAATTGATATTGTATTTATGGGGGAGAATTTAAAATATGATAAAAGAATTTGGAGAGATGACGGGGTTTCCGCCGGAGGCATCGGATTACCTTGAAGAACGCTTAAAAGAAGCGTCAGTAAAAAGCGCAGCATTTGAAAATTATTTAAAGGCAATGGATGAGATGTTCTGCCGCGAGGATAAAAAATATCTTGAAACTCTTGATATTGCCGCAAAGGAATGCGGACTTGACCGCAGAACGTCGGATATGATTTTCCTTATAATGAGTTCGATACCGTTAAAATACATATATAAGAGCAGAAATTTGCCGTACGAACTTTATGTTGATACTATGACGGATCTGAAATACAAGCTTATGGAATGCAAAAAAGTTTACGGCGTCTGGGGCACTTTTGTAACCGAATGGTTTCAGGGCTTTTACAGCTGCAGCCGGTATAAGCTGGGCCGCCTTCAGTATGAAATATCTGAATTTCCATATGAAAACTATAAGAATATATTAAAAAAAGGCGATGGGGTGTATTTCTGCCATATTCCGTCATGCGGACCTTTAAATGAGAAAGATGTGATTGATTCTCTAAAATCAGCATATGCTTTTTATTCCGATAGGCTGAGCGGCGGAATTTTGCCGGTAGTATGTTCTTCATGGCTTTTGTATCCTCCGCATTATGAAGTTTTTCCGGAAGGGTCAAACCTTAGAAAATTTTATAATCTGTTTGATGTAATAGACAGTACGGAAGATCCGAAAAACGGGGATTTTTGGCGTATATTTGACAGAGAATATGACGGAAAAACAGAAAACATGGAGGAAAAAACGAGTCTGCAAAGAAGATTTAAAAGATTTTTTGCTGCCGGAAACAATATGGGAGCAGGCTATGGAGTAATATTGTTTGACGGCAAAAATATTGTAAACATCGAAAAAAATTAACAATGTAACCGCATGAACTTATTTCTGCGGCAATAACGGGGATCGCGCGGTATGCGGGATCCCCGTTTATAAGACTTGTTAAATAGTATTTTATAAAGAGCTGTGCAGTTTTGAATATTCCGAAGGAGAGACTCCGGTTTCTTTTTTGAAAGCGGTGCTGAAATAATATTGACTTCCATAGCCGCATAGACGTGCTATCTCATCTATCGACATAGAATGTTCTTTAAGATATCTTTTTGCGTGATCGATTCTGAGTCTGCGCAGGTATGTCATCGGTGGAACTCCCATAGATAAACTGAAAAGACGTCTGAAATATACTTCGCTTATATTTGTCATGCGTGAAAGAAAATTGTTATTTATTTCGGTATTCCCGTAATTTTCTTTTATATAATATACCTGAGGGCGGATTGTTTCCGGAATTTTCAAATCCTTGTTTTCTCTGTTTACTTTGTCAAGAATATCATAAAAGAGACTTAATTTTTTATATTGCGATCCGCTTTTCAATATAGAGAAAAAATTTTCGTAAAGACTGCGGCTTTCGCCGACTTCTATACAGAAAGGGAATTTTTTTTCCATGGATCCTTCGAAATCGATCATATACCATATTCCGCCTTCGATACATTTAAGGCCGTATGTGGCGCCTTTGGGCAGAAACAGTACGCTGGAACTGTCGGATAAAAGTTTTACTGTCCCGAATTCATATATTATTTTTCCTCTTTCGGTAAGTATCATAGAACTTCTCGGCCGATCGTGCATTTTAAGGGAATAGCCTGTTTCATGAGATAATACGACTGAATCCGAAATTTTTCTGATCTCTAAAGTTTCCAATGCAAATTCACCTGTTTTCTGTTTTTCAGTATGATATTATTTTATAGCTTTTTTTAGCGGATTTCAATATCAGTATAGAAAAAAAGCCGAAAATCCAAAACTGTTTGCGAAAAATTGTATCGTAATTTATAAATAATATATCGTAAACCGCATTTGAATTTTTGAGTATAAACAGTATAATGATAAAAAACAATAAAACAGGAGGAATAAATAATGAGATATCTTTTTGGAAACGGAAGCGGACATCCGGATCTTGTATGTTCTCTCAATAATCCTGAGAAATCAGAAATCATAGCAACGATGCGCAATGCGGTATTTGACGGAGCGGATGGTTTTTTATTACATATTGAAGCATTGAATCAAGAATATAGAAACAAGGAAAGTTTAAATGAGATTTTCAAATATGCCGAGGATAAGCCAGTTTTGGCACTTGATTACCGAAGGGAAGGCAGAACAGACGCAGAAAACGCTTCAATGCTGATTGAAGCAATAGATGCCGGGGCAGATTATATCGATGTATTTGCTGACATGTTTGACGCGCATGAAGGAATCTGTTATACGGATGATACGGAGGCTGTAAAAAAGCAGAAGGAAGTTATAGAAAAAGCTCATTCCATGGGTGGACGGGTTATGACGTCAGCTCATATATTCAATTTTGTCGAACCGGATAAGGTTCTTGAGATGGCTCTTAACCTTGAATCGCGCGGAGCGGATATAGTAAAGATAGCAGCGCAGGTTACAAGTGAGGATGAACTTTTGAAAGGAATATATCTGACCACACAGCTTAGGAAAAATTTAAAAGTACCGTTTTTGCATATATGTATGGGACAATACGGCAAAGTTCATCGTGTAATAGCACCGTTATTCGGATCGTGCATGGTTTTGTGCGTACAGCAGTATACGGCATACAGCCATAAAGATAAGCCGCTGCTGCGCGCTGTTCGTGAAATATACGGAAATCTTGACTATAAGAGATTCCGCGACTGAGGAGAGTTTACATATGAGAAGATTTGAAAATAAAACGGCGGTTATAACCGGAGCGGCTTCCGGTATGGGATTTTTGACAAGCAAATGCTTTTATGAGGAAGGCGCAAATGTCGTTATGCTCGACGTAAACAAGGATGCGCTTGAGAAATGCGCCGAAGAAATAAAAAAATCGGCAGGCGGAAAAGTATTGCCTGTCGTTACAAACGTAAGGTCATTTGAGGAAATAAAAAATGCCGTCGATACGGCGAAGAATGAATTCGGATCTGTTGATATAACCGTAAGTTATGCCGGAGGATGGGCAGGACGAATTTTCAACGAACAGTGTGATTTTACCGGCTTGTCGCTTGAGGCTCTTGAGTGGGGCATAGATGTTAATTTTCGAGCTCCTCTATATATGGCAAAATGCGCTATAAAGTATATGAAGGAACAAAAAAGCGGCGTTATAGTTAATATCGGTTCGGTAGACGGAGTTACAGGAAGCGGAGCAGCTGATTACAGCGCGGCGAAAAGCGGACTTGTAGGATTTACAAAATCGATGGCGCTCATAGGAGCTCCATACGGAGTTCGCTGCTGTATGGTTTCTCCGGGACCTGTGCTTACACGACCGGCGATGGCGAATATGAAAACTGCACTGGGCAGAGCTGCCGAACCGTCAGAGGTAGTAGATCTTGTAATGTATTTGTGCTCGGATAAGGCTGCGTTTATTACCGGAGACAATTATGTTATCGACGGCGGAAGAAGCTGCGGCGGAAGAGATTAAAAAATGAGAAATATGACAACAACAGCTTACAAATGTCCCGTATGTTTATTGCCATTGCATATTACCGGCAAAAGCTGCATATGTGAGAATGGCCACAATTTTGATATTGCAAAGGAAGGATATGTCAATTTGGCGCTTGGAAAAAGCGACAGCGGGGACAGCGCGGAAATGTGTCTGTCGCGCAGACGCTTTCTGTCAAAGGGATATTACGAGAAATTTGCTTTATTGTTGTGCGAGACCTTAAATAAATATGCAGCTCCTTTTAAAGTATTGGACGCAGGTTGCGGAGAGGGGTATTATCTACGTGCCGCAAGAAAATATTTTCCAAATTCTGAACTTTACGGAGTGGATTTGGCAAAGGAAGCTATAAAGCTTGCGGCAAAAAGCGAAAAAACCTCATATGGAGAAAAAAACAGATATTCTGTTTGCGGCATTTTTTCACTGCCTTTTTTTGACGAAACTTTTAACGCGGTTATATCAGTTTTTGCTCCGGTTGGAGAAAAGGAGAATTTCCGGGTTTTAAAAGAAGGCGGATTTATGTTTGTAGCAGGGCCGGGGAAATATCATCTTTCGGGACTCAAAAAGGCAATTTATGAAAATCCGTATGACAACGAGGAAAAGCTGCGGGAATATGAAGGCTTTAAATATATAGGAAAAGAATCGTTGGATTACAATGCGCGAATAGCAGAAGAGGATATAACAGATCTTTTTGCCATGACACCTTATTATTGGAAAACCTCAAGATCAGATGCGCAAAAGCTTTTACGTTTTCCGTTTATAGATACCGAGCTTTCATTTGAAATATCGGTTTATCAAAAAATAACATAATATTAACCGAACATTAGGCTTAAATTTTTATACAGAAAAGCTGTATAAAAACAGACAAACTCTAAAACTTACGAGAAAATAGTTCCGGTTGACAAATTTGCTTTTTTATAATATAATATTAAATGTTAAAATATATGAATTTTTAAAAATATCGGAGGTATTTTCCGTGAATTTTGCAAAAAAAACTCGATTGATGAGAGCAATCTCATTTTTTGTTGCAATTATTCTCGTATCTGTGTCGTTTGCCGTATATCCGACAAGCGTTTCAGCTGATGATGCAGTTACGGTTTATGTAAGTCCTAACGGAAGCGATTACGGCAGCGGAACGGCTTCTTCACCGTATAAAACGCTTGCAGCCGCTTATAAAACTCTTTCCGGCTACGGAGGAGGAACGGTTGTAATAATGGGAGATGTAGAAAGTGATAATAGTAAGGCGTGGAATGATGCTAAAAAAGCATGGGGATGGGCGAGCCAGACAAAGCCAATAACTATTACTGGAAAAGATCCCGCAACAGGTGAAATATACGAGGATGCTAAGTTAAGATATAATGCTATCGGCTTATTGGGAGAAACAAAAATCGAATATCTAAAAATGGTTCCGGCAAGATCAAGCTGTTTTGTCAATACCTGCGGATATAAATTTACTATAGGAAACGGAATTGTCAGCGAAGGCTACACTTTTGTTGTGCATGACGGAATAGGCGAAAGCAAATACGGTGTAGTATCATCTACAAATACAATTGTGGAAAACGGATCTGCCGAGATAATTTTTGTGGGAGGCGGATACGCGACTTCGCCAAGCCAGGGCGTTACAGGTGATTGTTCTCTGACATTAAACGGCGGTTCGATTTCTCGTATTACCATTGGATTTGATGCATACAGTACTTCGCATACTACTGCACGTATTGACGGCAATGTCATAATTACAGTTAATGAGGGCATTGTAGGCGGTGTAAATACAGCGCGCATAAACGACAATACTGTCGGAGGCTTTGTGGCATTAGTGTTTAATAACGCAACTATATCATCATATGAGCTTCCTGAAGCCCAAAACGGCGTATATGTAATTCGCTCTGGAAATCATGGAATGGTTGAGGCTACTGATAATCCCGGCGTGTTCAAAGTAACGTCGAATAAAGGATATTATGCACAGCTTGACGGCGAAGAAATTTCTGACGGAGAAATAACGGTCGAACCCGGAGAACATGTTATAAAGTATTTGAGAGAGGGACAAGCAACTGCAGAGCTTCTTGAAACCTCTTATGTAGATGGATATCCTGACGGCACTTTCCATCCTGATGAGCCTATAAGCCGTGCGGAAGCTGTCAGCCTTATAATAAGCGCCACAACAAATCCTGATACTATTAGAAACAAGTACACAACGGAATTTACAGATTTATTAAAGAGCGACTGGTATTACGACGCGATCGCATATCTTGAATATATGGATATACTTCCCTCAGAGTGGAATGAAAGTTCTTTGCTTTATGCTGAGAAGAGTATAACAAGGGGTGAATTTGTATACATAGTTGACAATATTCTTCCCAAATACCCGGTGTCAATAAAGCTTTTTGATTTTTCTGACGTTTCAAGTGATTCCCCTTATTACAATGCAATAATGAGCGCGGCAAGAAGCGGATGCGTAAACGGATTTGAGGACGGCAGTTTCGGACCTGAAAAAACATTGACAAGAGCCGAGGCTGTAACTATTATAAACAGATATATTGACAGAACTCCGGCGTCTGATGCAGTATCGGATTTTTCTGATACGTCGGGACACTGGGCCGAAACTCAAATAGCTGCGGCATCATCTGATCTTGCTTCCGGAAATTGGACATTCAGTTCATTGGGTGAACAATATGTTATTCCTGCTCCCGGAAGCGGTGCCGAAAATTATGTAAAATCTTTATATGCTCAATCGAGTTACCTAAGCGGCGAAGCTATAAGAGAAGGCGTTGATGTAATTTCTGAACAGATGAAGAAAGACATTTTGTATACGCCTAATACTTTGGATATTTATTCTGACAGAATAACAGGAACAATATATTATGTTTCCGAAAAGAACGGAAATGATGCAAACGATGGGAAATCTGAAAGCAGACCTATAAAAACTATTTCAAAATTAAAGACTATAACACTTCGCTCAGGAGATGCCGTACTGTTTGAGCGCGGCGGTATTTACCGCGGTCAGATTACAGTGTCCGGAGGTGTTGTGTACGGTTCATACGGGAGCGGAGACAAGCCGCTTATAATGCAGTCTAAAAAGAATTACGGCGGTGATCCGTCACTGTGGGTAGAAACTGAGTATCCCAATGTTTATAAATGTACTGAAAAGTTGCAAAATGTCGGAATTATAGGCTTTGACCATGATCTATTTGATTACAGTGAAGATTCATATTACGAGCTGTATGGTAAGATAATGAATCTTGACACATTTAATTTTACAGGGCCTGCTGATTTAAATGAAGATCTTCAGTTTTATTCCGATATTACCGCAGGTTTAATGACAGTGGGAGATTTATATTTATACAGTACTGAAGGAAATCCGGGAGAAAGATTTGATTCTATAGAGATAGGCGAACGTATAAATATATTTGTTGCGGGCAATCCAAATGGATGTACTATAGATAATCTTGCAATGAAATTTACCGGAGCTCACGCTGTTGGATTTGGAACATGCGAAGATGTAACTGTTACAAACTGTGTTTTCTCATGGCTTGGCGGTTCGGTTTTGCAGAAAAACGGCAATAGTGCTGCTGTAAACTACGGCAATGCGGTTGAGATATACGGAGGCTGCAACGGCTATCATGTAGAAAATAACTGGATGTATCAGATATATGATACAGGTGTTACGCATCAGTTTTCCGACGGTACGGCATGTACTCAGGAAGGGGTACGCTATTACGGAAACCTTATAGAATACTGCCACTGGGGAATAGAATTTTATAACGCACCCGGTGACGGTTCAACTCCTCCGGAGGACAAATATACAAGAGATGTTATAAGTGCGTATAATGTCCTGCGAATGGGCGGTTACGGCTGGGGATCTATAGTAAGATACCGTCAAAAATCAGCACGTATGTATTGTGGTGCGTCTCTCAGCCTCAATGAAGATGAGCATGCATTTTATAATATATTCGACAGGTGTGCCGGTTATCTGCTTAATCTTCCGGCAAATTCTACCGAAGAGGATGACAGCAATATTTATATCCAGACTATAGGCTGTACTTTAGGCTTACTTAAAGGTGTTTTAAAGACTTGTACATATGATATGCACAACGATATAAGAAATTATTTTGGAGACTATAATGCTGTTACTGTTGCCATAGATGAATGACACAGGACAATATAAATTGATATAATTAAAATTAAAAGAAGCGCATTATTTTTAATAATGCGCTTTTATTTTACAATAACATATATTTAAAAATAACGCCTTTCTCGTTGTATTTCAGCATTATTTTATGCTTTATATATTGATTTTCTGATGAGATGAACATGGTAAAATGATTCAATATGGATAATACATAAATTATAAATTACTTGCTGTTTTTAGCATCTGTTTTATCTTTATACAGGTTTATTGTAGCCAAGTATAATTAATATTTAATAGCAATAGGTTTATAATAAAAGCAGAATTTATTTCATGATTTTATTTAATATGATCAAGTCTGATGTTTTTTAATATCTGTGTTTGTTTATATAAAAATGTAAAAACTCACTTTTCTAATAAAACTGCAGTGTTTAATTTTTATTGATTTTATTTAAATTTGTAAAAAAATAAAAGCCGTTCAGAAAAAATCTGAATGACTTTTATTTTCAATTATTAGTTTTAAATTTTAAGATAACTTAAAAATTATTTAGTTCTTAAAACTTATCTCTTTTTAAGAGCAACGAAGCCTGCTGCAGAAGTCATGATTGCAGCGACGCTTGCTATAACGCCCATATCTGCTGTTGCAGGAGCAACAGGTGTTGTTGTTTCGATAGGAGCGTCTGCTTCTGTAAAACGAATATATGAGAAAGATCCTGACTCTTCGTTTGTAAATTCAACAAATACGTCATGAACTCCGCCCGGTACAGATACATCTGCTGTGAATTCCTTTGCCTTTGTCTTATCCCATCCGCCGGTGTTGGTAATAGCGAATGTTGCAAAAGGTTCAGCTGACAGACTGTCAAGCTTTGCTGCTACTGTTGTTGTATTTTCTCCGCCGTATGAGAAGAATATTGTCATTTCTTTAGCGCCGTTTTCGCCGAAGTCAAGATTCTTGAACTGTACAGCATCTCCCATTGCGCCGTTGCCGCAGCCGTATGCTTCCATATAGCTAATATTTGTCCCATTTCGTGTTCTTTCGCTATCATTAGCGATATAGCCGAATTCATCTTCGTTTGCGTTCATAACTACATTCTCGAATGCGTTCTTAGGATCTGCTGCAAACGCTGGTGTTACGAGTGTGCAGAGAAGAACCACTGTCATAAGAGCTACTACGATTCTTTTCATGTTTATTATCCTCCGTAAAATATTTTTTGGATAGTCCGCAATACTAACGTGACTTACCATCTATATTATAATATTGTTTTTACAGTAAGTCAATCATTTTTAATTATTTTTACAAAAAAAGATGGAAAAAAAACAAATTTTTGTGCATAAATACATTAAAATAAAAATTCGACCGTTATTATAAAATAATCCGGCCGAATTTTATATTATCCCGTAATTGCGGAATTTTTTACAATGATTAAAAAACCAAAATAAAACCCCGCGGGGCCGTGTTACCCGACAGAAGAAACCCTGCCTTAGCAAGGGAGGTGTCCTATTCGCGGCTTTGTGCTCCCAACATCCGTTAAATCTCCGGTCTTTTCCGGCGAATTGCCGGGGAACGGGAGAGACGGGAGGTCTGCATACCTGCGTGCGAAAACTTCTTCGGACTCCAATTTAAATTTGTGGGCTTATATGACCGGATAATCACAAACTCAGCAGGAAGAATTATTTTAAAATGCAGAGTGACTATACGAATAAATGAAAAATATAGCTGCTTGTTATATTTTTTTATTTTTCCTCGTTATCACTGGTTTGTTCAGCGGCGTCATAGTCAAATTCCGCCATAAACTCATCTTCGAAAGCGTCTGCCACTTCATCAAACTCATCATCGTCGTCGATTGTAACGAGGAATTCCTCGCCGTTTTCGTCTTCTTCCACTTTGAGGATGACATATTCCTCTTCATCACCCTCTTTTGTATCTACCGGAACAAGAGCAACATATGTGTTGTCATTTATATCAAGATTGCCTATCAGCTCAAATTGACTTTCATTTCCTTCTTCGTCAGTAAGAGTAAAAATATTTTCATTATCTGCCATGATGTTAATCTCCTATCTTTATGGGGAAGAATACGTTAAAGCGAGTAAACATATTTATTTTGTTTGCTCTATTATTATTCTATTATATTTTATCAATTATGTCAAGAACTTTATTGAATTTATGGATATGAAATAAAAAATCGTACGACTTTTTTCGTTTATTTTCAAAAAAATTATTCAAAAAAAAGCGTAGAAATAAGGCTGTAAGCGATCATATCGTGCATTTCGGGTATGGGGTGATTTATACGATTCGCAAGAAGTCCGGTTATATCAGCTCCGCATGAATACAAATTTTTCCACTTTCCGTACATATCGCATACAGTAATATTTTTTGATTTTGCAAGAGCAATGCCGTCTGAAAACAGCTTATCCATTGTTCCGTTATTTTGCTTTTCACATGTGACTTTTGAGTATTCTTTTATATGTTCGGCAGTATCATCGGCAGAGTATGTATTCATCATATGTTCGGTAAGATAAACGCAGGGAATATCTAATGAATTTAATATATCGAACATTTCCGATAAAGAAGCGATATATTTATCATGTTCCGTATGATCGTTCACACCGAAAGATATCACCACGAGGTCAGGATGATATGCAAGAACATCGCGGTCGAACCTTGCAAGCCCCATAGAAGCTGTTTCTCCGCCGATACCAGAATTTATTATGTTGAATACGGTATTTGGAAACAGCATTCCTATCATTTTGTGAAATTTCATTGTATATGAAGCAAATCTGTCATGATCACGCCTCGGATCTCCGGTAGCGCCAAAGCAGCCGTGTGTAACGCTGTCACCGAGAAAAACTATATTTACCGAGCC